>JBAUHN010000001.1:0-3828 GCA_049680295.1 Sulfitobacter sp.
CACCCGGACTTTGAAATCACCACCCGCACCCCGCGCAACCGCGTGATCCGCATCGGATCGGCCTGGGAGCAGACCAGCCAGAAGGGCAACGACTACCTCTCTCTGTCGGTCATGGTGAACGGCCAGCAGGTACGCGTGAACGCCCTGCGCAGCGACGAAGACCCCGAAGGCGAATACCGCCTGGTCCCGCTGGCTGCCTAAGGCCAGCCAAGGGGCGGCCAAGGCCGCCCCCGCCACCCAGACATCGAGCAGCGGGCACAAAGACCCGAATGCCACTCACGGCAAACTCCGTCGTCTCCCTCCCGGGCGGCGGCTTTTTGCGGCGACAAACACGCAAAACATTCGAGGATAGCTTCATGAAAGACAAACCCGATCCACGGCACAATCTGCCCAAACGCCGCCTGACCGTGACGCGACGCATCGAGACGCCCGAAGGGCATACGATCCACCTGTCCGTGGGCTACGATCCGAACGAAGAAGGACGCCCGCGCGAAGTCTTCTACTCGGCAGGTTTCAAATCGGGCTCAGCTTTGGAGTTCCAGATTCAAGACGCTTGCGTCCTCATCTCGATCTTGCTTTAGCACGGCCATCGCCCTGAAGAAATTGCGAAGTCGCTTGCCCGAGCCGAACAACCGGACGGATCACTCGCCTATGCGAGTATCACTGGCCTCATCGCTGACGAACTGGTCAAGGCACAGTCATAGCCAGCGCTCGTCAGGCGTCGCCTTCAGCTCCGCCATCGCTCTTCACACCCACGCCCTGCAGAACGATCCGCATTTCCGCTGCCGGAAATGGCTTGATCAGCGCCAACGCTTCATCACGCGACCCCGTAAGCCATGTCTCATAGTCGTCCGGTCTGAGGATCACGGGCATTCGCCCTTTGGCATGTATCGGTCGCACAAGATCATTCGCCTCGGTTGTGACCATCGTGTGCACACGGCGCGGATGCTCTGGTTCGAGAAGATCTTCGTTCTCTCGACGCCAGAGACCCGCGATGGCAAAAGGCGGGCGATCCTCTCCTTCACCCGCCAGTGCAAACCAGTAATCCGTCGCCGGCCTCTGTCCCTTCGTCTCGTTGAAACTCGACGCCGGGACCAGGCACCGCCGCGCTAAAAAGCTGGCCTTCCAAAGACCCGACTTCATCAGCTTGTCATCGCGCGCATTGTTCCATGCGGCGGGCTTGATCGGTTTCCCGGTCCGTTTCGAAACTTTCGGCGTCCGAAACCCCCATGACATTTCTACCAGCTCGCGGTTGCCGTCGTCATCGAGCGCAACAACGGGCGCTGTTCCCTTGGGGTGAATTCCGGGTCGCGGTTGCGCGTTGCCCAGACTGTCGCGGCTTGCGTTCACCATAAACAACTGCCGCATCGCTTCGCTTGCCGTTGTGTTTGAATAGAGATTACACATTTTCGAACCCGGTCTTTTCACCCAAAAGCACCATACTGTGTTTCTTACCGTGTTTCATCTTGCCCAAAATATTCTCGGGTGAGGCCCCTGCCCCGCCGTTCGCTGCGACGCGCACAAATTGGAAAGATGTGGGACCTCGCTGCCATTCGTTTTTCGTACTTCGCTGATGCAGCATGGCTTTGCATATGCAGCGGACTTGTCGCTGCGATGCAGCTCACATCGCCAATGCGGTCACTCAACCTAGCTTTTCGATGTCAGATCCAAACCGCCCCTTCACGAAGTGGTGCCAGAGCGCTGAAGACGTGGGACGCAGCAGCTTTTTTGTTGGCTTAGCTATTGTCGACGCAGAGAGCATTCGCTTGCGCAACGCGTTCTTGTCGCCGAAATTCAGCCATTGCGGTCGCACGGGCAACCGTGCAGGCCGTTCATGAGAGTAGTCGGAACAAACTCTCGAAATTCTTTGCCCCGATGTTTGAGAAAGTCACAACGCGTGTTTTTGGGTCTCGTTTTGCCCAGGACAGTTCCTCGAACTGAGACAGAAAAGCTCGGCCCAAACTGCCAGCAAGATGCGACCTGCGTTCGCTCCAGTCCAGGCATTCGCGACACAATGGCGTTCGGTTGCTGCGCAGGCTGTCCAGATCGATTTCAAAGGCTTCTGTGAACTCTTCGCCTTTTGGTGTCAGGATCAGGTCTTCGCCGGTAAGATTAAGATGGCCGTTTGCCATCAGGCTATCAAACATCCGCGTCCCCATGTCGCCGGCCAAATGGTTGTAACAGACCCGGGCCTTGCGCAGTTCAGCATCTTTGGGGCCGGTTCGGTTTCGCAAATCGCCCGCACCCGCCGCAAGGCCCATCAGTCCTTCGAGAACATGCGCCACATCGGAACTGGCCAGCGAAAAGTACTTGTGCCGCCCTTGTTTGCGTGGCCGTAGCAAGCCGCCGCGATCCAGTTTTGACAAATGAGAGCTTGCAGTCTGGATCGTCACTCCAGCTTCCTGCGCCAACTCACTGACGGTAAGGGCCTTACCGCTCATCAAGGCCGTCAGCATGTTGGCGCGGGCAGGATCACCAATCAGCGCGGCGACGTTGGCGATATTGGGGCCTTCTTTCATGGTTCGACCGTAGTCGAAGCATTTTCGTCCAGCAAGACGATAGATAGAGGCATGTCACGGCCTGAAAGGCACACGCCATGTTGACCTGCGTTATTCGTTACCGAATCGATCCAACAAAGAAGGCCCAGTTTGAGGAATATGCCCGGACTTGGGGGCAGGCGATCCCGCGCTGCGGTGCCGATCTGGTCGGGTATTACGCCCCACACGAAGGCTCTTCCACGTTGGCGTATGGGATCTACAACGTAAAAAGCCTCGCCGACTACGAAGCCTATCGCGCCAAATTGGCAGACGATCCTTTGGGGCGTCAGAACTATGAATTTGCGCAGAAAGAGAAGTTTCTGCTGCGCGAGGACAGGACATTCCTCAAACTTGCGTCGCTACCGCACCGGGATGGTCTGGCATGATCCCAGTGAGTCTCGAGCGCGCCCAGGTTCCAGAAGCTTCAAACACAATTCACGCCACTTCGATTAAGAAGGATGACAAGATATGACGGCCTCAATCTCCTTAATACTTGCCGCATGGATCGCGCTTGCGACGGCGGCGATCTCGCCCGGCCCAAACCTTGTGGCTGTCGCGTCACGCGGTCTTGGATCCGGTCGCGCTTCGGCTTTGATGGTGGCACTTGGTCTTTCGGTTGGCGCATTTATGTGGTCGTTCCTGACGGCGGTGGGATTAGGGGCGTTGTTTTCGGCTTATCCTGTGTTGCTGCGCATCCTTGGGGGCATCGGCGGGGCGTATTTGCTTTGGCTGGGGTTCAAAGGCTGGAGAGCCGCGGTGACGGGTCAGGGTGGCCAGATCACGGCGGTGAAAGGTCGCGGCAAGCTGAGCGACTTCCTGCATGGTTTGACGGTCACAGCGACAAATCCGAAAGTCGTTCTGTTATGGGCGTCGCTTTCAACATTTGTAGGGCCAGCCATTACGTCCACAGCCATGTTGCTTTTCTTTACGATTGGGTCAGGCGCAATCATCTTCGTGATCTACGCGGCATATGGACTGCTGTTTTCAACCGGCGGGGCACGCGGCGTTTATAGAAAGTTCCAGCGAACGGCTGAGGGCGTGTTTGGATCGATGTTCGGACTTTTGGGTGTGTTTATGATGAGCAGGGTCGCATAGCCAAATCAGGATGTAATTGGGAATTGGCCAAGGTTCAATTCGGGCCTTGGCCACATTGCTTAGAGTGCACTTATGTATCGCCCAAGTGCACCATTTCCCGCCTAATCGACCACTCGATCAGTTCTTTCCAAAGCGTCTCGGCGAGATCTTCGTCAAAACTGGCGTCAGCCGCCTTTTTCCTGACGTTGGCCAGCAC
>JBAUHN010000002.1:0-5744 GCA_049680295.1 Sulfitobacter sp.
GTGTTGGCAACACCCAGCACGACGAAGGGCCCGGCAGGCCGCGTGCCGATGTGACCGTTCAGAAAATGATTCCAAAATATGATCTCGTCGTGGTTTCTTTTGCCGTTCCGGTCTTCGGGCCCGTCGAATACGGGTGGTGTTGCGTGAAAAGCCAAAAGGTCGATGCGGGCTTTGTCCGGCAGTTCGATGGGGACAACCCAATGGGCAACCGAAGACAGCCTTTGGATGGCCTGTGCGCCCGCACTGGGGAAGGGGGCGTTGTCGTCGGTGACGGGCAGTAAGGCGCCCGGCAATTCACGCCAGGCCACAGCCGAGAAATCCTGAACCTCGTCTTCAAGGATTGGGTGTTTGGACAAGATCGCCATGCCGCCCTGACCGGAAAACCGGCCAAAGCCCTGCGCGTCTCCGGGGCCGCCGAGACGGCCATCCCCGTCCATATCCAGCACAGTCGGCATGCCGGTGTTGGGCCGATTGGCAAAACGGTAGGGATAGTACGGCCCATCTGTTCCAAGCCGGTCCGCGAAAGCGTTCAATGCAGCCCCCGTCAGATCATAGTCAAACCCTTGCAGAACGACGACGTCGGGGTTGGTGATCGTCAATACCCGGTAGATCGCGCCAAGCTGCGGGTCCTTGTCGCGCAGAATGTCGCGCATCAACAGGCCGGGGCCATCGCGTTTCAACTCGGTATGATAACTTGCAACCCGCAGCCCATCGGCGATCACAGGAGCGCCGATCAATGCGAATAACAGGGCCGTGATCAGGCGGTTTGAAATCCGACATCCTCGGCGTCGGCATAGGCGCGGCGACGCTTTTCCTGGATCATATCTGCGATTTTGTGCATTGCGATGCCGCGCATGATCATACTGGCGGGAAGAAAGGCCCATGCGCTAATCGTCCAGATCAAAGTTTGCGGGTTGGATAGTGAAATCGGATCAATCAAATCCGAGGCTGCCTTGACCACAGCGGGTATCAGGAACGGTAACAAAAACCCAAGTGCAATGTTTATCCGCGCATCGCGTTGCAACCTGTGCAGGACATCCCCACCGGCGGTGGGGTCAAAGAGCGGCAGGTTCACCCACACATTGAACGCGCCCTTGCGCGCAGGCCAGCCCAATCCGCGCACCAGCACCAAAAAGGCAACCAGAGCAACCAGCGATATCAGATAGGAAATGCCGGCAGATGTGCGCACGGAGGCAACAACATCGGCGCTGGCATCACTGGGCAACATCAACACAATCAGCCGCACTGGCGAAAACGGAAAGTCGATAACATTGCCGATAATCGTACCGATTGAGGTCAGTGCGTTTGTCGTGGCCGTTGGTTCAACTTTGCCTTTGCTGATAATCGTTAGCAGAAACACAATCATGAACAGGGCGACGAACCGCAATCTGTTAAACGGAGCCGCATCGCGAAATTCCACGATGCTGGGAAAATGGGAGTTGTATTCCACAAACGTCAAAAAAGCCGCCAGCAAAGCCACCAGCACAACAATTTGCGAGCTGTCAGATCTGACGTCCGGAAGCAACAAGGCAGGCGTTGCAATCAACAAGGCGACCAGCAGGCCGCGCATGGCTGCGCCCGAAATTCGTACAATCACTGTTTCATCCCCTCAACTTGGTCGGGTGGATTGCAATGTCCCACTTTACGTCCAACTTGATGTCACCGGCTTGAGTGACGCGCCTCATTCTTGTCAAATTTCTGCCCTCTTGCGCCTTAATTCTCAAGGCTGTTGGTAAAGAAGACGTAAAGGGTAGGGCATTTTGAAGGTGAATATGGTGCGATCATGCAGCATTAATGTGGCGAAAAAACGGCAGATCGCAACATCTAGTGGGCACTGGATTTATGCCCACTAGCGGCGTGTTGATCAATTGGAAACAATCCCCCGAAAAACCGGGGAAATAAGAATCACCAGTGTCAGACCCAAGGGCGCGTCGCGGATGCATTCGCTTCGAAACTGTCGATGGAGGAGACCTTTTCCATGGTCAGGCCAATGTCGTCCAGCCCCTCCAACAGGCAGTGCTTTTTGAACGCATCAACCTCGAAACTGAACGCCTCACCGTCGGATGTCATCACGGTCTGCGCCTCCAGATCAATGCTCATCCTTGCATTTGCCCCTTTTTCCGCGTCCTTCATCAGCACGTCGATCTGATCCTGGGGCAGGGCAATCGGCAAGATACCGTTCTTAAAGCAGTTGTTATAAAAGATGTCAGCGAAGCTGGGCGCGATAACACAGCGAATGCCGAAATCCTTGATCGCCCAAGGCGCGTGTTCGCGCGATGATCCACAACCAAAGTTGTCGCCTGCCACCAGAATTTCGGCATCGCGGTAGGCGTCCCTGTTCAACACAAACGACGGAATTTCGTTGCGGTCGTCGTCATAGCGCATTTCGTCAAACAGGTTTACGCCAAGGCCGGACCGTTTGATGGTTTTCAAAAACAGTTTTGGGATGATCATATCAGTGTCGATGTTGATCATCGGCATTGGGGCTGCAATGCCGGTCAGAGTGTTGAATTTGTCCATTACATCATCTCCCGTACGTCGGTCAGTTTGCCGGTGATTGCAGCAGCGGCCGCCATTGCAGGCGACATCAGATGCGTCCGGCCACCACGGCCTTGTCTGCCTTCAAAGTTGCGGTTGGATGTGGCGGCACAGCGCTCGCCCGGTTCCAACTGATCGGGGTTCATCGCCAGACACATTGAACAGCCAGCAAGCCGCCATTCGAACCCTGCATCCTTGAATATGTCTGCCAGACCTTCTTGCTCGGCTTGCGCGCGAACAAGACCTGATCCGGGGACAATCATCGCCCGCAACCCGTCCTTGATCTTTTTGCCTTTCAGGATTGCAGCCGCCGCACGCAGGTCTTCGATTCTTCCATTGGTGCACGAGCCGATAAAGACGGTATCGATGGTGACATCTTGCAGCGGGGTGCCAGCTGTCAGGCCCATATAGTCGAGCGAGCGCTGGGCGGCGTCGACCTTGCCACCCTGGAAATCAGATGCAGCGGGCACGTTGGCGGTGATTGGCAGCACGTCTTCGGGCGAGGTGCCCCAAGTGACCACCGGGGCGATGTCTTCGCCCTTAAGGGTCACGACCTTGTCCCACTGCGCATCATCATCCGAAAACAGCGTCTTCCACCACGTCAGGGCTGCTTCCCACTGTGCGCCCTTGGGCGCGTGGGGGCGGCCCATGCAATATTCAAACGTCTTTTCATCAGGTGCGATCAGACCTGCACGTGCCCCGCCCTCAATGGCCATGTTGCAGACGGTCATACGACCCTCCATCGACAAATCGCGAATGGCTTCGCCGCTATATTCGATGACATATCCCGTTCCACCAGCGGTGCCGGTTTCGCCGATCACGCTAAGGGTAATGTCCTTGGCGGTCACGCCGGGGCGCAGTTTACCGGTGATTTCGACCTTCATGTTCTTGCCCTTGCGCTGGATCAGCGTCTGGGTGGCCAGCACATGTTCAACCTCGGAGGTGCCAATGCCATGCGCCAAGGCACCAAAGGCCCCATGGGTCGCCGTATGGCTGTCGCCGCACACAACGGTCATGCCGGGCAGTGTCCAGCCCTGTTCGGGGCCGACAATATGCACAATGCCCTGACGGACGTCGGAAACCGGATAGTAGTGAATGCCAAAATCCTTGGCATTTTTGTCAAGCGCATCCACCTGAATGCGGCTGTCTTCGGTCATCGTGGCTGCATTGGCGCGGTCCAGCGTGGTTGGCACGTTGTGATCCGGCACAGCAATGGTTTTGTCAGGCGCGCGTACGGTCCGGCCCGTCATCCGCAGCCCCTCAAAGGCCTGGGGGCTTGTCACCTCGTGTACAAGGTGGCGGTCGATGTACAGCAGGCAGGTGCCGTCATCGGCTTCGTGGGCTACATGCGCATCCCAGATTTTGTCATAAAGCGTCTTGGGGGACATAGGTCCTCTCCCGTCGTTTGAGAAATGTCGTCAGGTGAATTTAGGGGTGTTCAGAGTAGATAGGCCAAAACGGTGTGTCTGACGCCAAAAAAACGTTCGGTCAGCCGCGCCCGGTCGTCGATATCAAACACCAATGTCATACGCGATGAGATACTAGTACAAACTGCATCCTGCAAGGGTGTGCGGCTTGCGATACTCCCGGCCACATGCAAAAAAGACCCATGAGCCAACACACAAGCGAAAGCCAATTGGGCGCGACCGTGCAATCCGTCACGCAGTCGCAACCGGTAACCGAAATTCTGGACGTCGGTCAGTCGCTTTATACACGGGTTGAATTGTTTCTGGATTCGCTTTGGCGTCCGTGGAATGCCTATCAGGTTGGCATCGCGGCGGTTTGCCTACTGGTGGCGGCGGGGTTGGCGCGGTTTTTCGCCCCCCGTTTTCGCGAATGGCTTGCAACCCGCGAAGGCTGGCCCAAATGGCGGTTGAGACTGCTGTTGGTGGTGCACCGCCGTCTGCAAGGCATCATCTTTGTTTGTTTGCTGTGGATTTCGGTCTTTGCGATCCGGATCAGCACCTGGCCGTCACGGTCCTATTTGATCAGCGTGATCGGTACCCTTGCTTTGGCGTGGATGGTTATCGTGCTGACAACCCGCCTGATCCGATCGCCATTCTTGCGTAAAATCGTGCGCTACGGTGCGCTGGCGTTTTTCACCCTCCAAATCCTTGGCATCACAAATGAGGCAAGCCGCATTCTCGACAGTGCCGCATTGGAAATGGGCGAGGTCCGGATTTCGCTGCTGTTGGTCTTGCAAGGCGTGGTTATTGTCGGGGTTCTTTTTGCTCTGGCCCGGTTTGTGTCCCGCACCACATCACAGCGTATCCGGGCAAACGAAGACATCAGCCCGTCGATGCAGGTGCTTGCCATCAAGGCGCTGCAAATCACGCTTTATGGCATTGCGTTCTTTATGGGTGTCAAGGCGATTGGCATTGACCTGACCGGCCTTGCGGTCTTGTCCGGTGCCATTGGTGTGGGTCTTGGTTTTGGTCTGCAAAAGGTCGTCTCGAACCTTGTGTCGGGGGTGATCATCCTGCTCGATAAGTCGATCAAACCCGGTGACGTGATCTCATTGGGTCAGACCTTTGGCTGGATCAACTCACTGGGCGCACGCTATGTCAGCGTGGTCACGCGTGACGGCAAGGAATACCTGATCCCGAACGAAGACCTGATCACCGGTCAGGTGGTGAACTGGTCCCATTCGAACGATTTTGTCCGGCTTGATATCTACTTTGGAACCTCCTACGACTGCGATCCGCATCAGGTTCGGGCCTTGGCTATTGACGCTGCCAAAAGTGTCGAGCGGGTGCTGAGCTTTAAGCTGCCAGTGTGCCACATCGTCGGATTTGGCGACAGTTCAGTGGACTATATCTTGCGGTTTTGGATCAAGGATCCGACCGGCGGGCTGACCAACATCCGCGGTAATGTCTATTTGGCGCTTTGGGACATATTCAAAGAAAACAACATATCGATTCCCTTCCCGCAGCGCGAAGTTCGATTGCACCGTGATCAAATCGACCCTTCAGCCGATAGTTGATTGGCACGCGAACGCAATATTGCGCTAATTTTGGGGTTTTTCTTGCCGATTGCGCAATCTTCAACTTGGCAAGGCTACAACAGCCTGTCATTGAAAAATCCTCTTTCGGTTGTTAGCTTGAAGATACCCCAGCGCCGGGGGGCAGTCGGCGCGCTTAAAGGAGGACAATGTCCTGTCAATCCATGCCGACGCGGGTAATTCTGCGGACACAGGGCCGGCGCTG
>JBAUHN010000003.1:0-1959 GCA_049680295.1 Sulfitobacter sp.
TTTCACGTCTTTCAATTCCATCGCCTTGGCCGGATCCCGCATCATCTGGGCGATCACGTCCTGGCGTTTGACATCCTTGCGGTGGCGCAGGGTCAGCACGATGGCGCCGATCATCGCGACCAGTAGGATCAGCCCGGCCAGCTGGAATAGTATGAAATACTGGTCATAAAGGATCAGCCCCAAGGCTTCGGTGTTGTGGCGATCCACAGGGGTCACTTGGGCGCGCAGCCCTTCGGCGGCGGCGTTGCTTTCCCAGGCACCAAACGCCATCACGAACTGCATCAGGATCACCAGCGCAATCAGCAAGGCCAGCGGCATGTATTTGGCCATCTCGGCCTTAAGCTCGGCGAAATCCACGTCCAGCATCATCACCACGAACAGGAACAACACGGCCACCGCGCCGACGTAGACAATGATCAGCAACATCGCCACAAATTCAGCGCCCAGCAGCACGAACAATCCAGCGGCACTGAGGAAAGACAGGATCAACCACAGCACCGAATGCACAGGGTTGCGGCTGATCACGGTGAACAATCCCCCTGCAATCACGCAGACCGCAAAAAGGTAAAAGGCAAAAACCGTCATGTGTCGTCCTTTTCAGCGTCCAGCACCTGTGCGCTTAGCTCCAGCGCGCGGGTCATGGCGGGGATACCGGCAAAGACCGACATCTGCCCGATTGTATCAATGATGTGCTGCTTGGTGGCCCCGGCCTCAAGCGCGTGGCGCACGGTCTGGCGCAGTGCCACATCGTTTTGCGCGCCCTGCATGGTCAGGCCAGCCAGCGTCAGCAGCATCCGGGTGCGCGCATCCAGCCCACCTTCGTTCAGCGTGTTGCCGAACATCATTTCCATCATCTCTTTGGGCATGGTGCCCATCATCTTTTCAAACCCTTTGGGCGAAAACGCCTCCATCGCCGGAAAGGACTTGGCCATTTCCTGCGCTTGCGCCATCATCGCTTCAAAGGGGGATTTGGGATCACTCATCGGTAGGGCGCGTCCATTTCCAGATTGCGGGCGATTTCTGCTTCCCAGCGGTCGCCGTTGGCCAGCAGCTTGTCCTTGTCATAAAACAGCTCTTCGCGGGTTTCGGTCGAAAATTCGAAGTTTGGACCTTCGACAATGGCATCGACCGGACAGGCCTCTTGGCAGAAACCGCAGTAGATGCATTTGGTCATGTCGATGTCATAGCGCGTGGTGCGGCGGCTGCCATCCTCGCGCGGTTCTGCGTCAATAGTGATGGCTTGCGCCGGGCAGACAGCCTCGCACAGTTTGCAGGCAATGCAACGTTCCTCGCCATTGGCATAGCGGCGCAAGGCATGTTCGCCCCGGAACCGCGGGGAAAGCGGGCCTTTTTCATGCGGATAGTTCAGCGTGGCCTTGGGCGCGAAAAAGTATTTCAGCCCAAGTTTCATGCCGACCCAGAAGTCCTGCAACAACCAGTATTTCGCAGCGCGGGTGTAATCGATTTGTGTCATATCAGCCCCCCATGCCCCAGCGGGCATATGCCCCCCAGAACCAGTCGAATTTTGCCGCAAAGGCCACGAAAACGACCCAGATCAGCGAGAATGGCAGGAACACTTTCCAGCCCAGACGCATCAGCTGGTCGTAGCGGTAGCGCGGGGTGATGGCCTTGACCATCGCGAAGAGGAAAAAGAAGAACGCCATTTTTCCGACCATCCAAAGCACACCATCTGGCAGGCCGGGGATGGGCGACAACCAGCCGCCAAAGAACAGCAGCGATGTCAGCGCGCACATCAGGAAAATCGCGATGTATTCGCCCGCCATGAACAACAGGAACGGCGTCGAGGAATATTCCACCTGATAACCGGCAACCAGTTCGGATTCCGCTTCGGGAAGGTCGAACGGCGGGCGGTTGGTTTCCGCCAATGCGGAGATGAAGAACAAAAACACCATCGGGAAGTGCGGCAGCCAGTACCAGCTGAAGAAGCCGTAGTTGCCG
>JBAUHN010000004.1:0-6893 GCA_049680295.1 Sulfitobacter sp.
ACTGCGGGAAGTTGGACTCTTGGCATAATATGCCCTCCAATCCTCCCTCCAAACCCAGACATCAGCACCGCGCTGACAAAGAGAGCATAGCATCCAGCTGAATGGCCGTTATCCGAAGTTGTTGGAACCCTGTTTCTCTGCCAGTGCATTCGTCCGGACAGAGAATAAAGGAGCGGGTGCCGCGCGGTGATCAAACTGCCGCTCTTACGTGAATGCGACGGTGCCAGACAGGTTTGTGCAGTTTCGGTGCCAAGCCAATTGGCGAGCCGGATAAGGGACGTTCACCTCAGCTTCGAACAATCGCTTTATCATCCCCGTCGATGATCTGGCATGATCCAGGCCCTCGATCATGGTCGGCCATCTCCATGAAAGACGCGGCCACTGATCCAGTGTATCCCAGCATAGGCACAAAAAGGATGATCCAAGTGGCTCTGCGGGCGTATCGCCGACCGACAATCGCGAAGAGTGTTATAGCCAACCCGATTTCGAATATCGCGAACACCTGACCGTAATGGTTTGGGTCCCAATAAGAAACCGGAGATCTGTAGACCCTGTTCGAAAACGGCAACAGCTGGCTACGGGCGTCATCATGGTGCAGCAGAAAATCTGTGGTGACATGGATGAGTGACGAAAGCGCGAAGGTCGCAACCAACGTTAGGTACAGTTTGTGTGAATTTGATGTCGCCAGCCCAGCAATCAAAGCGAACATCAAAATCCCCACGTAAAGGAGAATGGAGTTGAGAACCGATTGCAGCGTCGTCCAAGGTTCCTCCCAATAGCGGTAATGGAATACTTCGCAGCCCGTGGCACCGCCCAACCGTTCAATAATGAACATGGCCCAGACGTCCGTATCTGGAACCAACGCGCCCGCCAGCCCAGCCAATGCGATCGCCCTGTTTCCAGGTCGGGCGAACACTGCTGCCCCAACCAGAAGATGTGTCTGCGTAAACATGAGGACTCTCCTATTGACAATATGGTTGTCAAGTTACTATATGACAATATAGTTGTCAAAATGGAGACTCAAGAATGGAAACCCTAGACACCTTTCTAAAAGCTCAGATCGAACCCATCACCTACGCGGTGTTCTTTGGGCTATTGATTGTCTTTGGCTTGTTGGAAACACGCGCTGAACGGAGCCACAAATCCCCTGCGCGCACCGGTCGCTGGCCTGTAAATGTCGGCCTGACGGTCCTCAACATTGTGGTTTTGGGCGCATTGCCTGTATCAGGCGTTGTCTTTGCCGACGGGGTACGAGACGCCGGTCTTGGCCTATTCAACTGGATCGAGGCAAATCCGATCATCGCCCTGATCGCCGGGTTTCTTGTCCGCAGCTTCACGAGCTGGGCCACCCATCTGGCCATGCATAAGATACCCACACTTTGGCGGTTCCATCGGGTCCACCATTCCGACACGTTCATCGATATATCCACGACGGTGCGGTTCCACCCCGTTGAGTTCTTGATCAACCTGCCGATCACGCTTGCTGCGATTGCAGCTTTCGGCATCTCCCCTGTGACGCTGATGATGTATGAGATCTTCGATGCTGGCATGAACGTCTTCACGCATGCCAATGTGCGACTGCCAGGATGGGTGGATAGAACCCTGAGAAAGCTGATCGTGACGCCAGATATGCACCGGGTGCACCACTCCTCCTATCATCGCGAGACAGACAGCAACTACGGCGCAACTCTGTCGATCTGGGATCACCTGTTCCGCACCCACCGGTCCAAGGATACCAATGATCTGGCCGAAATGGAAATCGGGCTGCGAGAGGTCCAAGATAGGCGGGCAAACTCGCTGATCTGGCTTCTGGCGCTGCCTTTCACGCCGATACGCATCAAACGCATGAAACAAACCCTCGAGACTGAATCCACATCTGACCAAAAGGAAGCCGCATGACCACCAAGGCCCAATCCATGACACAGCTGATCCGGCAGGTGCGTACCTGTTTCAACCAGCTGCGCAGCCTCGCAGAAAACCTCGCGGCCGATCTCGACGTGAACCCGTCGATGCGCGCCATCATGGAAAGCCTGTCGCAAAGGGGGCCATGCACCGTCCCCGATCTGGCACAGGAACGTGGCACGTCCCGCCAACACGTCCAGACGGTGATCAATACGTTGCTGGACCAAGGTCATGTCCGAAGCCAGGACAACCCCGAGCACAAGCGCTCGGTTCTCTACAAGCTGACCACGCAAGGCGAAGAGGTTTTTGCCGAGATCCAGCGGCGGGAAACGGCCCCGATGGGGAAACTGACGGACGCGCTGGATCAGACTGACATCACGGCGGCGGCTGAGGTGCTGGCGCGCCTGAATCACGAACTCGAATGCATCATTCACAAAGGAGACCTAAATGATGGAACTTAGAAACAAAGGTCACGGACGCACCATCGTGTTGTCATTGATCGCGATCGTCCTTGGTGGAGTAGCGATCCTCTGGTCTTGGAACACCCTTGCGGTAGACCTGTTCGGCCTGCCGGAAATGGCTTTCCGCCACGCGGTCGCTGCGGTCTTGCTGTTGGTCGCCGCCGGATCGCTGATCGGCCTTCCAAGCTTGTTCAGCCGGTTCAAGGTAGGCTGATACTATGTCAGTTAAAACGACAATCGTCCGGCAGTTCGGCAAGCCCTCCGGGATCGTTGGCAAAGTGGCGGGTCATATTATGGCCCGCCGGTCCTCGAACCGAGTGCGAAACCAAAAAACTGTGGAACTGATGAAGCTGCAGCCCGACAGCCGTGTTCTGGAAGTCGGGTGCGGGCCGGGGCTGGCCCTGAAAGGCTGCGCTGAACAGGTCAGCGATGGCAACGTCGTCGGATTGGACCACTCACCTGTAATGATCGCGCAAGCCCGGAACCGGGTCAGCAAGGCAGGTATGGCACCGAAGGTGTCACTGATGGTGGGCGGCATCGAAAAGCTGGATGGCTGGGCAATGTCCTTTGACCGCATCTATTCCCTGAACGTCATCCAGTTTATTCCCGACAAAGCTGATTACTTTCGTGCAGTCTACAACGCGCTGGATCACAATGGGATGTGCTTCACGACCTATCAACCAAGGATGGATAACGATAGTCCGAATGGGGCAGCAGCGATGGCCAATGAGATTGCATCCTTGATGCAGTCCTCCGGATTTCAGAAAATTGAACGCTTCGAGATCGTTGCAGGGCCAACACCGGCAATCTGTGTATCCGGTGTCAAAGTGGCAGAAGTGCTGTCTACATGAGACTAAGTGCCTCGGCAGCATGTGGTGTTTGGCAGCTAGGCCGGACATTTGCGTGGTGCGAATTCACCGAAAAATTAAAAGTCTTCCGCCCTAGGATTAGCATCCTTTTTTGCATTCCCCCGTGATGACGAGGGGACCAGAAGCAGCCACTGGTGCAGGCGCAACGAAGGCTCAGTTTGTCCGCATCTGCGACACTCACTAGTAGTGCAGCGAAGGTCTGGAGTGCATGAACACATGTGCCCAATATACGATAATGCGGGGCCATTATCGTTACCAAGAAATCTTCCGAAGCAGACCTTCGATTAAAGCGCCGCGAAAAGGGGCAAGAGCCCAGAGGCACCGATGCTGCATCGGGAAGAATGGCCGCTTACGCGATTGCGCTGCTTGTTGGCTATTCACCATCTTGGTGGTCATTCGTCGCGTCAAACAGCCTTGGGCGAGCCCTACAAGGCTCCCTCTTCCATGCATTCGTATGGCCTCTGGAGCGCCTCGCCGAGAAAGTCCATGACTGCGCGGATTCGCTTGTTGTGTCGCACTTCGGAATGGCAAGCGATCCAAAGATCGAGGCTTGGCAATTTGATGTCCTGTAGCACCTGATCAACTTCGGGCCATTGGGCTGCCAAACCTTGATGGGTGACGCCGATCCCAACGCCAGATCTGATCGCTTCGATATGGGTCAGGATATTGTCGCAGCGAAACGCAAAATCGCTAGGCGTGAAGGTCTCGCCAAGCATTCTGCCAACGTCTATCAGCGACGTCTCCCGATCCATCCCAATGAAACGGTGCGACCGCAAGTCTCCAAATGTTTGGGGCTCACCGTATGCACTTAGGTAATTGTGGAGGCCATAGAAACCCAACGGGAGGTCAGCAATCTTACGGGCGACCAGATCATTCTGCGTTGGCCTGAACATTCTGATGGCGACATCCGCATCGCGTTGAAGCAGATTTGCGGCAGAGTTGCTGACGATCAGTTCGACCTCAATGCCCGGATTGTCCTGCAAGAATCTGGGAAGTTTGCGCGGTAGGATCATCACGCCAAAAATCTCATTGGCCGAAATTCGAACAACGCCGGTCACTTCTTCTTCCAGACCGGCCGCATGCCGCTCAAACCCGGTGGCCGCCGTTTCCATCATTTTGGCTTCAGCCACCAGATCGGCGCCCTGCTGGGTAAGCGACATGCCTTCGCGACTTCGAACGAACAGTGGCATGTTCAATGCGTCTTCGAGCAGATCAATATGCCGCCCGACAGTGGGCTGAGTGGTTTGCAGCGCGCGGGCCGCAGCGGACAGGCTGCCTGTTTCCGCAACGGCCTGAAAGGTTCTGATATAGTCCCAAGAATAGCGCATGAAATTAATATGCATTTATCTATGGCTACTATCAAGTTTTGGGCGATTTATGAACGTTTCCGAATGCCGTAGTCCTTGAGTGTCGTCCCAGAGTGGGCCGAAGCAACTCATGAAAGGACAATCGATGTTCATCGGTCACTTTGCACTCGGCACCATGGTCAAGCCACTGGCTCCGACACTTCCAATTTGGGCTTTAGCCGCGGCTCCGCAGTTCATGGACCTGCTGTTTCTGCCATTGGTCGCTGTGGGCGTTGAAGGCTACACGTCTGGGCCCTTTGGGCATAGCGAGATCGACGCGCTTTACACACATTCGCTTGTAGGAGCCGCGCTTATTGCGGCGTTGGCCTATTGGATTGGTGTCTCTGTTTGGAAGACCAGGAGTGCCGGGATTATCTTGGCGAGCCTCAGTTTCTCCCATTGGATTATCGACCTCTTTGTACATCACAGCGACATGCCATGGTTGCCCGGCAACCTGGGTAACTTCCCGCTTTTGGGTTTTGGTTTGTGGGATTTCGAATATGCTGTTTTTGGCACCGAAGTGCTGATGGCGATGGTTGGGACCGTTCTCTACTTCCGATGGGCAAAAATGGAGAAACCGTCGCGTTTTTGGTTTGCCGGGCCGATCATTTTAGCGGTTATGTTTGTGGCATTGGCAGCGGGCGATATCGCGACACTGCCAATGCAGTAGATGCCTTGGCCCTAACCTTCATCTGAACAGCATGAACAACCCCAAGACGCCCGCTGGCTTGCCAACGATCCACCTTGCCCAATCAAATTCAAACGTCGTTGCCCCCGTGCGCGTCCCGTTGAATTTCAGGAGACCGAACCAATGCTACAGATCATCGCCGAAGTAACCGAAATAATCGATGTGTCGCAAACGCCGAACACCGTATTCGACTATGTTTCAGATCACGAAAATGACCCCAACTGGCGCAAAGGCGTTGCCAGCATGGCGCACATTCCAGGCGGTCCCTCGCACAAAGGGATGCAGACGCGGGAAGAACTCGTGCTGTGGGGCCGAAAACGCGTCATAATGGCTACGATCACCCGGCACGAGGCTGGGCGCTTGATTGCTTTCAAAACGATAGCTGGTGGACTGCAAGCGCACGGCGAGAAAAAGTTCAGGCCACACCTAAAGGGGTGTTGATTTCATATACGGTGGGCGCGCAACTGACGGGTCTCGCCGCATTCTTGGTGCCGTTGATCAAGTTCGGATTTCGTTTGCGGCTTCGTTCGGATTTAATGCGACTGAAACAGCTCCTCGAAACGAATAAGCAAGTGAACGCATCTCATGAAAGAGGTTAATGCAATGGCAAGAGACACCTTCCGAAAGAATGTTGAAGGACAAATTGCGCTGCTGAAGGACGGCAAGCCTCTTGAGGCGTTTGATCGGTTTTTTGCTGCAGATGGTGTGATGTATGCCAATGGCGAAGTGTTTGCACATAGTGCTGCTGAAGGCCGAAAAAAGCAGGAGCCATTCATCAACGCCGCTGAGACAGTGACTGGAAACATTGTCGACCTCATTGTGTCGGAAGAAACAGAGGTTTGTGCCTTCCGCAACCGGACGTCATTTGTGACATCCAGTGGCAAAAAACACCAAATTGATGGGGTGTGCTGGCAATTCTGGCGTGACGGCATGATCGCTGAAGAGCGCTATTTCGACGGGGGGTCGATGCAGCAAATGTTGCGCTTTGGAATTCTGATGTCCCCAGAGAAACTAGTCTAGATCAACTGCGATTTGGTTGATGCAGAGCGCCATCTATTGCGCCGACCCGTTGAAACCGCCGGGCACTTCAGTAAGGGGCAATTTCACTGTTCCGCACAAGCCTTAAGATACAAAACTTCGGTTTGACCGAACCTCAGCTGGTGAAGCAGACCTTGGTAGCTACTGCAGCGAAATGGCGCTTTGTCCCGCACTCTGTCATAGCGGCGATTTCGACGAACGTCCGGTGCTAGTAGAAGCTGCTGTTGAAATTGCGACCCGTTTATAAGCACTTGATGTTGGCACTGTTGTTCCGATGAATAACAAGTCGGCAATCGGCTTCGAGTGGTAGCTTTGCTCAGCGCTTGCCAATTATAGTGACGAACCACTTTTAGTTGGGGGAGGGTCAGCCCTCTTGTTGTTGGCACGCAGTGGTATTTTATGTGGTATGTCTTTCAAAAGATCACAAAAATAGTAAAATTTACAGTAACTTGTATCTAAAGTCTTAAGGACTTCGTCTCCGCCATAAATCTAAAATCATCAATGATTTGAGTATGTTCTGGCAAACATGGGTTTCTGCGGTCTTGCTTTGCTACAACAGATTGTTACAAAAAAGCTATGAGACCTAGAG
>JBAUHN010000005.1:0-15358 GCA_049680295.1 Sulfitobacter sp.
CTACTCCGCTGCCACGGCGCTGACGCGCCCGGTTCGTTTATGTTTAATTCGGTCTTCGATCTCATCACGGAAATGCCGGATCAAGCCTTGAATTGGCCAGGCCGCGGCATCGCCCAACGCACAGATGGTGTGGCCTTCGACCTGTTTGGTCACATCGAGCAGCATGTCGATCTCTTCCGGCTCCGCCTCGCCTGTGACCAGACGGTCCATGACCCGCATCATCCAGCCGGTGCCTTCGCGGCACGGTGTACATTGGCCGCAGCTTTCGTGTTTGTAGAATTTGGACAGCCGCCAGATCGCCTTGATCACATCCGTGGAATTGTCCATCACGATCACCGCGGCCGTCCCCAGACCCGATCGCTGTTCGCGCAGGTAATCGAAATCCATGATCGCGTCTTTCATCTGCGCGCCGGGGATCATCGGCACCGAACTGCCGCCCGGGATCACCGCCTTCAGATTGTCCCAACCGCCCCTGATTCCGCCGCAATGGGTCTCGATCAATTCTTCAAAGCTGATGCTCATCGCCTCTTCGACAACGCAGGGGTTGTTCACATGACCCGAGATTGCAAACAGCTTGGTGCCCGCATTGTTGGGGCGACCAAAGCCTGAGAACCATTCAGGACCACGCCGCAGGATTGTTGGCACAACGGCAATGGATTCAACATTGTTCACCGTGGTCGGACAGCCATAAAGACCGGCCCCCGCCGGGAACGGTGGCTTCATCCGGGGCATGCCTTTTTTACCCTCAAGGCTTTCAAGCAGCGCGGTTTCTTCGCCGCAGATATAGGCCCCGGCACCGTGGTGTAGATAGAGGTCAAAATCATAGCCGGATTTGCAGGCATTTTTACCGATCAGGCCGGCATCATAGGCTTCGTCAATGGCGGCTTGCAGGGCTTCTTTTTCACGGATGTATTCGCCGCGAATGTAGATGTAGCAGGCATGGGCCTGCATCGCGAAACTGGCGATCAGGCAGCCCTCGACCAATGTGTGCGGATCATGGCGCATGATTTCGCGGTCTTTGCAGGTGCCGGGCTCGGATTCGTCCGCATTCACCACCAGATAGCTGGGGCGACCGTCGCTTTCTTTTGGCATGAACGACCATTTCAAACCGGTCGGAAACCCGGCCCCGCCACGACCACGCAACCCGCTGGCTTTCATCTGATCCACGATCCAGCCCGCGCCTTTTTTCAACAACGCACCGGTGCCATCCCAATGCCCACGCGCCTGCGCACCCTTCAAAGTCCGGTCGTGCATTCCGTAGATATTGGTGAATATCCGGTCTTTGTCTTGCAACATGCTTACGTGTCCTCACTGGCCCGGCGCGCGCGCCAAAGCAGATATGCGTTTATCAGGACCCAGGCGAAAACCGCACAAATCCCCAATTCCAAAAGTCCCATCAGCTGATTTGACCAGCCAAAGGCTGCACCGCCGCCCTCGACCGCCAGAAACGCGAAAGCGGCAACAACACTGGTCAAAGCCAAATGCCTGCCCTTTCGGGCGCGTGCCGCATCCTGCGTATCTTTCATTAACCCAGAAACTCCGTGTTACTTTTTCTTGCGCGCCGAAAATTCGGTCTCGCCACCTTTTGCAAGAATTTTCGCCTGTGCCATCCAATTGTCACGTGCGATCCGGCCTTTAAATTTCAGGCGTGCGTCAACCCATTCAACTTCTTTTTTGCGCCAGCCTGCGATCTGATCGAAATGGTAAAAACCCAATTCATTCAGGGTCGCCTCCAGCTTGGGGCCAACACCGCTGATCAGTTTCAAATCATCTGCCCCGCCGGCGCGCGCCGCGGTCAGCAGCGCAGGTTTCCCATCTGCTGCCACCGGTTTCACGGCGGACTTGGCGGCGGGCTTTTTGGCGGTGGTTTTTTTTGCGGCCGCTGCTTTTGCAGGTGCTGTTTTTGCCGCCGTTGACTTTGCCGCTGGTTTCTTTGCCGCAGGCTTTTTGGCTGCGGGTTTCTTGGCAGCAGGTTTTGCCGCGACAGGCGTGTCGGGTTCTGCGTCAACGGGTTTCGTTGCTGTGGCCGCCGCAACACCGGAGGCAGCCGCGACCGGTGCAGGTGTGGTCGCAACCGGCGCAGGTGCCGCTGCCGCAGCAGGCCTGGACCCGGCGTTAGTTGACTGCTTGCACCAGATTTTGATGATCAGCAAACCGGCCACGACGGCCAGCAAAAGACCCGCCAAAAACGCTGGGAAAAAAGACCAGCCCCCTGACGACATCAGCAAGACCATAACAATAAGGCCCGCAATTCCAGCTACAACCCAGCTGCGTGTTGGGCAGCTCATTTTTTCTTGATCCGTGTTCACAATCTCGTCCCTATCCCTGTTGTGTCGACACTACTTTTTGTAAATGTCGTCTTTTTTGGCCCGCTGCGAAAATTCCGTGTTTCCGCCTGTGCTGAGCGTTTCGGCCTGTGCCACCCAGTTGTCCCGACTGACACGGCCCTTAAATCCTTCGAGGTTCTGATCGACCCATGCAATTTCATCAGCGGACCATTTGGAAATCTGGTCGTAGTGAAAAAACCCAAGACCGTTCAACATCGTCTCAAGTTTTGGCCCGACGCCCTTGATCAGTTTCAGATCATCAGCGCCGGCCTTGCGCGGCGCCTTGAGGCTGCGTGGCTTTTTACCCGCGGCACCCGAAGATGAAGCGCTGGTCGTCTTTGCACTGGTTTTTTGGGCCGGTGCCGCCTTTGCTTTGCTGCTTTTCTTGGGCGCAGTCGCTGCCTTGGCTTTCGGTTTACTGCGGGCGTTGGCGGGCTTGCCCTGCCAAGGGGCGATCAGCGGCACCTCGGTGCCGTCAATCCGCCTGACCGTGTCGCCAATATCTACGGCCAGCTGAACGGAGGCATTATACTGTGTTTTACCGCTGTCGTAAGCTTTGAGACTGGTTAACCCTTTGAGCGGTTCTGCCGCATAGCGGCCGTTTTGCGGGCCCGGTACCGGCACGCGGCCTGCGGCCAGCTCATCAATAAGCCAGCCCATTTTTTCCGATGTCAGATCTTCGTAATAATCCTTGCCGATCTGGGCCATGGGCGCGTTTGAACACGAGCCAAGGCATTCGACCTCTTCCCAGGAAAACTTGCCATCCGTGGACAGTTGATGGGCTGCGGGGGCGATTTTGTCCTTGCAGACTGCCACCAAGTCTTCGGCGCCGCAGATCATGCAGGACGTGGTGCCGCAAACCTGAATATGGGCAACAGATCCAACTGGTTGCAGCTGAAACATAAAGTAGAAAGACGCAACTTCCAGCCCGCGCATATAGGCAAGCCCCAGCATGTCGCTGATATGTTCGATCGCAGGCCGGGTCAGCCAGCCCACCTGTTCTTGCGCACGCCACAAAAGTGGAATGATCGCCGATGCCTGACGGCCTTCGGGGTATTTTGTGATCTGCGCCTCAGCCCAGGCCTGGTTGGCAGGGGTAAAGGCAAAGCTATCGGGTTGGACGGGATGAAGGCGGCGCAGCATCAGATCAGGCTTTCGTGAAGGGTGCCGGCGTCGGAGCCTCCGGCGGGAGTATTTGAAGAAGGGTGAAGCAATTTTGGCTGGATCATCGGTCGATCTCTCCGAAGACAACATCCAGGGTACCGATGATCGCGGCGACATCGGCCAGTTGGTGACCTTTCGAAAGATAATCCATCGCCTGCAAATGCAGGAACCCCGGCGCGCGAATTTTGGCGCGGTACGGTTTGTTGGAGCCATCGGCCACAAGGTAGACACCAAATTCGCCTTTGGGCGCCTCGACCGCGCAATAAACCTCGCCCGGCGGCACGTGGAAGCCTTCGGTATAAAGTTTGAAGTGGTGGATCAGGCTTTCCATCGAGGTTTTCATGTCAGAGCGCGAAGGCGGAGTGATTTTGCCACGTGCAAGCACGTCACCTTTGCCTTCGGGTGCGCGTAGTTTTTCGATGGCTTGCAGCATGATTGATACGGACTGGCGCATTTCTTCCATGCGGCACAGGTAGCGGTCGTAACAATCTCCGTTTTTGCCGACCGGCACCTGAAATTCAAATTCGTCATAACATTCATAAGGTTGCGCGCGGCGCAAATCCCAGGCGAGGCCTGATCCGCGCACCATGACGCCGGAAAACCCGTATTTTTGAATGTCGTCTTCGGTGACCACGCCGATATCCGCATTGCGTTGCTTGAAGATGCGGTTTTCGGTCAACAGCCCGTCGATGTCATCCATCACCTTTGGGAAGGTCTGGCACCATGTCTCGATATCATCCAGCAGATCATCCGGCAGATCGGCATGCACACCACCGGGCCGGAAATAGGCCGCGTGCAGGCGCGCACCGCAGGCGCGTTCGTAAAACACCATCAGCTTTTCGCGTTCCTCAAAGCCCCAGAGCGGCGGGGTCAGCGCGCCCACGTCCATGGCCTGGGTTGTCACGTTCAAAAGGTGGCTGAGAATGCGGCCGATTTCAGAATAGAGCACCCGGATCAGTGAGGCACGGCGCGGCACTGCTGTGCCGGTCAGTTTTTCGATGGCCAGACACCAGGCATGTTCCTGATTCATCGGGGCTACATAGTCCAGCCGATCAAAATACGGCAGGTTTTGCAGATAGGTCCGGCTTTCCATCAGCTTTTCGGTGCCGCGGTGCAGCAGGCCGATATGCGGATCGCAGCGTTCGACCACTTCGCCGTCAAGTTCCAGCACAAGACGCAAAACACCGTGTGCTGCAGGGTGTTGCGGGCCGAAGTTAATGTTGAAGTTACGGATTTTCTGTTCGCCGGTCAGCGCGTCATCAAAGCCTTTGGTGCCGTCCATCATATCAGCGCCGCTCCATCTCTTGCAGTTTTGTGGCCATCCACCAGATCAGCACCAGTGCGCCAAACGGGATGATTGCGGCAAACGCCCAGTTTTTGTTGATGCCAAAATGCGGCAATAGTTTCAGCAGAGGAATGACGGTCAGGACAGAGACGATGACCCAGACTAACGTGCTCATGGCTTGCTCTCCTGTTGCAATTGACCGGGCGCTTCGGGGGCGAACATTTCTATCACTTCCGCCTCGGTCATGACCTTGCTGTCGCCCCAGGCACTACCAGATGTACACGCACCGCACAGACAGAGACGAGACAGTGAGCTTTTGCTTGTCACTTTGCCGCCTCCTCTTTTTTCTCATCGCCGGGCAGGATGTATTCCGCCCCTTCCCATGGCGACATGAAATCGAACTGGCGGTATTCCTGTACCAGTGACACCGGTTCATAGACGACGCGTTTTTGCGCCTCGTCATAGCGCACTTCGGTATAGCCGGTGGTCGGGAAATCCTTGCGCAGCGGGTGGCCGCGAAAGCCGTAGTCGGTCAGAATGCGGCGCAGATCGGGGTGGCCGGAAAACAGGATGCCGAACATGTCAAAGATCTCGCGTTCGAACCAGTTGGCGCTGGGGTGTACGTCAATGATGGAGGGCACCATCTGGTCTTTGCGCAGCGACGTGCGCAGGCGGACACGTTGGTTCTGGTACATCGACAGGAAGTGATAGACGACGTCGAACCGTTTGGCCCGACCAGTGTAGTCCACGGCAGTGATGTCGACCAATGAGGAAAACCCGCAGGTACTGTCGGTCTTCAGAAACTCAACAAAGCCGACAATATTCGAGGGTGCGACATCAATGTTCAACTCGCCAAACGCGATATCCCATCCCAACACGCAATCGGGGCGTTTAAGTTCGATAAATGCACCGAGTTCTTTTAATGCGTCCGACATGGTGTCCCCTCACTCTTTCCTGATTGTCCGATCAACGCACAATTGTCCCTGTGCGGCGGATTTTTCGTTGCAACTGCAAGATACCGTAAAGCAGTGCCTCTGCCGTGGGCGGGCAGCCCGGCACGTAGATATCCACCGGTACGATGCGGTCACAGCCGCGCACGACGCTATAGCTGTAGTGATAATATCCGCCGCCATTGGCGCAGGACCCCATTGAGATCACATAGCGTGGCTCTGGCATCTGGTCGTAGACCTTGCGCAGGGCTGGCGCCATCTTGTTGGTCAATGTGCCGGCGACAATCATCACATCGGACTGGCGCGGGGATGCGCGGGGGGCAAAGCCAAAGCGTTCGACATCATAGCGCGGCATGGCGGTGTGCATCATTTCAACCGCGCAACAGGCAAGACCAAAGGTCATCCAGTGCAAGCTACCGGTGCGCGCCCAGTTGATGATATCCTCGGTTGAGGTCAGCAAGAACCCTTTGTCCTGCAATTCAGCGTTCAGGGCCTGGGTTGCGACCTCGCGGTCGGCGCCTGCGACGGCCGCACCTGCTGCTGCTACTGCCATTCCAGCGCTCCTTTTTTCCACTCATAGGCAAAGCCTGCGGTCAGCACGGCCAAAAACACCATCATCGACCAGAACCCTGCCATGCTGATGTCCTTAAAGGCCACGGCCCAGGGGAACAGAAATGCAATCTCAAGGTCGAAAATGATAAACAGGATCGAGACCAGGTAGAACCGCACGTCAAATTTCATCCGGGCGTCGTCAAAGGCGTTGAACCCGCATTCATAGGCGGACACTTTTTCCGCATCTGGATTGCGCACAGCAAGCACAACAGCCGCCAGGATAAGAACAAGGCCCAACCCAATGGCAACGGCCAGAAAAACAAGGATGGGAAGATATTCCCGAAGCATGTCGTCCAAGGGGCGGCTCCTTTGCGAATGAGGCCATTGCGGCCCCGGACCGTCAACCGGCAAAGTTGACTGAAACGGGTTTACGCCTGTGGCATGGCAGGGTCAACCAAGGGGATTGCGCCAGGCGCCAACAAATCGGCGAAAATTTTGCAACCCGTTGCGATAATTCAACGGTATGGTGCCCTGTGGCATTGTGAACAACACGGTCGTCTTTTTGCCTTTGTTCTATTCCACTTGTTGCCCGAGTGGTTTCTTGTAGGAGCACGCGGAATTGGACGCAGCGAACACATCGCGGCGTAAAAGATCGGCGAAGGATGACGCAGGGTGGCAATTTGGCTGTGAATGGTAGGAAAATTGCACATGCAGGCGGCGCGATTGACGGCATCAAATATTCCAACAGTTTGAACGCAATTCGCGCCTCTGCTGCGAAAACCAACCTGATTGAGCTGGATATCGTGATGGCTGCCGACGGCGCAATTGTGGCCCATGACGGACATGAGGAAAAATACGGTGTGACCGGGCGCTTTGACGCGCTGCCCGTTTCGGCCTTTCGCGACATGCGCTATTCGGGTCAATTTCAGTCGCTGTCGATCTACGACCTGGCCCTGCTTTCGGTCGGGATGGACTGCAAATTCATTCTGGACATCAAGCCAAAGGCGCAAGGCTACAAAGACGTGCTGGTGCTGATTGCCGCGGCCTGTCAGAAGTTCGGTGTGTTCGATAAATTCATCATTCAGGTCTATAGCCGCGATGATTTCTATGCCACGTCACACTATCCGTTTCACGGCATCATGATTGCGTTTTGGAAAAACTTCAGGAACATATTCTCGCAATCTGCGACACGGTTTTTCAGAACGTGCGTTAAGCAGGACCCGGCCAAATTCATCGCAGCGTCGGTGAATTTCAAACGCATTTTCCAAGACGGCAAGATCGTGGACATCGCCGATCAGAACTTTTTCCGAGGCTCTGGGGTCACGATTTTCATCCATGGCCAGCCAAAAAAACATGAGGCGGCCTTGCTGGATGCGGGCTATGGGCTGTTCACGCATACCCCCTAAAGCTCATCTTACTTCACCCACCCCGGCTTTTGCTTGTCAAAAAACGCGGCGATCCCTTCGGCTGCTTCCGCCGATTGCCAGCGGGCAGACAGGGCCGCAATGGTGTGGGCCACGGTTGCTTCGTCAATTCTGGGGCCTAATTCGCGCGCCAATTGTTTGGCGGCGGCCACAGCACCCGGCGCACAGGACAGATATGGGGTGACTTCGGCCTCGATTGCGGCATCGAGATCACCGGCAGGCACGGCTTTCGCCAATATGCCCAAATCGACCGCTTCGGCGGCGTCAAATATTCGCGCAGACATGAACACACGCCGCGCGCGCCCCTCGCCCATCCGGGCCAGTACGTAAGGACCGATGGTCGCAGGAATAATGCCCAGTCTGGTTTCGGTCAGCCCCATCTTCAGATGGTCCACGCCAACCGCCACATCACAAATACACGCCATCCCGACGCCGCCGCCAAAGGCGTTGCCCTGCAGTTTGCCTATCAGGGGTTTTGGCAGGGTGTTCAGCACCCCCAGCATGCTGGCGATTTTGCCAGCTTCAACTGCACGGGTCTGGGCGTCCATCGTCATCTGGTCGCGCATCCAGCCCAGATCACCGCCTGCACAGAATGATTTTCCGGCCCCCGTCAACACAACAACACGGACCCGGTCATCGGCCGCCAGTTCGGCAGCCGCCTTGGTCAGGTCGGCCATCATCTGGGCGGACAACGCATTATGTTTGTCAGGTCGGTTCAGTGTCAGGGTCGCGACACCGCGCGCATCCCGGTCAATCAGCAAAGTGTCATACATTCAGGCTGCCCTTTGTCCCGGCACGACACGTCCTGCGCGCACCCAATCATCGTGTATCCAAACCATTCGGTCAACGAACCACACCTTTGGCAGGGCCGTCAGGATCGTGCCGAAAACCGCCCCTTCCCACCACAACGCCCACAGCCCCCAGATCATCACAATCGCCCCCGGCACGCTGAGCAGGCTCAGCACAAGGGCGGCACGACGGTGATGGGCGGCAATCTCGGAACGATGCGCCAAAAACACCCGCTCGCCCAACACGCCCCTGCTCATCCAGCTGTCAAGGCGTTCAGGCGGCGGGAATGCCCGTGGATTGATCCAGATCCAGCCCAGCGCCAACAGAACCGGGACCAAGCTCCAAGCCCCCAGCCAAACCCGGCTCCAGATTGCCAGCGCCAAAATCGGCAGACAGGTCAACATGCGTGTCCAGCCTGACCAGGGGTTTGCGTGGCGACGCCAAACATCATCGTCCATCGTCATCAATCGTTCTAACGCTTTAAAGATGTCCATCGCAGCCTCGCCCGCACGCGTCAGTTGATCACCCGGACCGCATTGCCTGGGCCATTGTGGTGGCCTGGGCAATTATGTCCAAATCCAGACCCGTATCATACCCCAATGCGGTCAAATGCGCGGCGACATTTTCTGTGGCCACGTTGCCGGTTGCACCGGGTGCAAAGGGGCAGCCGCCAAGCCCGCCGACGGCTGCATCAAATACCCGCACTCCCAAGGCAAGCGAGGCATCAATATTGTCCATCGCACGGCCATTGGTATCGTGAAAATGCCCCGCCAAGCGGCCCGCTGGCACCGCTTCACGCACGGCCAATAACATCCGCGCAATACTGTCGGGCGTGCCTGCTCCGGTGGTATCGCCCAATGAGATTTCATAACAGCCCATCGCGAACAACCGGTCGGCTACTGCGGCCACCTGATCTGGTGTCACGGGGCCGTCATAGGGGCAATCAATCACGCAAGACACATACCCCCGCACCGGCAAATCTATATGGCGGGCGTCCTCAAGGATCGGGGCAAACCGGGCAAAGCTTTCATCAATGGAAGCGCCCACATTGGCCTTTGAAAACCCTTCCGAAGCTGACGCAAAGATCGCAACCTCATCGGCACCGGCCGCCTTGGCGTCTTCATATCCGCGCATATTCGGCGTTAAGGCGGCGTAGCGCACGCCATTCTTTCGGGTGATTCCGGCCAGAACCTCGCCGGACCCTGCCATCTGCGGCACCTTTGACGGGTTCACAAAACTGGCAATTTCAATACGCGAGAAACCAGCCTTGCTGAGACAGTCGACCAAAGCCACCTTTTCCGCCACTGGAATGGGACGCGTTTCATTTTGCAGACCGTCACGCGGGCCTACTTCGAAAATCTCAACCGGTCCCAAACTCATCGCGTATCCTTTTGTTTAGTCGCGTTACTATTCCACGGGCCACGGTTCATAGAATGCGCGGCTGTATATCCCGTCACCCTGCGGCAGTGAGGCCTGAAACGCCTGTCTTTGCGTGATCCGATCAAACCATTCTGCCGTGGCAGGAAAGTCTTTAAGAGATGCGAAAAACTGCGACATGTAAACCGCCTGTCCAACCGAAATATCCGCGGCCGAGAACCCGGATGTCAGCAAATAATCGCGATTCTCGATTGGTGTGCTCAGTCGCGCCTCGATTGCGGCATAACATTTGCCCAATCGCGCCGCTTCCAGCTTCATCACGATAGGGCTGCGCATATGGTCCTTGAACAGGGCGACATGTTGTTGCGTCAAAGCGGCCGTGTGCTGGCTGATGGTTTCAGCGAAATGTACCCAGACAAGCCATGCCATACGGTCGGGGCTGTCCGGGCTGCGACCCAGATCATCGGGGCTGAATTTTTCGCACAGATATTCGGTAATCGCACCTGTCTCAAACATCCGCTCGCCTTCGATCTCAAGCGCAGGCACGCGCCCGGCAGGCGACAGGCTGAGGTATTCCGGGTCACGCAAAGTCTGGTCAAACGCGTGGATGCGCAGTTGAAACGGCACCTCAAGCTCATGCAACAACCATAGGGATCGCATGGACCGGGTTTGCGGGGCGTGGTGAAGAACAATCATAATCTGCCTTTTCCATCAGGCCTTACGCCTCAGGCTCCAATCGTACAAGGGCTGCACCTGCTTCGACCTGGTCGCCGGGTTCGGCCAACACTTCTGCCACCACCCCGTCACGCAGGGCCAGCAAGGCGTGTTCCATTTTCATCGCTTCCAAGACGGCCAGACGGTCCCCGGCCGCCACGATCTGGCCCGGTTTGCAGAAAATATCTCTGACCAACCCCGGCATGGGCGCGTCGATCAGATTGCCGTCACCCGCGGCAAACAAGGCGCGTTCCAGCGGGTCGATTATCTGAAACACCAACCCATAGCGATCCATCACCGTCACGGTTGATCCGGCCACCACGACATTGGGTGCCGGCAATCCGCCGATCTGCCACTTGCCGCCAATCCGAACCGCCTGCACGGAAATATCACCGACCTGCCAATGCTGATGATCGGCGCCTGTCACCTCAACATGTGCGGTGATCACCCGTGCGTCCCAGATCATCTCAACCCGGCGCCGCAGCGGCGCCCAAAGCGTAAACCCCGCCGCTTGGCCCCCGGTTTGCAAATCCATCGCGGCCATGCCAGCGGCCACAAAATGCCGTTCCTCGGCATCGGGCGCAATCGTCAGCGCGCCAATTTCGCGCCCGATCAGCCCGGTATCCACATCCCCGCGACTAAAACCCTTATGCGCCGACAAAGCCCCCAGAAACGCCAGATTTGTAACCGTTCCTGCCACCTCGCAGCCGGACAATGCGGCGCGCAAACGGGACAGGGCGACATCCCGGTTCGGCCCATGCACAGTAATTTTGGCGATCATCGGGTCGTAAAACGGGCTGATGGTGTCGCCTGACCGCACGCCGCTGTCCGCGCGACATTCAGGCGTAAATGCCAGATGGGTCAGCGTGCCAGTGGCAGGCAGAAAGCCCTTTGGCACATCTTCGGCATAAAGCCGCGCCTCAAACGCATGACCGCAAATGGACAAATCACTTTGGGCGGCGGGCAAAGGCTCTCCGGCCGCAACGCGCAATTGCCATTCCACCAAATCAACGCCGGTGATCGCCTCGGTTACCGGGTGTTCGACCTGCAAACGAGTGTTCATTTCCATGAAAAAGAATCCATCAGCGCGCAGCCCGTCGGCGCCATCAACAATGAATTCCACCGTCCCGGCCCCGGCATAGCCAATCGCCTCCGCCGCGCGCACCGCGGCCTGTCCCATTGCATCGCGCATTTCCTGGGTCATGCCGGGGGCTGGTGCTTCTTCGATCACTTTTTGATGGCGGCGTTGCAACGAACAATCGCGTTCAAACAGATGCACCGCACGGGTGCCATCGCCAAAAACCTGCACCTCGATATGGCGCGGCTTGGTCACGAATTTCTCGACCAGAACATCCGTGTTGCCGAAAGCACTGCGCGCCTCATTGCGCGCCGAGGCCAGGCCGGATTGAAAATCCTCCGCCGCCTCGATCAAACGCATGCCTTTACCGCCGCCCCCTGCCACGGCCTTGATCAACACCGGATAGCCGATTTTCTTGGCCTCGGCTTTGAGCAGTTTGTCATCCTGACTGTTGCCATGATAGCCCGGCACCACCGGCACGCCTGCCTTGACCATCAGCGCCTTGGCCGCGTCTTTCAGGCCCATTGCGCGTATGGCAGACGCTGACGGGCCAATGAACACCAGCCCTGCGGCTTGGACCGCCTCAACGAAATCGGGGTTTTCCGACAAGAACCCATAGCCGGGGTGGATGGCTTGCGCGCCGCTGTCCAGGGCCGCCTGTATGATCACATCGCCCCTAAGGTAACTGTCAGCCGGGGCCGAGCCGCCGATATGCACCGCCCGGTCCGCCATCGCCACATGTTTGGCCGCACGGTCCGCATCCGAATAAACCGCAACGCAAGCTACGCCCATCTTTTGTCCCGTCTCAATTACCCGGCAAGCAATTTCGCCCCGGTTGGCGATCAGGATTGTGTCAAACATTCTGTCTCCTTACGCGCATTTGTGCGGCCCACATCACATCCGGAACACGCCAAAGCGTGTCTCCTGTATCGGGGCGTTCAAGGCCGCGCTCAGTGACAGGCCAAGAACATCACGGCTTTTGCGCGGGTCGATGACGCCGTCATCCCAAAGCCGGGCCGAGGCGTAAAGCGGGTGGCTTTGTTCCTCGAACATGTCAATTGTGACCTGTCGGTAGGCGGTTTCTTCCTCGGCCGACCACGTCTCGCCCCCGCGTTCGATTTTTTCGCGTTTGACCGTGGCCAGAACCCCTGCCGCCTGCGCGCCCCCCATCACCGAAATGCGCGAATTTGGCCATGTCCACATGAACCGGGGCGAATAGGCGCGCCCGGCCATGCCGTAATTCCCGGCACCAAAAGACCCGCCCACCAGCATGGTAATCTTCGGCACATTGGTCGAAGCCACAGCCATCACCATTTTCGCCCCATGCCGCGCAATGCCTTCGTTTTCGTATTTTCGACCGACCATAAAACCGGTGATATTCTGCAGAAAAACCAGTGGGATTTGGCGTTGCGAACACAGTTCCACAAAATGCGCGCCTTTCTGGGCGGCTTCGGAAAACAATACACCATTGTTAGCGATGATCCCGACGGGGCAGCCTTTGACATGGGCAAACCCTGTGACCAGCGTTTCGCCAAACCGCCGCTTGAATTCATCAAACCGGCTGCCATCGACCAGCCGCATGATCACTTCGCGAATGTCATAGGGGGTGCGCAAGTCAGACGGGACCACGCCCAGAATTTCGGCTGGATCATAGGCCGGATCTTCTGGTGTCTGCCATTGCACGTTATGCGGTTTGTCACAGTTCAGCGCCTTCACTGCGTCGCGCGCAAGGGCCAGCGCGTGGGCGTCATCCTCGGCCAGATAGTCAGCGACACCAGACTGGCGCGTGTGCACATCGCCACCGCCAAGATCCTCTGAGGTGACAACCTCGCCGGTTGCGGCCTTGACCAGTGGCGGCCCGGCCAGAAAAATCGTGCCCTGATCGCGCACAATGATGGTGACATCCGACATGGCGGGCACATAGGCCCCGCCCGCCGTGCAAGACCCCATCACAACGGCAATCTGGGCGATGCCCTTGGCGCTCATCCTTGCCTGATTGTAAAATATCCGGCCAAAATCATCACGGTCGGGAAAAACTTCGTCCTGATTGGGCAGATTGGCGCCACCGCTGTCGACCAGATAGATGCAAGTCAGATGGTTTTCTTCGGCAATTTCCTGTGCCCGCAGATGTTTTTTGACGGTCATCGGATAATAAGTGCCGCCCTTTACGGTCGCGTCATTGCACACGATCATCACATCCTGACCATGCACCCGGCCCACGCCCGCAATCACGCCCGCGCAGGGTGCGTCCCCGCCGTATAGCCCATGTGCCGCCGTGGCACCGATTTCCAGAAACGGACTGCCGGGATCAAGCAGGTTGGCCACCCTTTCGCGCGGCAAAATCTTGCCCCGGCTTTCGTGACGTGCGCGCGATTTTTCACCGCCGCCCTGAACCGCCGCAGCCGCTGCCTGCCGCACGGTTTCCAATGCGTCGAGATGGGCGGCGGTATTGGCTTTGAACGCTTCCGAAGTTGGAAGAGCTTGGGATATCAGTTTCATGTCATTTCCCCAGTTGCTCGGCTTTGGCACGCGCCTTTAGCTCTTTGCGAATAACCTTGCCGGTGACTGTCATTGGCAGGGCATCCAGAAAAGTGATCTCGCGTGGATAGGAATATTGCGCCAATCGGGCTTTGACCCAATTCTGCAATGCTGCTTGGGATGCCTTAGCGCCGGGTTTTAACACCACATAAGCCTTGACGATTTCGGTGCGCAAACTGTCAGGTTTGCCGACCACGCCGACGGTGGCGACGTCCTCGTGCGTCAGCAGGCAATCCTCAACCTCGGCCGGACCAATGCGGTACCCGGATGAGGTGATTACATCATCCTCGCGGCCGACAAAGCGCAGGTATTCGCCCTGCCAAATACCGCGATCCCCGGTCAGCATCCAGTCACCACGAAATTTGTCGCGCGTCGCGTCGGGGCGGTTCCAGTACTCCAGCATCATTGCAGCCGATCCCCTGTGCACGGCAATATCGCCTTCGCCGTCTGTGGGTTGGCCTGCGTCGTCAATCACTTGCACCCTGTGCCCCGGCACCGGTTTACCGATACAGCCGGGTTGCGCGTCGAATTTTGCGCCGCAGCTTGAGACAGTCATATTGCATTCGGTCTGCCCGTAAAATTCGTTGATCGTGACACCCAAGGCGTCGCGACCCCAGGCCAGCATCTCGGCGCCCAACGGCTCGCCGCCGCTGGCCACAGATCGCAGGTCGGGCAGTGCAGCCCCGTCGGCACGCAGCATCCGCAAGGCAGTTGGTGGGAAAAATACATTGCGCACACCGCCGCGCCTAATCACATCCACACAGGCCTGTGTCGTGAACTTTTCGATCCGGGCGGCAACAACCGGAACACCCAGCGCGAGCGACGGCATGGCCACGTCGAACAATCCGCCGATCCACGCCCAATCTGCCGGGGTCCAGAGGCAATCGCCGGGTTGTCCCAGATGATCATGGCTGAGCGAGACACCCGGCAGATGCCCGGTCAGCAGCCGGTGCCCATGCAGCGCCCCTTTGGCGGTGCCGGTCGTGCCGGACGTGTAAATCAACACTGCCGGATCGTCCGGGCCGGTGTCCGCAAAAGCGACGAATCCGCCCGCCAATCCCACCGCCTCCGCCAGCCAAGCTTCGGCCAAATCCCCCATCAGATCACGCCCATCGCCGTCTGTAAGCACGATGTCTACACCCGCATCTGTTATGCGGCTG
>JBAUHN010000006.1:0-4003 GCA_049680295.1 Sulfitobacter sp.
TTTCGGACAGTTCAGTGCCGGGGCGCAGCCGGGCGTATGGGCCGACGATGCTGCCTCGGGCAACATGGCATCCTTCAAGATGTGAAAACGCGCGTATCGTGGCACCAGATTCGATAGTGACACCGGGTCCGAAAACCACGTTCGGCTCTAGAACCGTGTCGCGGCCAATGACGGTATCAAAGGCCAGAAAGACAGTATCGGGTGCAACCATGGTCACACCGCTTTCTGACAGGTCAGCACGGGCGCGGGCCTGAAAGGCAGCTTCGGCAGCGGCAAGTTCTGGGCGTGCATTGATGCCAAAGGTTTCGGCCTCGTCGCAGGTGACGGCAGTTGCGGTCAGGCCGCGGTCGCGGGCCAGGCCGATCACGTCTGTCAGATAGTATTCGCCCGATGCGTTGTCATTGCCTACCGCGTCGATCAGATCAAACAGCAACGGGGCATTGCAGGCGATCACACCGCTATTGCACAGGGTGATGGCGCGTTCGGCGTCAGTGGCGTCTTTGAATTCAACGATGCGGTCCAGCGACGTGCCGGACATCACCAGACGGCCATAACGACCCGGATCAACGGCCTCAAACCCCAAAACGACAATGTCGTGATCGGCGCCTGCCTTATGCATCGCCTCCAGCGTTTCGGGGCGCACGAAAGGTGTGTCGCCGTAAAGCACAAAAACCGTGCCTTCAAATCCGTCCAAAGCTGTGCGTGCCTGTGTGACCGCATGCGCGGTGCCCAGTTGTTCGGTTTGCACAACGACGGATGCGCCCTCATCGTGATCTGCCACCGCATTGGTCACTTGTTCAGCGCCATGCCCTGCGACAACGACCGTATGCGCAGGCGAAAGGGTCGCGCCTGATTGCATGGCGTGCACCAAAAGCGGTGCGCCTGCGACTTTATGCAGAACTTTCGGCAAATCGGAATTCATCCGGGTGCCCATGCCAGCAGCCAATATGACCAAAGCGGTTTTCATCTGAATTCTCTTTGTATTCTATGTGTCGTCTGTTTATCCGGTTGGCAGCGATGCGCAAGTTGCCCGGCATCAAACTAAGTTGCGGGTTGCAACAATCCGTGCGGGTGTAATCCGGCGGAAATAAGGTAAGGGGTAGGCATGAAAACGGTAATATTCGATCTTGATGGAACCCTGGCGGATACCAGCGGCGATCTGATTGCGGCGGCTAACGTCTGTTTTCAAGACATGGGTGCCGGGGATGTGCTGGATCCCAGTGGGGATGCAGCCACTGCATTGCGTGGCGGACGCGCGATGCTTAACCTGGGGTTGCAACGGCTGGGGCGGGCAAATGATGCGGCAACCCTTGACCGGTATTACCCGATGCTGCTGGACGCATATGAGGCCGCAATCGACGTGCACACTGTGCTTTACCCCGGCGCAATGGAGGCCGTAGACGCGCTAAAATCGCAAGGGTTTGGCGTCGGAATTTGCACAAATAAACCCGAAGGTCTGGCCGATATCCTGCTGGCCCGATTGGGCATTCGCGGTGCTTTTGCCTCATTGATCGGGGCTGACACACTGGCCACGCGAAAACCTGATCCGCAACCGTTGTTTGAGGCGGCGCGCCGGGCCGGCGGCGATCCGACCAAAACCATGCTGATCGGCGATACTGTTACCGATCGCAATACGGCCCTTGCCGCTGCGGTGCCTTGTGTTTTGGTGACATTCGGACCGGCTGGCGGCGATATGGCTGCCTTGCAACCCGACGCTTTGTTGGATCGCTACAGCGACCTGCCACAGATTGCCGCGCATTTATCGGGTTGAAGGAACTGGTTTTGTGATACCTGGCGTGGCTTGACGGCGAAGCTTGTTGCCCCCAAACATCCTTTATGACAGAAAAATTCTCAGGCAGTTTCACCCAGCAAGATCCAATTCCCGAAGCTGGAATTGAGGCCGCACTCAAAGTTTTGCGCCACGGACGATTGCACCGCTACAATACCGCTCCGGATGAGATCAGCGAAACCGCGCTGCTGGAAGAAGAATTTGCGCAAACTGTTGGTGCCAAATATTGCCTTGCGGTTGCTTCCGGTGGTTATGCGATGGCGACGGCGTTGCGGGCGTTGGGGGTAAAGCCGGGTGACAAGGTTTTGTCGAATGCGTTCACGTTGGCGCCGGTGCCCGGTGCCATAGCGTCTTTGGGCGCGACACCGGTTTTTGTGGGCGTGACCGAGGCGCTGACGATTGATCTGGATGATCTGGCCGGTAAACTGGATCAGGCAAAGGTGCTGTTGCTTAGTCATATGCGCGGCCATCTGTGTGATATGGAGAAGCTGATGACAATGTGTGACGCCGCCGGTGTCGCCGTTGTCGAAGACTGCGCCCACACGATGGGGGCGGCATGGAATGGCAGGCCTTCGGGTCGGTTTGGCGCGGTCGGGTGCTATTCGTGTCAGACCTACAAACACGTCAATTCTGGCGAGGGTGGGTTGCTGGTAACCGATGACCCGGATGTCGCGGCCCGATCGGTGATACTGTCAGGGTCCTACATGATGTATGCGCGCCATCGCGCAGCACCGCCGCCGGAAGCTTTTGACCAGATCAAATACGTGACGCCGAATATTTCGGGCCGCATGGACAACCTGCGCGCCGCGATCCTGCGGCCGCAGATTGCTGACCTGCCGCGTCAGTGCCAGCGCTGGAATGAGCGCTACAAGGTGTTGGAGAACGGGCTGGCCGACACGCCCGGATTGCAGATTGTGACACGACCAGAGCCGGAAACCATCGTCGGGTCTTCGTTTCAGTTCTTGCTGCTGGATTGGGCGGATGAGGCATTGCGCGACGTGATTGCGCGCTGCGCGGCTTTGGGCGTCGAATTGAAGTGGTTCGGTGCCGCTGAACCGGTTGGCTTTACCAGCCGTTATGACAGCTGGCGCTATACCGATGCTCCACCGATGCCCGGCTCGGACCGGATACTTGCAGGCATTGTGGATGTACGGGTACCGTTGACGTTTTCACTGGAAGATTGCGCGCAAATCGCCCGGATTATCCGCGCGCAAGTCAGCGCGGTTTATCAGGCGCAAAATAAGTGATGTCGGGGGGATTATGACGGACACAAGTGATTTCGAAAAGATGGAGCAGGACGGCTGGGCTGATCCTGCCATTGCCAAAGGCTATGCCACAGCTTTTGACACCGCCGCACGTGTTGTGGCCGAACGGCTGGCGGATGCGGTGCAGGCGGGGCGCCAGACCCGTGCATTGGATCTATGCAGCGGTCATGGCGTGGTGGCAGCGACGCTTGTGGCGCGGGGTGCCACGGTGACCGGGCTTGATTTTTCGGCGCCGATGATTGCGCTGGCTCAGGCCGCGGTTCCCAAGGCCAGTTTTGTTCAGGGTGATGCCATGGCAATGGAGTTTGCCGATCACAGCTTTGACGTGGTCACAATCGGGTTTGGCGTGCCGCATTTCCCCGATCCTGCGCGGGGCCTGGCCGAAGCGGCGCGGGTTTTGAAACCCGGCGGGACAATCGCGTTTTCGATCTGGCACGGAAAGGGATCGGCGGGGTCATTTGGTTGGCTGTTTGACGCGGTTGGGCGTCTGGGCGATCCGTCAGTCACTTTGCCCGCAGGGCCGGATGCGCATATTCTTGTCGATCGCGCAATTGCAGAGCCGATGGTGCACAATGCCGGGTTCGCCGACATGCAGATATCCGAGGTTGCGTCAGAACTTTGGCTGCGCGCGCCCGAGGATTTGTTTGATACCTTTGATCAAGGCGCTGTGCGTGCGGCGTCATTACTGAGCGGTCAGTCTGCCGCCCGCCGCGATGCCATTCGCGCTGATTTGGCAGCAAAGGTCCGTGCAAAAGGCACGGCACATAACGGCGGCTATCTGGTGCCGGCCCCGTCGGTTGTTATTTCGGCCACGCGTCGCTGACAGTCCGGCAGCTTGCGGCGCAGGTTTTTTGTCCTGATATGCCAGCTGTTTACCAAGACAATTCTTTTTAAGTGATCGGGTATTTGGCCCGGCGTTTACCTTTGCCGGGTCTTTATGACGTCCGGC
>JBAUHN010000007.1:0-40768 GCA_049680295.1 Sulfitobacter sp.
ATGGAATGCCGAAAATCCCGTGCTCAAAAAGGGCATCGCGCTGACGCCGGTGAAATTTGGCATCTCATTCACCTTGACCCACCTCAATCAGGCCGGTGCCCTGGTGCATGTCTACCAGGATGGCTCGGTACACATGAACCACGGCGGTACCGAGATGGGGCAAGGCCTGTTTTTGAAGGTGGCCCAAGTCGCCGCATCCCGGTTTGGCATCCCACTTGAGGCCGTCAAAATCACCGCCACGGACACCGCCAAAGTCCCCAACACTTCCGCCACTGCGGCCTCTTCTGGCAGTGATTTGAACGGTATGGCAGTGCAGGCAGCCTGCGACACCATTCGGATGCGCATGGCAACGCTGTTGGCAAAATTCCACCAATGCGACGTGGCGGATGTGGTTTTTGCGGACGGGAATGTCACCACTGGTGAAACGGTCTACAGCTTTCAGGACGTAGCGCAGATGGCGTATCAGGCGCGAGTCAGCCTGTCGGCAACCGGGTTTTACAAAACTCCAAAGGTCGCCTGGGACCGTATCAAAGGTCAGGGGCGTCCGTTTTTCTATTTCGCCTATGGCGCCGCTGTCACCGAGGTTTGCATCGACACGCTAACCGGTGAAAACCGCATTCTGCGCACCGACATCCTGCACGACGCCGGAACGTCGCTGAACCCGGCAATTGACATCGGCCAGGTCGAAGGCGCCTATGTGCAAGGGGCCGGCTGGCTGACCACAGAGGAACTGGTTTGGGACGACAAGGGCCATTTGCGCACCCATGCGCCGTCGACCTACAAAATCCCCGCCTGCTCAGACCGGCCCGATGTTTTCAATGTGGCCCTCTGGGACGCGCCCAATCGCGAAGATACCGTCTACCGCTCCAAAGCGGTGGGCGAGCCGCCCTTTATGCTGGGCATATCGGCATATGCGGCGCTTTGTGATGCCGTCCGTGCCTGCGGACCAGACTATGGCGACTTGCAAACGCCCGCGACCGCCGAAGCCGTCTTGGCCGCCATAGATCGGACCGGCCATGTCATTTGATCGCAGTGCATTGATCGCGGCCTGCGCCGCCCATGGACATGTCGCGCGCGTTGTCATTGCGGCAGGGCGCGGGTCCGCTCCACGTGAGGTTGGCGCGGCGATGCTTGTCTGGAAAGACGGGCAATCGGGCACTGTCGGCGGCGGCACGTTGGAACATCAACTCACCCTGGCCGCGCGCAGATTGCTTGCCACCGGGCAGGACGCTGCGACCAAACATGCGCTTGGCCCGGATTTAGGGCAATGCTGCGGTGGCGCCGTAGATGTGCTGACCGAAATCTATGATATGGCCCGCGCTGAAAACCTGGACGCACACCTGATCACCCGGGGGCCGGGCGTTGCGCCTTTGGGGGTCCAGCGTCTGCGCCACATGCAGCGCGGCACCGGGATGATGCCACCACCTGGAATGGTTGACGGATGGATGATTGAGCCTGTGACCCATCCCAGCCGCAATATCTGGATCTGGGGGGCGGGCCATGTCGGGCGCGCTTTGGTGGGTGTGATCCAACCGCTGCCTGGCGTTGCGCTTACTTGGGTCGATACGGCACCAGATCGGTTTCCGCCGGATATCGCAGACAATGTGACAGTACTGCCCGGCAGCGCCCCCGAGACTTTGGTGCATTATGCGCCAGGCGATGCAGAGCATCTGATCGTCACCTATTCACACCGACTGGATCTGGCGCTGTGTCATGGCTTGCTGGCGCATGGCTTTGCTTTTGCAGGTCTGATCGGGTCAAAAACCAAATGGGCGCGGTTTCGCAGCAAACTGCGCATCCTTGGACACAATGACACCGTGATTGACCAGATCACCTGCCCGATCGGGGCGCCAGAATTGGGCAAACACCCGCAAAGCATTGCCATCGGGGTCGCAGACGCATTGCTGCGCGCGCCGCTTGCCTCCGCCCTTCAAAAGGAACGCCACGCATGACGCAACTTTTAAACCTCTCAGGCCTGACCAAGGCCTACCCGGGCGTGATCGCCAACAGCGACGTCTCCCTGTCGATTGCGCCGGGCGAAGTCCATGCGCTGCTGGGGGAAAATGGTGCCGGTAAATCCACGCTGGTCAAAATGATCTACGGATTGGTCAAGCCGGACACTGGCAAAATGGAAATGAACGGCGCTGAATTTGCCCCCGCCGAGCCACGGGCCGCACGTGCAGCCGGGGTCGGCATGGTGTTTCAACATTTCTCGCTGTTTGATGCCTTGAGTGTTGCGGAAAACATCGCCCTTGGCATGGAAAACGCACCAAAACTCAGCCAGTTGTCGCAGCAGATCCGTCAGGTGTCTGACACCTATGGTCTGCCTTTATCGCCTGACAGGACGGTCGGCGACCTTTCAGCAGGCGAACGTCAGCGGGTCGAGATCATTCGCTGTCTTTTGCAGGACCCAAAACTGTTGATCATGGATGAGCCGACCAGCGTTCTGACGCCGCAAGAGGTTGAAATCTTGTTCAAAACCTTACGCAAACTTAGCGCCGAAGGGACTGCGATCTTATATATCTCGCACAAACTCGAAGAAATCCGCAGCCTGTGTGATGCGGCCACCATTCTGCGTCTGGGAAAGGTTGTCGGCACCTGTATCCCGCGCGATACCACGGCGCGTGAGATGGCCGAAATGATGGTGGGTCAGGTGTTGCAGGTCCCAACGCGCGCTAAAGCAGAACATGGCGAGATTTCACTACAGTTGAACGGGCTTTCCGCCGCCTCGCCCAATGCCTTCGGCATGCCACTGCGCGACATCCACGTCACGGTGCGCAAAGGCGAAGTTCTGGGGATTGGCGGGGTTGCAGGCAACGGTCAGGACGAATTATTGGGTGCCTTATCGGGCGAAGTTTTGTCCGCGCCCGGTATGATCCAGTTCAATGGCGCAGACATCAGCCGCCTGGCACCAAACGCGCGCCGCGAGATCGGCGTGCTGACCGCACCGGAAGAGCGGCTTGGCCATGCGGCTGCCCCAGATATGTCGCTGACCGAAAACGCAATGCTGACCGGAGCGACGCGGCAAAACCTTGAAAAAGGCGGGTTACTGAATTGGAGTGCAGCAACGCGATTTGCCCAAGAGATCATCGAAGCCTTTGATGTGCGAACCCCCGGAGCCGGCAATGCCGCGCGGTCACTATCGGGTGGAAATCTGCAAAAGTTTGTAATTGGTCGCGAAGTGTTGCAACGACCGGAGGTTTTGATTGTCAATCAACCCACATGGGGTGTCGACGCCTCGGCCGCCGCAGCGATCCGTCAATCGTTACTTGATCTGGCAACCGGTGGCACGGCTGTGGTTGTCATCAGTCAGGACTTGGACGAACTGATGGAAATTTCGGATAGGTTTGCGGCGCTGAATGAAGGCCGTTTGTCAGAACCGAGGCCCACGCAAGGTCTGAGCGTGGATGAGATCGGCCTGATGATGGGAGGGGCACATGGCATGGAGGTGGCGCATGTTTGATATGGGGTACGAAAGAGTTTTCTGGCCTCCGGCGGCGATATTTTCGCCATCTGGAAACGGGGGGGAGTTTCTATGATCAGGTTGGAAAAACGCCCGCAACCCAGTCAGGCTTTTGCTTGGGCCGCGCCGTTGTTGGCTGTGCTGGCAACAATGGTTTTTGGCGGATTGCTGTTTGCCGTTTTGGGCAAGGATCCAGTGCAATCCATCCTCACGATTTTTTGGGAGCCGCTGTTTGGTGAGTTTTCGTTCTACTACAGGCCGCAATTGCTGATCAAGGGTGCGCCACTGGTTCTGATTGCCATTGGGCTGTCTTTGGGCTTCAAGGCCGGAATCTGGAATATCGGCGCTGAGGGGCAGTATATTATTGGCGCGCTCTGCGGGGCCGGCGTCGGCTTGGCGTTTTATCCAACAGACTCTGTCATGATCTTTCCGCTGATGGTTATGGCGGGCGCATTGGGAGGCATGGTGTGGGGGCTGATCCCTGCATTTCTAAAGGTCAAATTCGGTACCAACGAAATTTTGGTGTCTTTGATGCTGGTCTATGTCGCAGAGCAGTTTTTGGCATCTATGTCGCTGGGATTGCTAAAAAATCCCGAGGGTTTTGGATTTCCCGGCAGCCGCAATTTGCAGCAATACCCAAGTGCCCATAATGCGGAAATCTTTGCTGGATCGGGGATGCATTGGGGGGTCGTTGCGGCCTTTATCGCTGTGATCCTTGGCTACATTCTTATGGCGCGCCATCGTCTTGGCTTTGCGATCCGTGTCACTGGCGAAGCCCCCCGTGCTGCACGATTTGCCGGTGTGAACCCATCGCGGCTGATCCTGTTTTGTCTTGGCACATCGGGGCTTTTGGCCGGGCTTGCCGGACTTTTTGAGGTGGCTGGACCCGCCGGTCAGGTGTCAATTGATTTTAATGTGGGTTACGGCTTTACCGCGATTATCGTCGCGTTTTTGGGCCGGTTGCATCCTGTTGGCATACTGCTGGCGGGGTTGCTTATGGCGCTGACCTATATTGGTGGCGACATTGCGCAATCGCAGCTGGGGCTGCCCGCAGCAGCCATTCAGGTGTTTCAGGGGATGTTGTTGTTCTTTCTTCTGGCGCTTGATCTTCTCACCAATTACCGGTTGCGCCTTGGCCGGACGGAGGCCGCATAATGGATCTTTCTGTAATAAACCCGATCTTGCTGATTGCAGCCTTGATGAGCGCCGCAACCCCGATCCTGTTGGCCGCAACCGGTGAATTGGTGGTCGAGCGTGCCGGTGTTCTGAACCTTGGGGTTGAAGGCATGATGATCGTTGGCGCGGTTTGCGGATTTGCAATCGCGGTCGAGACCGGATCCCCCATCACCGGATTTATTGCAGCGGCCATAGGTGGCGCGGTGTTAAGTCTGCTGTTTGCATTCTTGACCCAAGTCACCTTGGCCAACCAGGTGGCGTCAGGTTTGGCGCTGACCCTGTTTGGGCTGGGCCTGTCATCGCTTTTGGGTCAAGGTTATGTCGGTGTGAAACCGCCGCGAATGGCGGACCTGAATTTTGGGCCGTTGGCGGATATCCCGGTTATTGGACCCATTTTTTTCTCGCATGATCCGGTGCTGTATTTTGGCCTGCTACTGGTCGCAGGCGTTTGGGCATTGCTGAAATTCACCCGTGCGGGATTGATCCTGCGGGCCGTCGGCGAAAACCATGATGCAGCCCATGCGTTAGGCTATAAGGTTGTGCGCATTCGGGTCGCGGCGATTATGTTTGGCGGGGCCTGCGCGGGACTGGGGGGTGCCTATCTGTCGCTGATCCGGGTGCCACAGTGGACCGAAGGCATGACCGCAGGTGTGGGGTGGATCGCGCTCGCGCTGGTTGTGTTCGCCAGCTGGAAACCCTGGCGCGTTCTGTTGGGCGCTTATCTTTTTGGCGGGATCACTCAATTACAACTTAATCTGCAAGGCGCAGGCGTTGCCATTCCGGTCGAATATCTGGCAATGTCGCCCTATCTGATCACCATTGTCGTTCTGGTGATCTTGTCTGCGGACAAAAGCGGGGCACCTGCTTCGCTTGGCCGAAATTTTCATGCCTCACACTAGAGGCACACCAACCAGGGGAACCCAAAAATGAAAATCACCACTTTATTTACTGGCGCGGCACTCGTGCTTGGTCTCGCAACAAGCGCGATGGCCCAGGACAAAACCAAGGTCGGTTTTGTCTTTGTCGGGCCTGTCGGCGACGGCGGCTGGACCTATGAACACAATCAGGGCCGTCTGGCCGTTGAGGCTGAATTCGGCGATCAGGTTGAAACTGTTTTTGTTGAAAACGTCGCTGAGGGGCCAGATTCCGAACGCGTAATGACGGAAATGGCGCTGAATGGCACCGATCTGATTTTCACAACATCATTTGGTTACATGGACCCAACCATCAACATTGCCGCCAAATTTCCAAACGTGAAATTTGAGCACGCGACCGGCTACAAACGCGCCGACAACGTATCGACCTATTCGGCACGTTTCTACGAAGGCCGCGCCATTCAAGGCCATATCGCAGGGTCGATGACCAAGTCGAATATTGTTGGCTACATCGGGTCTTTTCCGATCCCCGAAGTCATCCGTGGCATTAACTCGGCCTATGTCCACGCCAAGAAAGTGAACCCTGATGTCACCTTTAAAATCGTCTGGGCCTACACCTGGTTTGACCCGGCAAAAGAGGCGGACGCGGCCAAGGTTCTGATCGAACAGGGCGCAGATGTTGTTTTGCAACACACCGATTCCACGGCACCTCAGGCAGCAGCGCAAGACAAGGGCGGTGTTATCACCTTTGGTCAGGCGTCAGATATGGCGCAATATGCCCCCTTGCCACGGGTATCTTCGATCATTGACGATTGGGCGCCCTACTATATTGCGCGCACCAAAGCAGTGATTGACGGCACATGGACCAGCACGGACACATGGGATGGCATCGGCGCAGGCATGGTCGGCATCGGTGAAATCTCTGACGCGGTTCCGGCGGATGTGAAAGAACAGGCACTGGCGTTGAAAGCGTCGATTGCGGATGGGTCCTATCATCCCTTCACCGGTCCATTGAAAAAGCAAGACGGCAGTGATTGGCTGGCCGATGGCGAAGTTGCCGACGACGGCACGCTGGCGGGCATGAATTTTTACGTCGAGGGCATCGAAGGCGATATCCCGCAGTAAAAATCCCACTGCGCAAAGATCAGAAAGGCCCTGCTCATGCGGGGCCTTTTTTGTCAGTAGTCAGTGCAGATCGTCGCGACACGTGGTTGATATTTCTAGCGGGATCACATCTGCCGAGTGCGTGTTCATACCTTTCAACCCCGAAAGAGGGTACATTGACCGACAGTGACTTTGCCAGCGCAGGCGCCACGTTCGCTGATTTGATCCCGTCGACCTTGGCGTATCCAAAGCAGACAGTCGCTGCCAGCCGGTCAAAGCTGGACGCCACATAATTGGTCGTAACAAACAAAGCTTTTCACATTTCAAATAGCTTGGGATGTTTCGCTTGAAACCGTTGGCCTTGCACAGCACCACCAACGCCAACTGATCGGACAAAACAGCCATATGACCGAGATCATTATGATTGGCGGCGGCATCACAGGACTATCCGCAGCCGCGTTTAGTGAGGAACGTTATGGCCTGCCACCAATCTTCGCCCTTCGGGTCACCGGTCAGCCAATGGCGGCTAACGCAGCATCAGTTTCGGCATTGTCGCCGACCCGCCTGCGCCAATAGCCCCGGCGCAGGTCAACGGCGTTTCGCTTTAATTGTCGCAATCCCGCCCTATCCGTCCACGCGGATCGTCGCGTTTTTTGGATCATAAGGGCTGTCTTCAGTGATCTCGGCATCCCAAAGCTGATCGAACATCTTAACCTTCAGCTTTGTGCCGGGAACAGATACATCCGGTTTGACGTACCCCATGCCGATGGATTTCCCAAAGGCCACCGAATAGCCGCCCGATGTCAGACGCCCGACACGTGTTTCGCCATGATAAAGCACCTCACGGCCCCAAGGATCGGCATCATCCGGCCCGTCAATCAGCAATGTTACACATTTGGCGTTGATTCCGTGATCTTGCATTGCTTGCTTGCCGTTGAAATCCTTGGACAAATCGACAAAACGCGGCAAATCTGCTTCCAATGGTGTCGCATCACGGCCCAGTTCAGTGCCAAAAGCGCGGTAAGATTTTTCCTGCCGCAACCAGTTCTGAGCGCGTGCACCGACCAGTTTCATTCCATGCTTTTCACCGGCCTTTTCAAGCTGATCAAACAGGTAATTCTGCATTTCAATCGGGTGGTGCAATTCCCAGCCCAATTCGCCGGTATAGGCCACGCGGATCGCCCGGACCGGACACATGCCCAGTTCGATGTTGCGCATCGTCAGCCATGGGAACCGTTTGTTCGACAAAACGGTTGAGGGATCGGCATCCTTAACGATTTCGTTCAGCACGTCGCGCGATTTTGGACCCGCAATGGCGAAAACGCCCCATTGCGTAGTGACGTCATGGCATTCGATATAGCCAAACTCGGGCGACTTATCCTCAATCGCCTTAGCTAGGAAATCAGCGTCATAAGCGGTCCAGCCACCGGCTGAGACCAGATAATATTCATGCTCGGCCAGTCGCACGATGGTGTATTCGGTGCGTGTGGTGCCTTTCGCGGTCAGCGCATAGGTCAGGTTGATCCGGCCCACGGACGGCAATTTGTTGCAGGTAAACCAATCCAGAAACGCCGTTGCCCCCGGCCCTTTGACCAGATGTTTGGTGAACGCCGTTGCGTCAATCAAACCCGCACCTTCGCGGATGGCTTTCGCCTCGTCCACCGCGTGTTGCCACCAACCACCACGCCGGAATGAGCGCGCATCATGGTCATTGAACCCTTGCGGCGCATAGTAGTTCGGGCGCTCCCAACCGTTGACCCAGCCAAACTGCGCGCCGCGTGCCGCCTGACGGTCATAGGCAGGCGAGGTGCGCAGCGGGCGACAAGCGGGGCGTTCTTCATCCGGGTGGTGCAAAACGTAGACATGATCGTAGCATTCTTCGTTTTTGCGCGCTGCAAACTCGGTGGTCATCCAGTCGCCATAGCGTTTGGGGTCCAGCGATGCCATGTCGATCTCGGCTTCTCCCTCGACCATCATCTGCGCCAGGTAATACCCGGTGCCCCCCGCCGCCGTGATGCCAAAGCTAAAGCCCTCGGCCAGCCACATATTGCGCAGCCCCGGTGCGGGGCCAACCAGCGGGTTGCCATCGGGGGTATAGCAGATCGGACCGTTGAAATCGTCCTTAAGGCCTGAATCCTCGCAGCTTGGAACGCGGTGGATCATCGCCATGTACTGGTTTTCGATCCGCTCCAGATCAAGCTGGAACAGATCGGCGCGGAAACTGTCTGGCACACCATATTCAAAGCGTGCAGGTGCGTCTTTTTCGTAAACGCCCAAAATCCAGCCGCCGCGTTCTTCGCGCACATAGGATTGCGCGTCAGCGTCGCGAATAACGGGATGTTCGGCGTGACCTTCGGCGCGGAATTTGACCAGTTCGGGGTCTTGTTCCAGCACAACGAACTGATGCTCAACCGGAATGGCAGGCATCTTGATTCCCAACATTTTTGCTGTGCGCTGCGCGTGGTTACCCGATGCGGTCACCACATGTTCGGCCGTGATCACAACCTGCTCGTCTGAGGGCACCAGATTGCCGCCCTTTTCGATCATTTTGGTGGCTGTTACTTCCCAATGGGTGCCGGTCCAGTGAAACGCGTCGGCCTGCCATTTGCGTTCAATGATAACACCACGTTGCCGCGCGCCTTTGGCCATCGCCATGGTCACATCGGCAGGGTTAATGTAGCCGTCCGTTTGGTGATAAAGCGCGCCTTTCAGGTCTTCGGTACGGATCAGCGGCCATTTGGCTTTAACCTCATCGGGGGACATAAACGTGTACGGCACGCCACATGTCTCGGCTGTAGACGCGTAAAGCATGTATTCGTCCATACGTTCATCGGTTTGCGCCATGCGCAGGTTGCCAACCACTGCAAAGCCCGCGTTCAATCCTGTTTCTTCTTCCAGCGTTTTGTAAAACCGGATCGAATAGTCGTGAATGTGGGTCGTCGCGAACGACATGTTAAAATAGGGCAGCAAACCCGCTGCATGCCAGGTTGACCCGCTGGTCAGCTCATCCCGCTCCAGCAGCATCACATCATCCCAGCCCGCGCGGGCAAGGTGATAAGCGATGGAAGTGCCGACAGCACCACCTCCGACAACAAGGGCTTTGACTTGCGTTTTCATGACGTGACGAACTCCGATTGCGATCCTAACGGGATCATTAGACTGTAGAGCGCCTGCGCGCGAAACCTGCCCGACCGGTCATGGCGGGAAAGCGACATAGCGCGCGATGCCAACCGCCGAGGGCCGGGCCAAATGCACCGAGCGTTGACCCCGCAGCCGCTTATCGGCGCAGAACTTTGCCCGGGTTCAAAATATCATCCGGATCAAGCGCCGCTTTGATCGCAGCCATTGTATCGGTGGCCGGCCCAAGCTCTTTCATCAGATAGGGCATTTTGCCCTGGCCTATTCCATGCTCACCGGTGCAGGTGCCTTCCATCGAAATCGCCAGATCGGCCAGCCAGCCAACGAAGTCTTCAGCTTTGGCCGTTTCAGCGTCATTGTCCATATCGACCAGAACGAGACAATGAAAATTGCCGTCACCCGCATGGCCAACGATCGGTGCGATCAAGCCCAACTCCGATAGTTTGTCCTGTGTGGCCCCGACACATTCCGCCAACCGCGAAATCGGCACGCAAACATCCGTTGATATGCCTTTCGCGCCGGGTCGCAACTGCAACGACGCCCAATAGGCGTCGTGACGCGCCTGCCACAGCTTATTGCGTTCTTCCGCCGTGGTGGTGGCCAGATAGCCGGTGCCGCCGTGTTCTTCCGCAATTGCTTCGAAAATTCCAGTCTGTTCGACGACACCGCCATCGGTGCCATGAAATTCCAGCAGCAACAGCGGCGTTTCCGGCAGATCAAGTTTGGAATAGGCGTTGCAGGCTTTGACCTGAAGCGCGTTCAGCAGTTCAATCCGGGCAACCGGCAATCCATACTGGATAACCTGCATGACCGTCTGACAGGCGGCATCCAGCGACGGGAACGAACAGCGTGCCGAGCGTATCGCCTCGGGGATACCTTGCAGTTTGAGGGTGATTTCGGTGATCAGCCCCAGCGTCCCTTCAGATCCGACCATTAGCCGGGTCAGATCATACCCGGCCGAGGACTTGCGCGCCCGTTGCGCGGTGCGGATTACCTTGCCGTCTGCCATCACTGCCTCAACCGCCAGCACGTTGTCTTTCATGGTGCCGTATCTGACCGCATTGGTGCCCGAAGCGCGTGTCGCCGTCATGCCGCCGATGGACGCATTCGCACCGGGATCAATTGGAAAAAACACGCCCTGATCGCGTAAATAGACATTCAGTTGCTCGCGGGTGACACCGGGTTGCACAACGCAATCGAGATCCTGCGTATTCACCGCCAAAATGGCATCCATCTGACCAAAATCGACCGAAATCCCCCCAGCTGGCGCGTTCACATGACCTTCCAGCGAGGAGCCGATGCCAAAGGGGATAATCGGCACTTTGTGGGCGGCGCAAACGGTGACTATATCCGCGACCTCTTGGGTGGAATTGGGGAATACCACAGCATCGGGCGCCTGGGTTTCAATCCATGTCGTTGTGTGACCGTGTTGTTCGCAGATCGCCTGACCGGTTTGGAACCGTTCGCCAAACTTTTGTTTCAACACGCCAAGGGCCGTTGCGATGCCTGTCTCATTGCGCGGTAGTGCTTTGGCTTGCACCATGTTTGACCCCCTATTTGTCGGATTGCGGTTTGTTAGTTGCCCAATGCTATGCCTTCACGGCGTGGGTCAGCACCTCCCGCCAGTCTTTCGCCGATTGCAATGGCGTGCAATCCGGAATTTAAACTGCGGGCGTTAACCTCAAACCCCATCGCCGTTAGACTGTCGGTCAAGCCTGTCGCTGCGGTGCCTTCTTCGACGTCATAGGTGCCAAAACGGTTGACCGCATGTGGCAACGATACGGCCTGTTGCACGTTCATACCCCAATCAAGATGGGCAATGATGGCTTCGGCTACATAGCCAATGATCCGGCTGCCTCCGGGGCTGCCGATGGTCAGAACGGGCGCGCCGTCCTTCAGAACGATTGTCGGGGCCATAGACGATCTGGGGCGCTTGCCCGGCGCAATCGCATTGGCAATCGGCACGCCATTCGTGTGGGTTTTAAAGGAAAAATCCGTCAGTTCATTGTTCAAAAGAAACCCGCCCGACATCAATCGCGACCCAAAGCCGTTTTCAATTGTTGTGGTCATTGAGGCCACACTCCCCGCCGCATCCACAATCGAGATATGCGAGGTCGAGGGCAGTTCAATCGCCATATCATCCGCCCAAAGCGCCGCATGATCAAAACCGGGATTGCCGGGGGCCACGTCACCAAGTGCTGCATCACCTTGCAATTTAGCCGCGCGTTCCGCCAGATAGGCCGCGTCCAGCAGTCCTTTGGTGGGCATCGGGACATAGTCGGCGTCAGCCATGTATCGCCCCCGATCGGCAAAGGCCAACCGCGATGCATCCCCCATCAGGCGGCGCACTTCTGGGTCGGCAGGTCCGGCGCTTAGGTCATAACCTTCAAGCATCCCCAGGATTTGCCCAACCGTCAGCGCACCCGACGACGGTGGCCCCATGCCGCACACATCATGAGCGCGGTAAGCCGCGCAAACCGCAGGGCGTTCCTTGATCGTATAGATGCCCAGATCAATCGTCTGTAATGTGCCCGGAGTTGCCGCAGACTGAACGGTTGCAACAATCCCGTCCGCAATATCACCAGTATAAAACGCGTCCGCGCCACCACCCGCCACGGCGCGCAATGTGTTTGCATAATCCGCGTTCACCAACACGTCACCCGCCGCCACAGGCACGCCACCCGGCAAGAAATACGCCGCCGTCGCGGGGGCTATTGCCAGACGGTCCGCATCTGATGCAACCAGCCCGGCCAAACGCGGCGAGACGGCAAACCCTGCCTCCGCCAGTTCAATTGCCGGCTGAAACAGTTCAGCCCAATCGGCCTTGCCCCAGCGGTCATGGGCAGCTTGCAACAACGCGGGCGTGCCGGGGGTGCCAACGGACAACCCGCCAACAACTGCATCGAAAAATCCCAACGGTGCGCCAGAAGAATCCTGAAACAACTGCGGCGTGGCCGCCAATGGTGCGGTTTCGCGTCCATCCAACGTGGTCAAAGCACCCGACGCCGCGTCATAGTAGACCAAGAATGCACCGCCCCCCATGCCAGAGGACTGCGGCTCAACCAGCCCCAGCATCACTTGAACTGCGACCAGCGCATCCGCAGCCGTACCGCCTTTGGCCAGAACATCTGCACCGGCCTGCACGGCCCATGGGTTCGCCGCCGCCACCATCCAATTTTGGGCCATGACCGGTTTGCCTGCTGCTTTGGCGTCAAACGACGCCTTGACCTGATCCGATAACGCCTCAAACGCGCCGGATGTAGCGGCCTCGGGTTGGACGGCGTCAGCGGCTTGCTGGGCCTCAAGCGTTGATGCAAGACAAACAGAAAGGGCAATCAGGGACAGTCGCATTTCAGGTCTCCTTCATTTGACGATTGGAACTTACAGCATGGATGGAACAACCTGATCCGGTGGGCGGTGGCCGTCATCAAAGGTCTTGATATTGATGATAACCTTTTCGCCCATCTCAACCCGGCCTTCAATCGTGGCCGACCCCATATGCGGCAAGAGTGCAACGTTGCGCAATTCGCGCAGCCGTGGGTTAATATCGGTTCCGTTCTCATAGACATCGAGACCCGCGCCGGCGATCTCGCCCGCGCGGAGCATCCGGGTCAGCGCATTTTCGTCAATCACCTCGCCGCGCGACGTGTTCACGATCACCGCATCCGGTTTCATCAGCCTTAACCGACGCGCGTTCATCAGGTGAAACGTTGACGGCGTATGCGGGCAATTGATGCTGATCACATCCATACGCGCGACCATCTGATCCAGGCTTTCCCAATAGGTCGCCTCAAAGCTTTGCTCGAATTCGGGGCGCAACCGTCGGCGGTTGTGGTAATGTACCTGCATGCCAAAGGCCGCAGCACGCCGTGCAACCGCCTGCCCGATGCGGCCCATGCCCAAAATACCCAAACGTCGTCCACTGACGCGTCCGCCCAGCAAAGCCGTCGGCGCCCAACCTTTCCATTCCCCTGACTGCATGACAGCCAGACCTTCCGGGATCCGGCGCGTGACCGCCAAAATCAGCGCCATCGTCATATCTGCGGTGTCGTCTGTCAGCACACCGGGCGTGTTTGACACCAATATGCCACGCTGACGGGCGGTTGCGACATCAATATGATCGACCCCTGCCCCGTAATTCGCGATCAGTTTCAGGTTGTCGCCAGCCTGACCAATCAGCTTGTTGTCGATCTCGTCGGTCACCGTGGGCACCAAAACATCCGCCGTTTTCATGGCGGCGGCCAACGCGCTTCGGGTCATCGGTGTGTCGTCTTCGCGTAACGTCACATCAAAGAGTTCGGACAGTCTGGTTTCGACCACATCGGGCAATCGTCGCGTAACAACCACACTCAACCGTTGCTTTGACATTTTGTCCTCCCAGACTTTGCCTGACCACGTTATTTATGTCATGGTGCAGGAGTTGACGGTGAGGCACAAGAACCTCGCGCAGCAATTGAGCAAAAAACGCAGAACAGGCAATGAGATGATCGTTTTTCGAAAACATGTACCAGCAGCGGTACTATGCGTCCTTTTGGCGTTCAGCGCTGCGGCACAATCGGGCACCGTGGGCGCGGTCACCAACCTACCTTTGCCGCGGTATGTGTCCCTGAAAGCGGCCGAAAGTAACGTGCGGCGCGGGCCATCGCTGACGCATCGGATCGACTGGGTTTTCAAGCGCCGCGCCATGCCGTTGCAGGTCACCGCCGAACACGGCCATTGGCGCCGGGTTGAGGACCGTGACGGTCAGGGCGGCTGGGTGCATTATTCAATGCTGTCGGGCGCCAGAACTGTGATTGTTGAACAAGACATGCTGCAATTGCATGCCCTGCCCGAGCCTTCGTCCTTGGTTAACGCGGCCCTGGAATTGGGTGTGATCGCAAGACTGGGAAAATGTACCGATGAATGGTGCCAATTGCGGTCAGGCGGGTATCGGGGCTGGGCACCCAAAACTCGACTTTGGGGCGTGGAGCCCGAAGAATTGCGCGACTGATCCGGGCAACCGTCAGGCCACGAATGATCGGGCCAAGAAAGAACAATAGGCAATCTATTCGCAAAGGGTCCTTCATGCAGGCGATGACATACGACACTTTCGGTGCGGCACGTGATGTTTTGGCATTGCAAACCATCAAAGACATAGCCCCCGGCCCAGGTGAGGTTCGCGTCGCGCTGAAATACTCAGGCGTTAACCCGTCCGACGTCAAGGCCCGTGCCGGATCGCGTCCCGGCGTAACCAAGCCGCCCTTTCCAATTGTTGTTCCCCACAGTGATGGGTCCGGAACCATTGAAGCCGTGGGGAAAGGCGTCGACCCGGACCGCATCGGCGAACAGGTCTGGATATGGAACGGTCAGTGGCGTCGCGAGTTTGGCACGGCTGCCAGCCACATCACATTGCCCGCAGATCAGGCCGTAGCGCTACCCGCGAACACCAGCCTTGAAACCGGGGCTGTGCTGGGCATACCGGGCTTGACCGCCTGTCATACGGTCTTTGGGCATGGCGATGTCACAGGCAAAACGCTTCTTGTCCAAGGGGGTGCCGGTACGGTCGGGTTGCTGGCTGTGCAACTGGCAAAATGGGGCGGGGCGCGCGTTATTGCAACCGCGCGCGGTGACGGGATTGCACGCGCGCAGCAGGCTGGCGCGGATGTTGTGCTGGACTATGGCGCGGCCACCCTGGTGGATCAGATACTCGGCGCGAATGACGGAAACCCCGTTGACCACATTGTCGAGGTTGAATTTGGCGCCAATATCGTCACCTCGACAGAAGTTATCGCCGAAAACGGCATCATATCGGCCTATGGGTCGGCCTTGGAAATGACACCTCAATTGCCGTTTTACCCGCTCCTGTTCAAAGCGGTGACGATAGATATCGTGTTAATTTACCTATTGCCCCGGCCAGAACGGGAAAACGCGATTGCCCGGCTGCATCACGCGTTGCGCGACGGCGCGTTACACTGCCCAATTCAACAGATCTATCCGCTGGCTCAATGCGCAAACGCCCATATCGCTGTCGAACAAGGTGCGCGCACCGGGGCCATATTGATCGACGTCCAAAAATAGCATCGCCTTGCGCCTTGTCTGGTTCTGCGGGACACTCCTTTGGATATTGGATTAATCAAAGGTTTTGGCATGCGCGTCGCCCTGCTCATTTTATGCTTGATGCTCCCACTGACGGTTCTGGCGCAAACGTCAGACCAGCCATCAGGGCAAATCGCTGTGTCCGACAGCGCCAGTCAGGATGCAGCCATCGCAGTCAGAATTCGCGACATCCTGAATGAGCTGGACGGCTTTGGAGACATCACGGTTACGGTATCCTCGGGTATCGTGACCTTTCGCGGCACCACTTTGGACACTGCAACCGCGACACGTCTGAACGATCTGGCAGCCCGCGTCGAAGGCGTTGTGGCCATCGAAAACGAAGTGTTGGAAAGCACTGATGTGGTCGAGCGTCTGAACCCGGCACTGGACCGGTTTCAGACCAGGATCGTGCAGGCGGTGTCGTTTTTGCCGCTGCTGCTGGTCGCTGTGTTTGTGTTTGCAATCGTCGTGGTGCTGGGCCTGTTGCTGGCCCGGATGCGCGCACCATGGGATACGATCGCGCCCAATGCATTTATTGCAGATATTTACCGCCAGATTGTCCGCCTTGCCTTTACCATTGCCGCATTGGTCATTGCGCTTGATATCTTAGGCGCCGCTGCCTTGTTGTCGACGATCCTTGGGGCTGCGGGGATTGTCGGTCTGGCAATCGGCTTTGCTGTGCGCGACACGGTTGAGAACTTCATCGCGTCGATCATGCTGTCCGTCCGCCAACCCTTTCGACCCAATGATGAGGTCGAGATCAATGGCGACATCGGCAAGGTCATCCGGTTGACCAGCCGCGCGACAATTCTGCTCAGCTTTGATGGCAACCACATTCGCATTCCCAATGCCACTGTTTTCAATAGTCGAATCATCAACTTTTCGCGCAACCCTGAACGGCGTTTTGTCTTTGTATTGGGGGTGGCCCCTGACACCGATCTGGCCCAGGCGCGCGATCTGGCAGTCCGTACTTTGGCCGATCTGCCATTTGTGCTGGAAAATCCAGCGCCTGCCGCGTGGATAGATGCCGTGGGCGACAGTACTGTCTCGGTTAAAATTGCCGGTTGGATTGACCAAAGCGAAACCAGTGTGTCGCTGGCAAAAAGCGAAGCCATTCGCCTGACAATGGCCGCATTCACCGCAAACCATATCGCAATGCCAGAACCCACTTTCCGGATAGCAGCCCCGGCCAACGCACACCCCACATCAACCACCACTCCTTCTGAGCCTGACATCGCTCCGGCCCAAACTGTTGATGCTGTTGCCGACAGACAGCTCGAAGAAATAGTCGACATCGAACGGGCTGAATTGACGCAAGACGATCTTTTGAACCAAAAAGCGCCTGAAGAATAGTTGATCAAGCCCTTGAGCACGCAAAGGTTACAGAAAATTTTCGAAAAACGGGTCTTGCGCGCAGCATCATCCCGGCTTAGTTAACGGGCTGTGTTGGGATGTGGCCTAGCGGTAGGGCAACTGTTTTTGGTACAGTAGATCGTAGGTTCGAATCCTACCATCCCAGCCAAAATTTTCAATTTTTCAACGCTTTGGCACACATCGACTAACTACCGTATTCGCATTGGTATTCAGATAGTGCTCTATGAGGCCAGTTTTTCCGCCTGGTCCGCGTTGAAACTTTGATGTCTAGGCTTCGGTCCTATTAGGTCTAAACCTTCTCACTGACGGCAAAACGGCCATTCGTACAAAACGCAGCGAAGGTTTCAAAAGCCCAAGGACGAAACCGCTTTCGCGGTATTGGCGCTTGTGGCGCGTTGATGTGAGCGGTCTGGATTTTGCGAACTGACGAACCTGTCTGACAATTGGCTCCTGACCCTAATGACAGGAGAGTCTGATGACCGATCAATATGTTCCCAAGCTGCGCCAACGTTTTCTTGGCGACATGCGGATCGAGGATCTGCCGCCGAAGACGCAGGCAATATACCTGCATGCGATGCAGACTTCACGCGGTTTTCGGGCACGCACCGGATAATGCCACGCCTGAGGAGTTGCGGGCGTTTCAATTGGATATGAAGGAACGGAGCGTCGGCGATGACCCACAATCCCCAAAGCACCGAAACCCGCCGCGCTTTCCTCCTTATCAGATTTATGGCCGCTGCGGCTGCGCAGGTGGCTGCTTTGGTGCGCTTTGCATACCTTCGCTTTTTATTTCATGCCCATGGCGGCCACGATATTCATCCAGCGAGCGGTGGTAACTTGGATGCGGCCTCTCAGCGCAAATGCAGGTCGGATGGCTCCGGCTCAGAGAGCCGGAACTTTTGATGTCCCTTCAGGCCGGTAACACGTTCGATTTTTGCACGCCCAAGCCGGAAATACCCAAAGTCACAACCTCGCCGCCATGCAGATATTGCTGGGGAGATTGGCCCATGCCCACGCCTGGTGGCGTTCCGGTCGAAATCACATCGCCCGCCTGCAGGCTCATAAACTGGCTGCAATAGGAAACGAGATGCGGTATCTTGAAGATCAAAGTCGCGGTTGATCCGGTCTGCATGCGTTTGCCATCCACATCCAGCCACATGTCCAAGTTGTCCATGTCTGCGATCTCATCAAGTGTCACGAGCCATGGGCCTGTTGGCCCAAACGTGTCGCACCCTTTGCCTTTGTCCCAGGTGCCCGCACGGTTAAGCTGAAAATCACGCTCTGACACATCGTTGATCACACAAAAGCCAGCCACATGATCCATCGCATTGGCTTCGTCGATATAGGCCCCCGGCTCACCAATCACGACGCCCAGTTCGACCTCCCAGTCGGTCTTGACCGAACCGCGTGGCACTTGGATATCATCATTCGGACCCACCACTGCAGAGGTCCATTTGTTGAAGATGATGGGTTCTACAGGGATAGGCATACCGGCCTCTTCGGCGTGATCGGCATAGTTCAGACCGATACAAACGTATTTGCCGATATTCCCGACACAAGCGCCAAGGCGTAAGTCGTCTTGTGGTGTACCATTGACCAATGGCAACGTATCCGGGTCCAGCGCCTGCAGGGCCTTCAGGCCAGATGGCCGCAATGTCTCACCTGCGATATCGGGCACCACGCCCGACAGATCGCGCACGCGACCTGATGCATCCAGAAGGCCGGGCTTTTCTGCGCCGGACGCCCCATAGCGGAGAAGTTTCATATCGTATCCTCTTGTTAAAGGGGTAAATTGGGTTTCAACAGGCTGGACCGCGCGCGGCCCAAAGCGCCCCGCGGCGGATCATCTCGGTGACTTGCTGCACCCTAAGATCGTCTAGTTCATGGCCGATCGAACAGTAGAACACGCGGCCCTTGTCCCAGCGCCGCTTCCAGACAACTGGGATCACGGTGCCTTCGATCCACCACAGATGATCGCCTGAGAATGTTGTGGTCGCCAGGACGTCATTGGACGGATCGACGAGCATGTAGTATTGCTCGGTCGTCAGGCGGAAGCTTTTGATGCCTTGCACAATCGGGTCGTCCGGTTTGCAGATCGTCACGTCGTAATCAACGTAGTCTTCACGCGGCTGCAGGTTGTCAGGCCATCCGGGCGGATGCGCCACAAATTGACCACCGATCAGAAAATGATAGGTCGGGCGGTCGCGGAACGCGTCCCCCATATGCCCGTGCCATCCTGCTATTCCACACCCTTCGGCGATCAGCTTCAACAGACCGTCCTCTTGCGGTTTGGTCATGTTGCCGAATTCTTCCTGGTGACCTGAGCGCGCAGAAGACCAGATCGGTGTTATCAAGTCCACCTCTGCCAAATCTTCGGGCCGGGCCAATGGTTCGAGTGTGTCGTACACATCAACTTCAAAGCCGTTGTCTTCGAGCAAGTTCTTATACCACTCCGCAAAATGGGTCGGCGTATGGCCTTCCCAACCGCCAACGAACAAAGCCGCTTTCATAGTGTTTCCTTTCGCATGTAGGTCAGCATCGACGCCATGTCGCGGGTGCCATAACCTGCCTTTTCCGCTTCGATCAATTTGGCCAAGGTGGTACGACCCTGTGGCATCGCAGAGCCAAGCCGATCAGCAAGTTTTACCGTTACCTCCATGTCTTTGCGAGCCAGAGCCACTGTGAACGTCACATCATGGTCTGCCTCGTTCAGATAAAGCGGACGCCGGTATTTGAGCATCGGCGCACAGGCAGCCGATGCTTCGATCACATCAAATGCGACCGCGGATTTGATGCCGGATGCTTCGGCCAAGGTCATTGCTTCAGCCAGCGTTTGATTGATCCCGTGGATCAGCGAATTCACCGCCAGTTTCATCACAGCCCCTGCCCCGGACCGGCCGAGGTAGATGGTCTTGCGACCGACCGCATCGAATATGGCCGCAAGATCGGCATCTGCGTCACGGCATCCGGCCATGATCAGCAGGTCTGCATTCGCAGCAGCTTGTGTCGCGCCGGAAACCGGCGCATCGATGACCCGGACACCTTTCGGTGCTTTTGCAACTAATTCGGCGATGTGGTCCGGGCTCATGGTGCCCATTTCTACAATTGTCGTGTTGCTTGCTGAGGTAAACAATCCGTCTTGGCCAAGATACACGTCCTGAGAGGCTGCGTCATCGGCCAGCATCGTCACAACGATGCCGGCTCGGGCCGTCAGATCGGCAGGGGTTGGCACGGCCCAACAGTTCTCTGACGCGGCAAAATCCCTCGCCGTTTGTCCAGTGCGGTTCCAGACAAACACCTCATGCCCCCTCGCGATCAGGTTGCGGGCCATGTGCTGCCCCATCCTGCCCAATCCGGCAAAGCCGATGCGCATCTCAAGCCGCCTTTTCGGTGGCTGTAATACCAGAAATCGCCTGAATAAGGCTCTCCTCGGTAACCTCTTCGGAGGTAAACGTTCGGATCACTTTGCCAGAGAACATCGCAACGATCCGATCGCTGACATGCAGCACCTCGGGCATTTCGGAACTGACGACGATGACAGCATAGCCTTGTGCAGCCAATTCCCGGATCAGGTTGTGAATCTCTGACTTTGATCCGACGTCGATCCCACGCGTCGGCTCATCCACGATCAGAACTTTGGGATGCATCGACAGCCACTTGCCTATTACGATCTTTTGCTGGTTCCCCCCCGAGAGGTTGCCCACCGTTTGCTTCCATCCCGGCGTCCGAATATCGAGCTTGTCTTTATATTTGTCAAAGATCTCTGTTTCCGCGCCGGGTGCTACGAAAGGACCGGATGAAAGATCACCCACTTGCGGCAGGGTCATGTTATCCCGGCAATTCATCCCCAGTACCAGGCCTTGGCCTTTGCGGTCTTCTGGCACCAGAGAAATGCCCTTGCTGATGGCATCGGCGGGCGACGATACGTGCACCTCTTCACCGTCCAGCAAGATTGCGCCAGCACTGGGGTCGCGCAATCCAAACAACGTCTCGGCGATCTCGGTGCGCCCTGCCCCGACCAGACCGTAAAATCCCAGAACTTCACCACGGCGCACCTTAAAACTGACGTCCTGGAACAAGTCTCCGCACGATAGGCCACGTACTTCGAGGGCGACATCGCCCATCTCGTGATGGGTTGCATTGCGCGACAGATCAAGCGCGCGACCGATCATTAGTTGCGTCACCTCTTCTTCGTTGGTGGCGCGGGTTTCCAGCGTGCCGCGATAGGACCCGTCCCGCAGAACGCTGATCCGATCAGTGATCTTGAAAATCTCTTCCATCCGGTGGGAAATATAAATGATCCCAACGCCCTGACTTTGCAGGTCGGAAATGACGTCAAACAGCACGACCTTTTCTGCATCCGTCAGCGAGGCTGTGGGTTCATCAAAAATGACCGCTTTGGCATCGACGGTAAGTGCGCGGGCAATCTCGACCATCTGCTGGTTGGCAATCGACAGATCCCCGACGATCGTTTTGGCGTTGAACCCCACCTTCAGCTTTTCAAGGATTGTATCAGTTTGCGCAAATAGCGTGGCCCAATCGACGCGACCAAAGGAACGGCGCGGCAATTCACCCAGATAGATATTTTCTGCCACGGTCAGCTCTTCCGCGAGGCTGAGTTCCTGATGAATGAATACGATACCCTTGGATTTCGCCTGTAGGGGCGAGGTCATGACAGTTGGCACTTCCTCAACGATGATCTGACCTTCTTCGGGCTGATAGATGCCGCCCAAGACTTTCATCAGCGTTGATTTTCCGGCGCCGTTTTCCCCCATCAAGGCGTGAACTTCGCCGGGCATCACCGAAAAGGATACGCCATCAAGCGCACGGACACCGGGGAAGGTTTTAACGATCCCTTCAAGACGCAAGGCGGGTGTTTGGCCGGTCATATCTTCAACTCCTCTTTGCCCTTGGTGTTCAACTGACGGTCAAGGAACAGAACGGCGATCAGAATAAGGCCAATCACCAGATTAACGGTCGATGTATCTGCGCCGATATGGCCCAAGCCCTTGCGCAGTAACTGAATGGCCAGAACGCCACCCAAGGTTGATACAATCGACCCTGCCCCACCGGTCAATTTGGTCCCTCCCAATACGACCGCCGTAATGACCCAAAGCTCATAAAGCTGGCCATCGTTTGGATTGACCGAGCCGGATTCAGAGTAAAAGACCACAGCCGACAAGGCCGCCAGAAAGCCGATGATCATGAAATTGATCAGCATGTGCGGACCAACCTTGATCCCGGCGTTCACCGCGGCCTCGCGGTTATCCCCGATGGCATAGGCGTTTCGCCCATGGACTGTGCGCGTCATCACGTACCAGATCACAAACGTGACAACGGCCAGAAACCATGTCGCCGTGTGCAGCCCGAGGAATTGCGCTTCGGCGAAATCAACCAGTGTCCAGTTGAGGCTGGATGTCGGATTCTCGCCATTATACATGAACACCAGACCGCGAAAGCCCAGCATTGAACCCAAGGTTACGATGAAGGCATCAACACCGGTTTTCCAGACGATCAACCCGTTGATAGCACCCAGCACAACGCCCGTCAGCAATGCCAGCCCCCAAGACACCGGGATCACCCAATCGCCCAGACCGGCAAAGATCTCCCACGTCAAACTGTCAAGCAGGATCACCGCCGAGAGCGCAAAAATAGCGCCAACACTTAAGTCGATATTCCCGTTCACCATGATGATCGTCATGCCCATGGCGATGATGCCGATGGGGGCTGACTGTTTCAGCAACAGCAGCATGTTGTCAGCGTCCATGAAGGCCTTGTCGGACAGCGACAGGAATTCGCCCGCCACGCTGAAGAAGATCAATTCGAGGATAATAAACCCCCAAATCGCGCCGTTCTTGAGAAATTTGGACAGTTTTCCAGCTTCCATTTTTCCGCTCCCCTACGCGATGTTTGACCAAAGCTTGCCGCGTTTGGCCGCAATATCGAGCCAGACCGCAAGAATGATGATGACCCATGTCACAACAAACTGGACATAGAATTGAAGGCCGACCAGAAGCAGACCGTTCTGGATAAATCCAAGGATCAGCACACCGATCACGGTTTTGAAGATGGTCCCCGACCCGCCAAGCAAGGACGCGCCGCCCAAAATCACGGCAGCAAGCACGTCAAGTTCAAGCCCCTGACCGACCGTGTTTTGCGATCCCAGCGAGCGGCTTGCTTGAATAAGGCCAGCCACGGCCACACAGAACGCTGACATCACATAACAAAAGAAGACTACGCGCGCCCGCTTGATCCCAGAGAAGGTCGCGGCAGTCCCGTTGCCACCTACTGCATAGACTTTGCGCCCAAAAGGCGTCTTCGCCAATATGATCCCTAAAAGCGCCGCCAAGAGAAGGAAAATCAGAATGGGCACAGGAATACCAAGCGCAGACCCCTGTCCGAATACACCGAACCAAGTACCTTCTTTGTCAACGATGTCCATGTTCTGGCCACCCGAATAGGTCAGCGTCAGGCCGTGAATTGCCGACAGCATGCCCAATGTCACAATAAGAGAGTTGAGCTTGAGATAACCGACCAGAAACCCGATGAACGCCCCCAGACAAAGGGTCATGGCGAACATTGCAGGAATGGCAAGAGCGGGACCGATCTTGTCATGCAGATCCAGCACCACAATCGTCGAGAACGACATCATGGACCCGACCGACAGGTCGAGGTTTCCACTGATGACAACAAAGGTCACGCCAAGCGCCATGACTCCCAAAATCGCGGAAGACCGCACCACACCCATCACATTGTCAGGGCTCAAAAAACGCTCATTCGCCAAGGTAAATCCGATGATGAACACCGCAAAAGCAATCAAAATGCCTTGCCGCGCCAAAAACCGTCCGATGTCTGCTTTTGACATGCTCGCCATATTTCCCCTCCCATGGGCCAAAGGCCCGGCCATTGTTGGCCTATGCGTCAGACCAATGTCATCCCACCATCGATCATGACGATTTGTCCGGTCATATAATCACTATCCCTGGACGCCAGATACGTCGTTGTTCCGGTGATATCTTCGGTTTTGGCTACGCGGCCGCGCAGGATTTCGGATGAGAATTCCTCCATCGCCTGGCCGGGCCGGTCCGCGGCACCAATCTCCATCAGGTCCTGATCGACTTGTTCCCACATTTCTGTGGCGACCACACCGGGCGCAAAACCTGTGACAGTAATGTCATGTTTTGCCAAATCGCGCGCGCCCGATTGGGTCAGCGCCACAACTGCAAATTTGCTGGCACAATAGGAGGCAACATTGTCAAACCCCTGACGACTGGCGATGGATGCCGTGTTGATGATCTTGCCGCCCGTGCCTTGGGCGATCATTTGGTGGGCCGCTTCCTGCATGCCGATCATACAGCCCAAGCCGTTTACCCCCATGATAAAATTCCAGTTGTCTTCGGTGACATCCAGAAAGTTCATTGGGCGGTTTACGCCGGCATTGTTGAATTTGACATCAAGTTTGCCAAAGATCTGAACCGCATGCGCGATCATAGCTTTGACTGACGCGCGATCCGTTACATCAACCTGAGCGTGGGTGACCTTGCCGCCATACTGCGTTGCCCTATCCGTGTTTTCATCCGCTACCTGCGCTACCTTTTCGCCGTTGATGTCCGCAAAACATACGTCAGCGCCTTCATCCAACAAGGCTTCGGCAATTGCGCGCCCGATACCTTGCGCGGCACCTGTCACAATGCAAGACCTTCCCGTCACACGCCCCATGACGCGCCCTCCCGTAAAACTGTCGTCGGTGTAGAATGGAAACGGGGCGCCGCAGCGCCCCGCTTCGCGGGAGGTGTTTAGAACACTGGCTTTGTGAACTCTGTCATGTTGTCCTGCGTGATCTTCGGCGTGTCGAAGTAGTTCAGGAAAGGCAGCTCTTCGCCGTTGAGCAGGTCAATCGCGGACTTCAGCGCGGCTTCCGCGTCATCAACAGGCGACTGGTAGATAGACCCCCAGTATGTGCCTGCGGCCATTGCTTCATAGCCAACTGCGAAGTTGGTGGCGCCGACGAAAGTGATGCCCTCACGACCAGCAGCTACCGCTGCGTTCATTGCGCCAACACCCATGTTGTCATCGCCGGAATAAACGCCGTCGATGTCGTCATATTTGACGAGGAAGGCCTCCATAACCTGCTGCGACTTTTCACGGTTCCAGTCACCGGGCTGCTCGTCGATCTGCTCTACGTTCGGGCAGACTTCGGGCAGACGGTCGTTGAAGCCCTTCGCGCGCTCGATGGCGGTCGTGTAGCCCGGCTGGCCAGTGATGTGAACAACCTTGGCTTCGTTTTCGATGCCAAGTGCCTTGAACCGGTCACACATTATCTCAGCGGACCGCGACCCTTGGGTGATGTTGTCTGGGCCAGAGAAAGTAGCGACAAAATCGAAGCCGGCTTCGGCGATGTTGGAGTTGGTTACAACCACCGGAATGTCAGCGGAATGTGCTTTGCGCACAGCAGGGATGACCGCTTCACCGTTTGTTGGCCAGATGATGATCGCATCAACTTCCTGCTGGATCAGATCTTCCATCTGGGCGATTTGGCGGGCGACATCGCCACCAGCGTCAAGAACGACAACTTCCACATTCTCGTTTGCTTCTGCCGCTGCGATAAATGCTTTTTCATAAGTTGTCTGGTAGCTGTCGACGCCGACGTTGTTCTGCGTGATGCCAATGCGCATTGGGCCGTGGCTGTCTGCATAGGCCGCTCCGGCAACGGTTAGTGCTGTCGTTGCGGCAGATGCCGCCAGAATTGTGCGTAGTTTCATAGTGTGCTCCTCCAAGAACTTAGTAGACTTTTATGTCTGCTCCCCACTCTCCCAAGTGGGAATCACCATCCGGTAGATCGGTATGATCCCCTCAACCTTGCCGTGAGCATCCCAGCATAACTTCCAAAAAAATATCCATTTTGGACGTTGCTGTATCCAAAATGGATATTTTTGCGATACATTTCGAGGTTACCCCCACATCAATATGAGGTGCAACTCGTGACGATTCCAAAATCATCCGAAATGAACAAATTGAGTGGTCGTGGCCAGTCGCGCCATCGCCACAACAACAGGAAGGCAGCCGCAGAGGGTATGAATGTCATGAGGGGGGATAATTTTAGTCAGCTTATGCCACCTCAGGCAAAGGCAGATATGCTAAGCGTTCTGTCCTTCATGGATAATCTCGGCGATGAGCTGGAGAACGCGTCCGAATTGTTCGCGCCCACGCCAAACCTGCGCATTACGATGCATCTGATCCGCGGGCACCTTGAGGGGCGTCTGACGACGATGACATCCCTTATTGGTGCCAGCCGTGCGCCTTATGCGACGGCCAATCGCCGCATCAAGGACATGCAGGAGGCCGGCCTGATTGATCAGCGGCCTCGCACCCAGACAGGAAAAAGCTTTTCGCTCCATCCCAGCGTTCAATTGCTGGAACAATGGACACAACTGACCAGCCGTGTGCACCGCCTTGCAAGTTCGCAATTCGGTGATGCGGCTTCAGAAGACGCATCCGACTATTATTTCGGCGGGTCCTACCTAAGCGCAAAATCGATCCCGCCGATGAAGGTTCTTGCCGAGCCACTCAAGCTGGCCGGGGGCTTGCGTGTTCTGGTCCATGGCGATCCGACTTTCATGGTGATGGACAACCTCAAACGCCAGTTTGAACAGACGATCGGTACGCAAATTCACCAGCGGGCCTTTTCTATTGATCGGCTGCGCGAAGAAACCCTGCGCAACGCCAGCCGCAAGTCGAGCAATTACGACATCATCGCCGTTGATCTGCCATGGGTTGGCGGGTTCGCGGAAAAGAACGTCTTGATGCCCCTAGATGAGGTCATGGACATTGCCCGCATCGACCCGGCGGATTTCCACACCGCGGGCTGGCAAGCCGCCCATTGGGGCGGTCGCGCATATGGCATCCCGGCGCAAACAACCCCGGAGCTTTTGTTCTACCGCAAAGATCTTTTTGCGCAGGCAGGCCTTGAACCGCCCAGAACCACGCAAGAGCTGTTGAGCGCCGCAAAGGCACTGCACGATCCGCAGCGCGCACGGCATGGCATCGCGTGGAATGCGGCGCGCGGGACAGCATTGGGTCATACCGTTCTGATGACCTTGGCAGATTTTGGTCAGCCTATCCTTGATCTGACACCAAATGCCGGCGGCTTTGATACCCAGCATCTTGCGAACCGCGAATATCGCTTCACCATTGATACCTCTGCGGGCTTGCAAGCGGCAGAGTTTCTTAATGAACTGCTCAGGTATTCGCCCCCCGATATCCTTTCGATGTCGTGGTACGAACGCATTCGCCCCTATGCCGCAGGGAAGATCGCGATGGCTTACGGCTATACGCTGCTTGCCCCCTATTTCGAACTTGATGATGCATCACCCGCCAAGAATCAGACAGGGTATCTGCCGCACCCCGCTGGACCCAATGGGGCACCCATCGCCCCCGTTGGCGGCTATGTGATGGGGATACCGGCCAACCTGCCGAAAGAACGCGTTGCAGCGGCGGTCGAAGCATTGCTGGCCTTCACCTCTCCCTCTGCGCAAAAGCTGTATGTCCAGAACGGCAGCCGTACCAACCCGCGCTATTCTGTGGGCGCGGACCCCGATGTGCGCCGTCTGTCCCCGATCTTCGAAGCGGTCGATGGAATGTCCTGGCGCGACGAACTTCAATTCTGGCCAAGGCCACCGATCCCGGAAATCAACGAAATCATCCAGATTTGCGGCGAAGAATTTCACGACATGCTGCGCGGCATCATCAGCCCGCAAGACGCATTGCGCCGTGCGCAAGAACGCGCGGACGCAACCCTACAACCACCAACATAATCATGACGTCAGGAGGAGACACCCATGGACCCCAACCGCCTCAAAGGTAAAAACATTCTCATCACAGGTGCCGCGCGCGGCATGGGTGAGGCCAACGCGCGTTCATTTGCCGAACAGGGTGCCAACGTCTGCATCGGTGATCTGGACAGCGACATGGCGCAGACCGTTGCGGAAGAGATTAACGCGGCCGGCAATGGCAAGGCGATTGCGGTCAAAATGGATGTTACCAAACGTGAAGACAATGTTGCCGCCGTGGCCGCCACGGTCGAAGCTTTTGGGTCTATCAATGTAGGCGTGTTCAATGCAGGCCTGAACAAGCCCCGGTTCTTCATGGATATCGATGAAGACAACTGGGACATGATCATGAACGTCAACACGAAAGCGATGTGGCTGGGCATGCAAGAAGTCGCACGCCAGATGATCGCCCAAGGTCCGATGGAGGATCACCCTTACAAACTGATCAACGTGGGCTCTATTGCGTCGAAAAAGCCGTTGGTGGATGTGACCGTTTACTGCACGTCAAAATACGGCTGCCTTGCCTTGACCGAATGCGGTGCGCTGGGGCTGGCAGAGCACAACATCACCGTCAATGGCTATGCGCCCGGCGTGGTTGTCACCCCGCTGTGGGAACAGTTGGACAAGGATCTGGTCGAGATCGGTTTCAAAGAACGCGAAGGCCAAGCTTATGAGGACATCGTCGACAGCGCCCTTGTGATCAAGCGAGTGTCCTATCCCAAAGATATCGTCGGCACCGCGTCGTTCCTTGCGTCTGACGACAGCGATTACATGACCGGCCAGATGATCTCTATCGACGGTGGTTGGGCCACGACCTAACGCCTCATCCGAATTTTCAGCAACAAACCGGGTGCGCTTGGCCGCACCCGAAAGGAGTTTTCCATGTCAGAACGCCCGGGCAATGCCCTTATGCCGAACCTGCTTACCCCTCAGGACCTTGAGCCAAATTGGGAGTGGCGCGACAAGCTGCCTGCCCATGGCCACATGTCTGTAGATTTTGAACGCCGCATCGACCACGACCGCTTGCGTCGCTACCGCCTTGCGCGCACACGGCAATCTTTGAAAGCCTCGAACGCGGGCACGCTGCTTTTGTTCGATGTGAACAATATCCGCTACGTCTCGGCCACCAAGATCGGCGAATGGGAACGGGACAAGATGTGCCGCTTCTGTCTGCTAACCGGCGACGACAGCCCCTATGTCTGGGACTTCGGCTCCGCCGCAGAGCACCACAAGCGGCATTCCGACTGGCTGGAGCCCAGCCACTGTCTTGCGGGCGTTGTCGGCATGCGCGGCACCATTCCGCCGGAATTCGGCTTGATGCAGAAATACGCCAAGCAGATCGCAGGGTTGATCCGTGATGCCGGCATGGCCGACATGCCCGTGGGTGTGGATTATGCTGAAACGGCCATGTTCCACGCGCTGCAAGCAGAAGGCCTGAATGTCGTCGACGGCCAACAGATCATGTTGGCAGCGCGCGAGATCAAAAACACGGATGAAATCCAGCTTTTGACCCAAGCCGCTGCCATGGTCGATGGCGTTTACCATATGATCTATGAAGAGCTGAAACCGGGCATCCGCGAAAACGACATCGTCGCCCTGTCCAACAAGATGCTGTACGAGATGGGATCAGACGACGTCGAGGCGATTAACGCCATATCCGGCGAACGCTGCAACCCGCATCCGCACAACTTCACAGACCGTCTTATCCGACCGGGCGATCAGGCGTTCTTTGATATTTTGCAGTCCTATCAGGGTTATCGGACCTGCTATTATCGAACCTTTAACGTAGGCCGTGCAACACCGTCGCAAAACGATGCCTATGTCAAGGCACGCGAATGGATCGACGCCTCGATTGCGATGATCAAACCGGGTGTCAGCACCGACAAGGTGGCCGAGGTCTGGCCAACGGCGCAATCGCTTGGCTTTGCCAACGAAGATCAAGCCTTTGGCCTTCAATTCGGTCACGGTCTGGGGCTGGCATTGCACGAACGGCCCATCATCAGCCGCGCGGTGTCGATGGATCACCCGATGGAGATCAAAACCGGCATGGTCTTTGCACTGGAAACCTATTGCCCCGCCACCGACGGCTATTCAGCCGCGCGGATCGAGGAAGAGGTCGTGGTGACGGAAACCGGCTGCGAGGTCATCAGCCTCTTCCCTGCGGAAGAACTGCCAATCGCGAACCGGTACTGATATGGGCAACCCGTTCGATCTGACTGGTCGTAAGGCATTGGTCACCGGGGGTGCGACCGGCATCGGTGAGGGCATCGCCCTCGGCCTTGCAGCCGCCGGGGCCGATGTAGCGCTGACCTATCGCAGCCATCAACCCGACGACACCCTCGCCAAGATCAAGGCCTTGGGGGTCAAAGGTGCCGCCGTGAAAGCTGACTTCTCCGGCATGGATGAAGCCGCAGCCGAAGACGTCGTTGGCTTCGCCGCCGATGCCCTTGGCGGGCTGGACATTCTGGTCAACAACGCCGGAATCATCCACCGCGAAGACAGCAAGGACATGCCGCTTGAGGATTGGCGGCGCGTGCTGTCGGTGAACCTTGATTCCGTGTGGTTGCTGTCTCAGGCGGCGGGCAAGCGCATGGTAGCGCAAGGCGCGGGCAAGATCATCATCGTTTCCTCTGTACTCGCATCGCAAGGCGGCTTGCGTGTTCCGGCCTATGTATCCAGCAAACACGCGGTGGTCGGCCTGACCAAGGCACTTTGCAATGAGTGGGCAGGCCACGGTGTCAACGTCAACAGCATCGCACCGGGCTACACCGCCACAAACAATACGCAAGCGCTGCGCGACGATCCGGACCGCTCAAAAGCGCTGCTCGAACGCATTCCTGCGGGGCGTTTTGCCGATCCGTCGGAAATCGCAGGTGCTGCGGTTTTTCTGGCGTCCGACGCCGCCACTTATTGCCACGGAAGCGTGATCACCGTCGATGGCGGCTGGCTCGCCCGCTAGGAGAAAGACTATGGAACAATCGCTGAAGGGCAAAACTGCGCTGATTACGGCGGCGGGTGCAGGCATCGGGCGCGCCAGCGCCGAAGCGCTTGCCGCACATGGTGCACAGGTCATCGCCACTGATCTGAATGGCGATCTGGTTGCAGATTTGGCGGATACCTCGCCAAACATCACCGGGCACGCCCTGGATGTGCTTGACGCGGCAGCGGTTCAGGCACTTGTTGCGTCCGTGGTGCCCGTCGACATCCTGCTGAACTGTGCCGGCTGGGTGCACGACGGCACGATCCTTGATTGCGACGAAGACGTCTGGGACCGCGCCTTTGATCTGAACGCCAAGGCTATGTACCGCATTACGCGCGCGGTGCTGCCCGGTATGCTCGCCAACAAGAACGGTTCGATTATCAACATTGCCTCTATCGTCTCCAGCGAAAAAGGCGCGCCGCGCCGCTTTGCTTATGGCGCATCAAAGGCGGCGATTATTGGCATGACCAAGGCCATCGCTGCCGACTTCGTCAAGGACGGTGTCCGTTGTAACGCGATCTGCCCGGGCACCGTACAAAGCCCGTCTTTGAACGACCGCCTGACCGCGACCGGTGATTTTGACAAAGCCCTCGCTGCGTTCCAGGAACGCCAACCCATGGGTCGTCTCGGCCAACCCGAAGAAATCGCAGAAATGGTCTGCTATCTGGCAGGCGACATGTCCGCCTTTACCACCGGACAGGCCTTTGCCGTCGACGGTGGATGGTCAATCTGATGGGACTGGACCGCGCCGCTTCCATCGACGATCTGCGGCTGCGCGCCAAAAGCCGCATCCCGCGCTTTGCGTTTGATCTGGTCGATGGCGGTGCCGAGAATGAACGCAATATGCGCCGCAACACGGAAGCTTTCGAAGAGGTTGAACTAACGCCGCGCTACATGGTGGATGTGTCCAACATCGACACCCACGCGACCGTGTTCGGGCAAACCTTCGACGCCCCGATTGGCATGGCCCCTATCGGCATGCTCAACGCCTTCTGGCCGGGTGCCGACCTGACGCTCGCGCGGCTGTGCAAGGCGCAAAACATCCCCTACACGGCCAGTTCCGCCGCTTCGACCACGCTGGAACAACTGGCCGAAGCCGCAGATGGCAACGGGTGGTTCCAGTTGTATGTGTCCAGCGACGCAGATGTGACCGAAGGCCTGATCGCGCGCGCCAAGGCCGCAGGCTACACCACGTTGATGGTCACCGCCGATGTCCCCGCGGCAGGCAAGCGCGACCGCGATATCCGCAACCAGCTTGCGGTGCCGTTCCGTTTTACGCCCGAAGTCATTATGCAATGCGCCCTGAACCCGGGGTGGACGCTGACCAGTCTGAAACATGGCAGGCCAAACGTGGCAAACTATGCCGATCTTTTGCAAAGTGCCACCTCCTACGCGGATGTTCAAAAAACTCTGATCACACCGGGGCTCACGTGGGAAGACCTCAAGCGATTGCGTGAGCGTTGGAAAGGCCGCCTTCTGGTCAAAGGCATCCTGCATGCCCAAGACGCCGTAGCTTGCGCCGAGTTGGGCTGCGACGGGATTGTCGTGTCAAACCATGGCGGTCGTCAGGTCGCTTTTGGCCCGCCCACGATCGAAGCATTGCCCGCTATCGCCAAGGCCGTCGCAGGCCGCATGACCATTATCCTCGATAGTGGCATCCGGCGCGGTGCAGATATCCTACGCGCCAAGGCGCTTGGGGCCGACTTTGCCTTTGCTGGCCGCGCGTTCGCCTATGGTGTTGGCGCTGGCGGCAATGCAGGCGCCCAGCGCGCGTTTGACATTTTGCAATTGGAACTGGTCCGCGCCTTGGGGCAACTTGGCATCCCGTCGTATAAGTCCGTTGGACGTTCTGAACTCAGCAATTACAAAGAAAAACCGTCTTAGAGCGATCTGTTTGTCCAGCTTCATTGTCCATGAATTCAAAGCCAGCCAACGTTCATTAAGCCGCGGGACTTTATCTGAAGCTGTGCGTTGTACAAGTTTGTGATTTCTTCAATTAGCGTATCCTTGTTGCGACGGGCACAAATGGTCGCTGCTCCCGCTACGCGGCGGTATGGCCCTTCTTCGCTGATACCGCATTTTCGGCGCTGAGCGCGCTCGCAAGTTGGAAACGCTATGGCTGGGTCGGGCTGATTTCGTTGAGAAATTCTTGTTTCGGGGCAAATCTGGAAGTACAGGTTAAGTAGCTGGTTTTGGCGAAGGGGTCGGCCTGGTCTTGCCTTTGGCGGTGATGATCGCCCTGATCATCACTCGAGTAAGGACGCGTTGGCGTCAGATCGTGGAACGTCGCGCCGTTGCTTCGGTTTTTTGGTCGATCAAGCGATCGGCGATCATCCCGCTGACCCACATGGAGAACAGAGCCGCCCAGGCGGATAGCGCAAAGGTCGACCCGCCCGTGACGCCTGCGCCGATTGTGCAGCCGCCTGCCGTCATCGCGCCAAACCCCATCAGCGCCGCACCTGCAATGTATCGCTGCATCGCTGTTACATTGTCCCACCCTTGCCAAACAAGTCGCCTTGAAACCGCAGCAGACAGGAAAGCCGCGATAAACACACCCGGCACAAGGCCGATATCGAATTCCAACCCTGTCTCGGATGACAGCAGATACATTAGCGTATCGGCCGAAGGGCCTGAGAATGTCAGGCTGCCCACCGGGACTGGATCAAAGCTGAGACGCGAGATCGTATAGGTCAGAAACCAGCCCGTCGCGACCGCGAAGCCCACGCCGCAGCCAAACAGCACTGTACGGAGGGCGACGCGGTTTCTTCGTGACACCACAAGGGCGGCGACCGCGAAGACAAGAGCGATGACGATTCCCGTCGCGTCAGGCAGGTGATAGAGTTCAAGTAAGTTCGGGTTGGGGCCGGATGTGATCCAAGCCCCCGACAATGCTTCGCGCAGAGGCGAAAGCGCTCCGTGGAGGCTCATCTGTGCGACCACGGCAAAGACCAAGCCTGAAAGGATCGCGCGCAGGTTTCCCGTTGCGCCGAGAACCAGCAGCCGACCAGGACAGCCACGTGATAGGACCATGCCGACGCCGAAAACGGCACCACCTATCATGGCACCCGATAAGGTTCCGGGCGAGGCGAGCCAGCGGCTTTCGCCAAGGTCAATGATCCCTGCGACGTCCATGCCCTGTGTCCAGAGCAAGGCCGTCGAAAATGCCAGAAGCCACATCGCGAACCGCGGTCCGGCATGGGCCCGAGCTACTTCAACCGCGGCAGCGCGCAAGCAGAACTTGCTCTGTTCGGCAGACACGCCAAATACCAAGCCTGTCAGAAGACCCAAAAGCGCCGCAAAGCCCGGGTCACCGAGTGCGTCGAGAAGTCCGGTAAATTCCATGCCTCAAACCTTTCGAAGCCATTCTGATACGAGTTCGCTGTCTTGATAACCTTGATTTCGATCAAACAAATGCCAGCCGCTAAGCAGGGTAGGTTTCCACACGAAGGAAGGCATAATCCTTATCAGCCGGCAAGTTTTCCAATTCCAGGACGGAAGCATTTTGATTTTCAGGGGCCAGAAGCAGTTGACGAAACTACTCGGTTTACGCATGCCATCAACGCAGGTAAGGCGTAGCGCTGCCACCTCGAATTGACTGGAGTGTCTAAGGTCAGGACGGCAAAGATTACCTCAGCAGAGCGGACGTCGATCAGACCCAAAAACGGAGTTTTTCAACACAATCAACCCAGACTGAGAATTTGAATTTCTCGCTGTGCGCGGCACGACTGCTGCCTGATCAAACAAAGGGCGACATCGCGGCGCATAACGAGTGTGTCGAGCTGGAAAATGCGCTGAGCAACATTGAGAAAATCAATATCTGAACGATGGGCGAGCAGCTTTGTCTGATCTGTTTCGGGGCCGTTGAGTTCATGCAGATAACTCCTGTCAAGGCCGAAACGGAGTCGTCGTTAAAATGTACTGCGAGAGGAACAAGAAAGTTGAACGGCGATGCGCGGCATGCAGTTGGACAGAATACGGCGGCTTCAAAATCTCACCCAAATAGCATCGCTACTTGGTCTCTCGCGGGAATTGCGGCGGCGTTACGGGCACATATGGGAACCGCCCGCGTTGCTTGGTGGCCGTTGTGCTGGGGTCAGTGCCGCCGCGCACGTAAACCTTGCCTGGATCATAGTCAGGTCCGAAATCCCAGGTTGGAAAGCGACCTTGTTTCATCGCACGGTGAACAAACATCCGCTTCTTTTGGGATGCGCGGATACGGTCCTCAAGCTCCTTTTCGTCCCATCGTTCCATCATGGCCGTGAACATGCGTTCGATCTGCGCTTGATGTTCGGGGACGTCCGCCAAATTGGTCAGCTCTAGGGGGTCTGCATCGGTGTCAAAGAACATCTTAGGATCGGTACGGGTATGGACCAGCTTTTTTGATCCTTCGATCATGATGAAGGCCGGGCCATAGAGACTTTCGCCCATGGATTCGATGAAGACCCGGTCATCGGGACCGTTGCGTTCGGGCCGATCCAGCAGGCTTCGGCCATCGTGGGGTGCTGCATAGCCGTCGAAACTGCCGCCACTGGCGATATCAGTGAAGGTTGGCATCAGATCAACGAGCGAGGCCAGCGCCTCTTCCCGGTGGTCTGCTTTGACGCCGGGACCTTGCATGATCATCGGCACGCGCAATGAGGCCTCATATGGGTTGAACTTGAACCACATGCCGCGCTCACCCAGCATTTCGCCATGATCTGAGATCAAGAAGACATAGGTGTTTTCCAGCTGCCCGATACTATCGAGCGTTTCAATCAGCCCGCCGACCAGCTCGTCGATATGGGTGACCATAGCGAAATAGGCACGGCGGGAAGTGTGAAGTTGTTCCGGTGTGATGTCGAATTCATCCTGCCGGATGGTCATGAAATAGCGTTGCGACCAGGGATCGCGGTCCTCAAAAGGGATATACGGGACTTCGGGTTCGGGGATATCGCGGCCTTCGTACATATCCCAATACTTGCGGCCTGCAACGAAAGGGTTGTGCGGCTGGGTGAATGACACGTGCAGCAAAAACGGGCGATCATCGGTCGAGCGCGCATGGTCATAAAGTTCTTTGCGGGCCGCGATAAAGACTTCTTCGTCGTAATCCAGCTGGAGATTGCGTTCGCAAGGGCCGGATTCAACAACGCTGAGCAAGCTCATGACAGAGGGCGCATAGGCCTCATCCGTCTTGTCCCAATCCATGGTCCAGGCAAAGTCAGAAGGGTAGATGTCGGTGGTCAATCGTTCTTCAAACCCGTGCAGCTGGTCAGGACCGACGAAGTGCATCTTGCCTGACAGCGTCGTCTTGTACCCCAAAGAGCGCAGGTAATGGGCGTAGGTCGGCTCGGAGGGCAGGAACTCGGCTCCGTTGTCGAAAACACCGACGTCCGAGGGCAAGCGCCCGGTCATCATTGAAGCACGTGACGGGCCACAAACCGGGTTGTTACAGTAACTATTGGCAAAGGTCGTCCCGTTCTCGGCCATCTTGTCGATGTTCGGTGTGATCGCGTAGGGCTTGCCGTAAGCCGACAAGCAAAGCGCGGTCATCTGGTCCGCCTGAATGACGAGGATATTGGGACGGGTCATGATAGTTTCCTTTGTATTCGAGAATATCCGCCCGGTGCCAAGACCGAGCGGGTACTGAATTGATACCTTATCCGCCCGTGCGGGTAACGAAGTCCTCGATGCCGGGGACTTCGATCTCGCGGTAATATTTCAGAGCGCCAGGATGCAGAGGCGCACCAAATCCATTGAGCACAGTATCCTTGCTGACCCGGCCAAAGGCAGGGTGAACGCCTGTCAAAGCGTCAAGGTTTTCGAAGACCGCTTTCGTCATCTCATAGACGCGATCCTCGGACACATCGGCCGAAATCACCAACCCATTGGCAAGGCCGTAGGTTGCCGTGTCCTCCGCAACGTCCTCATACGTGCCGCCGGGGATCGACAGGCGGAAGTACGGTGGGTATTTGGCATTTATGTCGGCAAAAAATTCGTCCGAGATCGGCACCAGCTTGACGTCGCGCTGCGCGGACAGTTTGATCACCGGTGGCAGTGGGAACGATCCGTTCCACAAGGCCGCGTCGATGTTGCCGTCGCTTAACATATCGACCATATCGCCAAGACGCACACGGAATGGCTCAAAGTCAACGCCCGCAACCATGTCCATCAAAGCATTGGCATCCAGCATTGACACGCCGCCGGGTTGCCCCATACCAATGCGCTTGCCCTTCAGGTCTGCGACTGTGTCGATCCCGCTGCCTTCCAACGTGATGATATGCATGGCAACCGGCGCAATCGACATCCATGACAAGATTTTGCCCGGCTCGCTGCCTGCGTAAGGTCCGGTCGCTGCCCATGCTTCATAGGACGACAAGGATGTGGCCATTGATGCTTCCATCTCGCCGCTTTGAAGCAGGTTGATATTGGCAACATAGCCCTTGGTTTCTTCTGCCGTGACCTCGATACCTTCGACGTTTTTGTTGATCACGTCAGCAATGCCAGCCGACCAGGTATAGGCTGTGCACCCGACCGGGCAGGACCCGATCGACAGGAATTCAGCCTGTGCAGCCGCCGGTACTACCAGCGTTGCGGCGGCAAAAAGCGCATGTTTCAGTGTAAGTTTCATTTTAGGTCTCCCTTTGAGGTTGATGTGATCGGTTCTGAACCGATTTCTGGTGGATTAGATTTGTGTGGCGCACCGTTGCGCAGGTTCCAGACAATCAAACCCGCTGCGATGAGCATCGCCAAAGCATCCCACAGCCAATCAGAGCTTAGGAAAAGGACGGCGGCCAAGACAAAACCGACCCGTTCAATGATGCTCAAACGGTACGCAAAGAAGCCCATCATTGCGACACTGGCCGCGACCCCACCTGCAATTGCGGTGACAAAGGACAGGGTGATCTGCACCCAGGTGACGTCGATTGCCAGAAGGGCGGGATCATAGACGAAGAAATACGGAACGGCGAATGCACCCATGCCGAACTGGCACGCGAGAACGGCGATTTTCAACGGGTTCCCTTGGCTGATTGAAGCCGCAGCATAGGCCGCAAGCGCCACAGGCGGTGTAATCGATGACAACATCGCGGAATAGAGCACGAAGAGATGCGCCGCCAAAAGCCCGACGCCCAGATCAACGAGCGCAGGAGCGACCAAGGTGGCCACAAGGATATAGGCCGCCGCTGTTGGTAGTCCCATTCCCAGGATCAGGCAGGTCAGCATGGTCAGCACCAATGCGACCGGCAATTGGCCACCTGACAACAACACAACAAGCGTTGAGAATTTCAACCCGATGCCCGTGAGTGTGATAATCCCGATAATGCATCCTGCCGCTGCACAGGCCAGTGCCACCGGGATGACCGCATTGGCGGCAGTGATTGCGGTGTCGATCATCCGGCGCGGCGTTTGTGCGGAAGTGCGGTTGAAAAAACTGACGATCACCGAAGCGGCTACTGCCCAAAAAGACGACAGCATAATCGAATAGCCGTTAAGCAACATGCTGACAAAGACCGGCAAAGGGGCCAGCAGATAGGATCGTTTCGCGATACTTGCCCAGTCGGTCACTGACTCTGCGTCGCGCAGCAAGGGTATGTTCCGCTTTACCGCTTCGAAATGCACCATGGCCAACAGCACTGCGTAAAAGATCACCGCAGGTAGAAACGCCGCCTTGGCAATGGTCAGATAGGACGTCGACGTGAACTCGGCCATGATGAAGGCGGCGGCCCCCATCACAGGCGGCATCAGCTGTCCGCCGGTTGACGCCACGGCCTCAATCGCACCTGCCGCTTCCTTGCGGTAACCGCTTTTGCGCATCAATGGGATTGAGATCGGCCCGGTGGTCAGTACGTTAGCGACAGCCGTGCCCGAAATCATGCCCATCAAGCTGGACCCGACCACAGCTGCCTTTGCCGGGCCGCCGCGCATCCGGCCCGTCAGCCCTGTGGCAAAGTCCATCAAAACCTGGCCCGCGCCGGTCTTTTCAAGAAGAGCACCCAGAACCACAACGCCAGTCACAAAGGTCGCGCTGACACCAAGCGGCGTGCCAAAAATGCCGCCACCGCCCAGATATAGCTGTGCCGTCACCCGTTTCAGGGAATAGCCCCGATGCGCCAGACCATCAGGCAAGTAGGCCCCGAAAAGACCGTAAGCGATGAACAACGATGCGAGAATTACGATCGGCCAGCCGATTGTCCGACGGCACGCGTCAAAAAGTGCAATCACGAGGATGACTGCAAATATGATTTCGTATTCGGTAATCTCGCCCCAACGATCATTGATGGCATCAAAGTTCACAATTTGATGGCCGGTGGCGATGACGCCCGCAGTCAGGGCGGTCAAGATCCAAAGCCTGCGCAGGGTCCGTGGCAGGCCAGCAGGCTGTAGCGCCTTCAATGAGGTACGCAGGGCGGCGACATAGACCAGTGCCATGACCAGACCGAGATGCCCGCTGCGTTGCAGCCCGTCCGGAAAAACCCCGAAATAGGCAGTGTAGAGTGTCAGGCTGACCAGCAGAACGGAAACGACGGCCACGGTCCACTCAAAAAACCTGTCTGGCAAGGCACTAGACATGGGCAACCTCCTTGCAAAAGCTGGATGCACTGATGTTCAGGCCCGTCAAGTCGCACAGGCCAGCGTTAATGACGGCGTGCCGTGCGATACGCGGGGCGACCTCGTGGGCAGCAGGGCTTTGGATGTCAGGTGTTTTGTGCATCGCGCCCATCCTCGGAGAGATAATCGGGAAGCGGTATCTGGCCATCAATGATCCGGGCCACGTCCTGTTGTGACAGTTCAGGAAAATGCGGGGCGATCGGATCCACCTTGGGCAAGCGACGGTTTGCCTTGGTGCCGTCCACACCACCCGTGCCGCGCCGGACATAGCGTTTTTCGTCACCTTTGCGCGCGATGTAGTCCCAATCCTCTGGCGTTCCGGGGGTCTTCTTTAGAAACAGGCGTTCTGCCTGACTGGTGCGCACCCTTTGGGCAACCTCCTCGGGGTCCCAGTCTTTCAGCAGTATCGCTTTGAGACGTGAAAGCGTTTCGGCAAAGGATGGATCGCTCGCAAGATCTTGCAACTCATTCGGATCGGTTTCCAAATCGTACAGAAGGTCCGGATGACCATGCGTATAAATCAACTTGTAGCGGCCTTGCCGAACCATGCGGTAAGGGACGCACGGGCCAATCCCGTAGTAATCCGAGATCGCCAGATCGCGGGTCGCCCCGCCGGTCAGTGCGGGCACAAGGCTTTCGCCATCGCAGCGCAACGTCACGTCGCCCCCCCCGAGACCTACCAGCGTTGGCAACAGATCAACCAACGACACGCAGTCCTTGACCCGCTTAGGCGTGAATTCATCCGGGGCCGAAACCATCAGCGGAACCCGTGCCGACCACTCATGGAAGCTTTGTTTGAACCACATGCCACGCTCGCCCAGCATCTCGCCGTGATCCGCGCAAAACAGGACAACGGTGTTGTCGGCCTGACCGCTGGCGTCCAACGCCGCCATGATTTCCCCAACTTTGTCGTCGAGAAACGAGATCATGGCATAGTAGCCATGGCGTGCCCGACGCAGATCATCGTCCGTCACGCGGTGACGGTGTCGACCGTGGGCAAAGAACAGGGCGCGTGACGCAAAATCAAGTTCGTCAAAGGGCAATGTGCCAACGGAGGGGGCGTCGATGTCGTTTGGGTCATAGCGATCCCAGTATTTTTGATCAGCGACAAACGGTGTGTGCGGGCTGGTGAAAGAGGCGAGTTGAAACCATGGCCCCACATCATCGC
>JBAUHN010000008.1:0-5954 GCA_049680295.1 Sulfitobacter sp.
CATTGTCCACATCGCTGCCGCTGACGCCAAAGGTAAAGTTCTGGAAGTTCAGGTTCACCCCGGTGTTGAAGCCTTCGATGTTGAACCCGTTGGCAACAATGTCAAAAGTGTTGCTGCCAAGCGTGTAGCCGCTTTCGGCACTGGCCACGGGTGCGTTGTTTTCGGTCCCAAGCAGATCAAAATCGATCAATGTGTAATGCGAGGTATAGCCCAGATCGACACCCGCAGAGGTTTCCCAGTTGGTGAACCCTTCCATGACGGTGCGCACATCATGGTTTTGCGCCGGATTGGCTTTGACCACGATAATGCCCACTTGTGTACCAAAGGCTTCGTTGTTGCTGAAGGTGTTGATTGGGGCCTGGTTGGGGCGGATACCGTCTGCCCCATAAGCCACTTCAGGCTGGTTGAGGTTGTCTGACAGTGGCCCGTTTGGCGCCGATCGCGTCATCCAGACATAGCCGTGCGTGGTGTTGGCGGCGATGTTATCGCTGGCCTCGACCAGCCGTCCGGCAAAAAAGAACCCATCCCCGGTGCGACCATTGTCATGGCGTGGCAGGTCTTCGAGCTGTTTAACAGCCGCTTCGCCATAGCCGATGCCCTCGGCCCGGATCGCGAGGTTTTGCGACCAGATGCCGGTTTCATCGCCATTCTCAGCAGCAAAGGCCGCGCCAAAGACGTCAAAGGCGACGTTCTGGGTAAAGTTGGCCTGGCTTGAGTGTTGCACAAAGCCCCAGCCCGGGGAACCGCTGACCGTGTTGCCGATGGCAATGGCAGGGGCTTCTTGATCTTCGGTGCCGGTTTTGTGGAAGTGGAAGGCGTAGCGTCCCTTGACGTTGCTGTCGGATTGAACCGAAGCAAGCGTGCCCACATCAAACGCGGCTTCCGATTTGTCGGTGCGTCCCAGATCGTCAAAGGCGGCATAGCGCACATCGACATCGTCAGAGTGCATGAACATCACGTGACCGCGCTGATGAGTGGCGGTGTTTTCGCCATCTTCGCTGGAGACGGTGATGTTGCGCGACATATTGGCGACATAGGCGCTCAGATCATCGCGCGGGGCGTCGTGGTCATAGGCCAGGGGCCGGTCGATGGTCACGGTGGTGCCATTGATCGCGGTGATGGTGACCTCTTCGTCTTCGCTTTCTACATGCACAACGCGGCGCTGGTTGTTGTCCCAGGTCCAGCCTTGTTTATGGGTGCCGGTCAGTACCAGCGTATCGCCGACCTGCCAGCCGTCGGGCAATTCAGACAGATCAATCTGCGTGTCGCCGCGCATTGGCGCGTCATCGACCGCGATATGGCTGGTTTTCTCGGCGCCGTGGATTTCCACTTCGCCATGCGAGATGACGCCGCGTGACACCAGCGTCGGGTCCCAGTTGGTGTCGATATTGCCGTTGTTGGCGATTACGATCTCGGCGTTGACGCCGGCCTGCACCGGGTTGTCTTCGGTGCCGATTTCCAGCCGTCCGGTAGGTGAGACGATCAGCGTATCAACCTCAAGCCGGGTGTCGGCATCGGTGGCAAAGGACAATTCGCCATCCACCCGCACAGTAAAGAGCGAGGCATCGCTTTCCCCGTCATAATTGACCGAAATACCGTCCGGGATCAGCACTTGTGCGCCATCACCGGGGATGCGGCCCTGATGCCATGTGCTGGCATCAAACCAGTCGCCATCGCCGATCGCAACATGGGTCGCGTCCGAGCGCGGAACCAATTCCAAAAGCGCCATATGTTCAGTGGCTTTGCCTGAATCGTCGCCATGGGCATGGGTCTCGCCCTGCGCCATAACGGCGGCGACAAAAGCGTCCGCCTCGGCCGGGGTCAGTGGTGGCGTGATCGGGCCGCCATCATGATCGTCATGATCGCCGTGGTCGGTTGTGTCATCATCGGTGTCGTCAGTTCCGTCGTCGTGATCCCCGTGGTCACCGGTATCATCACCAGTGTCATCGTGATCGCCATGATCCATAAAGTCACCGTGGCTCAGGCTGGCGCCGCTGATGGACACACGTGTCCCATTGCTGTCGGGTCCGGCCCAGTCCAGCGCCAAAGTCTGCAAACCGCCGCGCTCAAAATAGCGGACTTCGATGTCATGGGCGCCCGCATCCAGATCCAGCGTGATCTGCCGCTCGATGGTGCCATGCAGCCCGTCATTGTTGATCACCCGCACGCCATCAATATAGACAGCCGAGCCATCGTCGGATCTGAGGTAGAGCGTGTATTCACCCGCTGCCTTAACATTCAGATTACCGGTATAGCGGGCGGCGAAATTATCCTGTGCGCCGCCTTCCCAGAAGGCTTCGCTGCCGCCCAGCATATTCAGCACAGATGCAGTGCCTGTGGCGGTTGGATCGGCGTCAAAATCAATCTGGCTAAGGCGGGATACGCCGGTGCCGAGGGCGAAATACTGCGCCTGCAGTCCGGGACCGGAGGCTGTGTCCCCCCCGGTGTCATCGCCATGATCATCATGATCCCCATGATCGCCGGTATCATCGCCTGTGTCGTCATGGTCCCCGTGGTCGGCTGCATCGCCATGGCTGAGGCTGGCACCGGTAATGGATACGCGTGTGCCATTGCTGTCAGGCCCGGCCCAATCCAGCGCCAAAGTCTGTTCGCCACCGCGCTCAAAATAGCGGATTTCGATGTCATGGGCACCGGCATCCAGATCCAGCGTCACGCGACGCTCATCGGTGCCATGCAGCCCGTCATTGTTGATCACCCGCACGCCATTAATATAGACAGCCGAGCCATCGTCGGATGTCAGGTAAAGCGTGTATTCACCTGCCGCCTTAACATTCAGATTACCGGTATAGCGGGCGGCAAAGTTATCCTGTGCCCCGCCTTCCCAGAAGGCTTCATGGCCGCCCAGCATATTCAGCACCGTGGCGGTGCCTGTGGCAGTTGGATCGGCGTCGAAATTAATCTCGCGGAGGCGGGACACGCCAGTCTGGAGGGCAAAATATTCCGCCCGCAACCCGGCGCCTGTCGCCGTGTCATGATCCCCGTGATCGCCTGTGTCGTTCCCGGCGTCATCGTTTCCGTCATCATGATCCCCGTGATCGCCGTGATCGCCGTGATCCGTGGCATCGCCATGGCTGAGGCTGGCGCCGCTGACCGGAACCCGCGCGCCATTGCTGTCAGGCCCGGCCCAATCCAGCGCCAAAGTCTGTTCGCCGTCGCGTTCAAAATACAGGATCTCGATGTCATGGGCACCGGCATCCAGATCCAGCGTCACACGACGCTCATCGGTGCCATGCAGCCCGTCATTGCCAATCACCCGCGTGCCATCAAGTGACAGCGCCGATCCGTCGTCCGAGGTCAGAAACAACGTATACGACCCAGGCTTGGTGATGTTCAGGTTGCCTGTGTAGCGCGCCGCAAACAGATCCTGTGCACCACCATTCCAAAAGGCGTCATGGCCGTTCAGCATGTTGAGCATATGAACAGTGCTGGTCGCGTCCGGCTTTTTATCGAAATCAATTTCGCTCAGGCTGGAAACAGCGGATGGAAGAACGAAGTATTCGGCGAAGAGACTCATGGGGATCCCGATCTTGTTTTTTTCTGCTCAACTGGAAGTCGTATTTGTGATTGAGGGCCGGATAAGGGCGGAATAACGACAGAATTATGGCTCACAAATTATTACAGCATTTCAGTTGACGTGGTGACGTTGCGCAGAGGTTCAGAGTGTTTTGCCGCACCCTGAGCACTCGCATCTATGGGTTGAGTGATTTTGTTATGGTGATGATATCACGAGAAGATTTGATGAATATGGCAGCTTAACAGCGCAGATATTCGGTTGATTTAGTGTCTCCCCGGCTTCATGAACGGCGAATTCTCCCCGATCACGATTGTTTCAATTGTGACATCCTTAACACTCCAATGATTTAAAACTTGAAATGGCGCAATTAGGCATTCCCACGACTTCTTTTTTAGGCGGAAATCAGCATGCATGGGTCAATTGTTTGCGCGCAAACATGCCGAAATGGGGCTATATACATCGTTTCACCACTAACGATACCAGTATGGGTTGAATCCGCGTGGCCATAAGAATTGCGCAATCCTCTGTATAATGGTCCAGAATCCTGATTTTAGATATGAATTGTGACGCTTAATGACTGACGACAGTGTTCTTATTGTTGACCTGGATGGCACGTTGATTCGATCAGACATGCTATTTGAGACCTTCTGGTCCGCTTTTTCCCGCGATTGGATGACACCGGTGGTGGCCGCCACCAGCCTGATTGGCGGGCGCACGGCGCTGAAACGCCGTCTGGCCGAGCGCGGCGCCGTCGATGTCGCCTTATTGCCGTATAATGAAGACGTGCTTGAACGGGTGCGCGACTGGCGCGCGCAGGGCGGGCGCGCGGCATTGGTATCGGCCTCGGATGAGACAGTGGTGCGCCAGATCGCGGCCCATCTGGGTATTTTCGACGAGGTGCATGGGTCCTCGGGCGACATCAACCTCAAGGGACGGCACAAGGCTGCGTTTCTGACCGACCGGTTCAGCGACGGGTTTGCCTATATTGGCGACACCGATGCTGACCTGCCGGTCTGGAAGGCCGCAACCAAGGCGATCACCGTGACCCCGTCACAGGCCCTGCGCGGCAAGGTTGATGCCATGGGCGGCGAGGTGGAACATTTCGCCGCCGCCAAAACCCCGCTGGCGACCTATATCAAGGCATTGCGGCCGCATCAGTGGTTGAAAAACATTCTGGTGTTCTTGCCGATGTTCACAGCGCATCAGCTGAACCTTGTCACGGTGTGGCAATCGGTGCTGGCTTTTATCGCCTTTTGCCTGGTGGCCTCCAGCGTTTATGTGCTGAACGATCTGCTGGATTTGGATTCAGACCGGTCGCATCCGCGCAAACGCAACCGTCCTTTCGCCTCTGGTAAGCTGCCGCTGATCCATGGCACCTGGATGGTGCCGCTGCTGCTTTTGGCCAGTGTGATTGCCATGCTGCCGCTGGGTATTGGTTTTATGGGGGTGATGCTGGGCTATTATGCCGCCACCACCGCCTATTCGCTGTTTCTCAAGCGGCGTCTGATCATTGATATCTGCATGCTGGCGGGGCTGTATACCATGCGCATTCTGGCGGGGGGGGTGGCCACGGGGCTGACGCTCTCGGTCTGGCTGCTGGCGTTTTCGATCTTTTTGTTTTTCTCGCTGGCCTCGGTCAAACGGCAGGCAGAGCTGGTGGACAGTATTGCGGCGGGCAAGATGACGGCCCATGGGCGCGGCTACCGGGCCGATGATTTGCCGGTGGTCACAAGCATGGCGATTGCGGCGGGTTATGTGTCGGTGCTGGTGATGGCGCTTTATGTCAATTCACCTGTCGTTCTGCAGCTTTATACCTACCCTTATGCGCTTTGGGGGATTTGCCTGGTGCTGCTGTACTGGGTCAGCCGGATGGTGATGGTCACGCATCGCGGCCGGATGAACGATGATCCGGTGGTTTATGCCGCCAAGGATAAGGTCAGCCTGTTCTGCTTTGTGCTGATTGCGGGCTTTGCGGCAGGCGGTGCCGTTCTGTGACATTGCAAGTTTTGATTGTCCGCTACACCGTCTTTGCGGTGATCGCGACGATTGCCAATCTGGCGGCACAACGCGCGGTGCTGGCGGTGGATGCATCGGCGATCGGGTTTGCCTGCGCGGTGTTTGCCGGCACCGCCATCGGTCTGGTGATCAAATATGTCCTCGACAAGCGCTGGATCTTTTATGACGCGTCCTCGGGCGTGAAGGCGCACAGCCAGAAGTTCGCGCTTTATACGGCGATGGGTCTGGTCACCACGGCAATCTTCTGGGGCACCGAGACATTGTTCTGGTGGCTCTGGCACACCGACCTGATGCGCGAGCTGGGCGCGGTGCTGGGCCTGGCGGTGGGCTATGTGGTGAAATACAAGCTCGACCGGCGGTTTGTGTTCGGGGATGTGGTTTAGGGCCGCACACAGCCTCGACG
>JBAUHN010000009.1:0-29756 GCA_049680295.1 Sulfitobacter sp.
ATATTCGGCTGTCGATCAATATGTCCGCCCGCTCGATTGGCTATGCGCGTTGGAAGTCCACGTTAAAGCGCTGGATAAAACGTGATCCGACCATTGGCGAACGGCTGATCCTTGAAATTACTGAAAGTTCAGTGATGACAGTGCCTGAATTGGTCACCGATTTCATGGACCGGCTGCAATCAGACGGTATTTGTTTCGCGATGGACGATTTTGGTGCAGGCCACACAGCCATCCGGTATTTTAAGGATTTTTACTTTGATGTCCTGAAAATCGACGGGCAATTCATCAAAGGCATTGCCCAGAACCCCGACAATCAGGTTCTGACCGCCGCCCTCGTCTCGATTGCACAGCATTTTGACATGCTGACCGTTGCGGAATTTGTCGAAAACCAAGACGATGCAGATACATTGGTTCGACTGGGTGTTGATTGCCTGCAAGGCTACCACTTCGGCGCGCCAACGATCAAACCTGCATGGGGCAATGGGCGAAGCCTTTCAGCAACCGGTTAAAACGGCAGGGCAAAAGCCGCTGATCCTCCACTATTAAAAGACCATCCATGTTGCCGCGTTGCGGCAGGTGCGATATGCCGAACCTGTAGCGCCCGGTGGGCAAGCGCGTATTGGCGTTTGGTCCTGTCCCGGTCAGAACAGATAGAGGAATAATTCACATGACAAATGTCGTCATCGCATCTGCAGCCCGCACCGCCGTCGGCAGCTTTGGTGGTTCATTCGCCAATACGCCGGCCCATGACCTGGGTGCTGCGGTCCTGAAAGAAATCGTCGCGCGCGCCGGAATAGATGCAGCTGAGGTGTCTGAAACAATCCTCGGTCAGGTTTTAACGGCTGCACAGGGCCAGAACCCAGCCCGTCAGGCGCATATCAATGCCGGCCTGCCCCAGGAAAGTGCGGCATGGTCAATCAATCAGGTTTGCGGATCAGGTTTGCGCGCCGTTGCCTTGGCGGCCCAGCACATTCAATTGGGCGACGCAGATATCGTCGCAGCTGGTGGTCAGGAAAACATGACCCTCAGCCCGCATGCCGCACATTTGCGGGCCGGCCACAAAATGGGTGACATGAAGTACATCGATACGATGATTCGCGATGGTTTGTGGGACGCATTCAATGGCTACCACATGGGTCAGACGGCAGAGAACGTCGCCGAAAAATGGCAGATCAGCCGCGACATGCAGGATGAATTCGCCGTTGCCTCGCAAAACAAAGCGGAAGCCGCCCAAAAGGCAGGTAAATTCGCGGATGAGATCGTGGCCTTTACCGTCAAAACCCGCAAAGGCGATATCGTGGTCGATGCCGACGAATATATTCGTCACGGCGCGACCATGGAGGCGATGCAAAAACTACGGCCCGCTTTTGCCAAAGACGGATCCGTTACTGCCGCTAACGCGTCAGGTCTGAACGACGGGGCCGCAGCGGCATTGATGATGAGTGTGGATGAGGCCGCAAAACGCGGGATTACCCCGTTGGCACGGATCGCCAGCTATGCGACCGCTGGTCTGGACCCTGCAATTATGGGCGTCGGTCCGATTCATGCCAGCCGCAAAGCCCTTGAAAAAGCCGGATGGAAAGCTGAAGACCTTGATCTGGTGGAAGCCAACGAAGCGTTTGCCGCACAGGCCTGCGCTGTGAACAAAGACATGGGCTGGAACCCCGAAGTGGTGAACGTCAATGGCGGTGCCATTGCAATCGGTCACCCAATTGGCGCATCGGGCGCACGCATCCTGAACACCTTGTTGTTTGAAATGCAGCGGCGTGACGCGAAAAAAGGTCTTGCCACACTATGTATCGGCGGCGGTATGGGTGTCGCTCTGTGCCTGGAACGTCCCTGACCTGCAAACGGGCGGCCCAAAGTCGCCCGTCCCTGACCAGCCCGATAAAATAACAGATTGGTCACGCAATAATCTTGCGCGCAACCCATAAGGTGCGTAACAAGATTGCGAGCAAAACTTAGGAGAATTCAATATGTCCCGCGTCGCACTTGTTACCGGAGGCAGCCGAGGCATCGGCGCCGCCATCTCTACCGCCCTAAAAGATGCAGGTTATTCTGTCGCCGCCACTTACGCAGGCAACGATGATGCCGCCGCAAAATTCACCGCCGACACTGGCATCAAAACCTACAAATGGAATGTTGCAGACTACGACGAATGTGCCAGCGGCATCGCACAGGTCGAAGCGGATTTAGGCCCTGTCGACGTGCTGGTCAACAATGCGGGCATTACTCGCGATGCGCCATTCCATAAAATGACGCCAGATCAATGGCATGACGTGATCAACACCAATCTGACAGGCGTCTTTAACATGACGCATCCGGTTTGGCCGGGCATGCGCGAACGCAAATTTGGCCGGATCATCATTATCTCGTCTATCAACGGCCAAAAAGGCCAGTTTGCCCAAGTCAACTATGCCGCCTCTAAGGCCGGTGATCTGGGGATCGTAAAATCGCTTGCACAGGAAGGCGCGCGCGCTGGTATCACGGCCAACGCGATCTGCCCCGGCTACATCGCAACGGATATGGTGATGGCGGTGCCAGAAAAAGTTCGCGAAAGCATCATTTCGCAAATCCCAGCGGGCCGCTTGGGCGAACCGGAAGAAATTGCACGCTGTGTTGTTTTTCTGGCGTCCGACGATGCAGGGTTCATCAACGGATCGACCATTTCCGCCAATGGGGCGCAATTCTTCGTCTGATACTGCGGCGCAAGGGTACGAATTGAAAAGGACCGGTGCGGATGCGCCGGTCCTTTTGCTATTGCCCTTATGATCGCAGCTGTCGATCAGCGGAAACTTGGGAACAACCAGCGCCAGGCATTTTTCATCGCCAGCGCCCGTTCTTCGTGGGCGCGCTGCATTGCTGTTCGTGCGGCGGGGTTTGTTGTTGCTTCGATCATTTCATCTATCCTTCATGTGGCTTTCGGCATAGGTAATGCTGTTCTGAAACCAACATAGGGCTACATAAAACAATCAACAAACGAGACTTGTGCGCAGTTCAGTTAAGTAATACTTGACTGGCACATGAGCGACCGATTGCCCCCATTGACCGCATTGCGTGCCTTTGATGCCGCTTCCCGACATATGTCTTTTGCCAAAGCAGCACATGAATTGAATGTCACCCCGGCGGCGTTAAGCTTTCAGATCAAGTCGCTCGAGGATCATCTGGGCACAGCGCTGTTTCACCGTCTGAACCGGGCGGTTGAATTAACCGAAGCAGGCCGTATTCTGGCCCCCGGTGCCGAAGATGGATTTCGCATATTGGCTGCGGCATGGCGGGCGACAAAAAGGTCGCTGGATCAGCAATCACTAACAGTCACCGCAGGACCCGCCTTTACCGCCAAGTGGCTGGCCCCACGCCTTTACGAATTCGCACAGTCGCATCCTGAAATTGAGTTGCGGTTTTCCGCATCTCTTCGTGTGATGGACTTCAACCGGGACGCCATTGATGTGGCCATTCGCTTTGGCTATGGAAAAGATGAAGGGGTGTTCGCAATGCCACTGGCGGAAGAGTGGGTCACACCGGTGATGACCCCGGCGTTGGCCGCGCAATATTCAGATCCGCAAAGCCTGAAAGATGCGCCGTTGATCATTGACGATTCCATAGACTTTCTGGATCCGCCCTGTGATTGGGCTGCATGGTTTCGCATGACCGGTGTTGAAGCCACACCACCCCATGGGCCCAGGTTTTCGCAGGCGGATCACGCCGTAGATGCCGCTTTGGCCGGGGTTGGGGTTGTTTTGGGACGACGGGCATTGGTGATCAAAGATCTTGTCGAGGGGCGTTTGGTGGCGCCCTTTCGGATGGCATTGTCGACCGATGCCAGATTTCGCTTCATATGCCCCTTGGGCACTGAGAACCGGCCCCAGGTTTTGGCATTCCGCAATTGGATGCTATCGGAAATTGCACAAACCAAGGACATCGCCGAAGCATTTGATGTTGTTGCTGTTAAGGATTATGCGCAATGACCCGCAACCGCGCCACTGCTTTCGGTTTTGTTGCTGTTTTATTATGGTCGCTGTTGGCGCTCTTAACCGTCGGGTCCAGCCCGGTTCCGCCCTTGATGCTGAATACAATCTGTTTTGGCATCGGTGGCGTATTGGGGCTGGTTTGGACGTGGTTGACAGGCAATTTGCCTTTGCTGAAAACGGTGCCTTTGCGCGTTTATTTCTTTGGGACGCTGGGGCTATTTGGATATCACGCATTGTACTTTTCCGCCCTGCGCCTTGCTCCCGCTGCCGAGGCCGGGCTGATCGCCTATCTATGGCCATTGCTGATCGTCATTTTTTCGGGGTTCTTGCCCGGCGAGTCTGTGCGCCGGGGTCATATGTTGGGGGCTTTGATCGGTTTCTTAGGGGCGGGCTTGATCATATCCGGTGGCGGCTCCGGCTTTCACACGAATGACTTGCCCGGCTATGTATTGGCGTTGATCTGTGCGCTGACCTGGTCCGCCTATTCCGTATTGTCCCGCAAGATTGGCACCGTCCCGACACATAGCGTGGCTATTTTCTGTCTTGCCAGTGCTGCGTTGTCACTCCCCTTGCATCTGGTGTTTGAAACCACGATTTGGCCCAGTACCGGCGTCCAGATCACCAGCGCCGTTCTGTTGGGTTTGGGACCTGTGGGCTTGGCATTCTATGTTTGGGATATCGGCGTCAAAAGGGGCGACATACAGCTTTTGGGCACCGCATCCTATGCGGCCCCGCTATTGTCGACGCTGATATTGGTGGTTGCCGGGGTGGCCGCGCCAAGCTGGTCATTGTTGGCGGCGGCTGTTCTGATCACTGGCGGGGCATTGATTGCAGCCCGCGCCAGCCTTGCTGCGTCAGGTTAATTCGTCAGACGAGAAATTTCTTCTTTTAATCGCAATTTCTGTTTCTTCAGGTCCGCGATGTGCAAATCGTCGACACCGGGTGAGCGTTGGGCCTGCTCGACGGCATCGCTCAAGCTGTCATGCTTCTTTTTCAATTGGTCAATATGTGCTGTAACGCTCATTCAGTCCTCCATTTTGAAACATTTGCACCACGAGTGGACCATAAGTTTCGGCCTGTGTCACGTGGCATGTGCAGCTTAATGCCGACACACCTTAACAGATAATAAACATTGTTCAGAATTCCAGAGCGGCGCCATTGCGAAGAACGGCGCGGATACTTGGCACATAGCTGTCCCCGTCGCGCAGATGTTGCGTGCCTTCATGCATGATCAGCGGTGCGTGCAAACGAAAACCCGCGCGCCCGGACTTGCGGGCCTTGACGATCACCAATTCAGTGCTGCGACCCATACGCGGGGCGATTGGCAGCACTTCAACGCTGCCAAGATATGTGGACATTGCGGTCAAAAGTTCCGGCAACCGTTCCGCGCGGTGAATGAAATGCGCGCACCCCTTCGGGCCAAGCCGTTTTGCCGCCACATGCACCCATTGGGACAAAGGTGTCGCTTCGCGGATGGCGGTTTCGCGGTCTGGGTGATTTGTGGTTTTCCCGCGATGTTTTTCAAAATACGGCGGATTGGCGATCACATGATCGAATTGCCGTTGCCGCAGGTCCAGGGGTAAATCCGCCAGATCCGCTGTCACAACTTCAAGTGAACCACCACCGTTGCGCCGCGCCAGTTCGGCATAATCTGCCTGTATCTCGACACCTGTCATTTGCAAACCGGGCACCCGTGCGTCCAGACAAAGCGACGCCGCCCCTGCCCCACAGCCAAGTTCCAAAACCGACTGTCCGGCTGTTGCGGCGACAGATGCGGCCAGCAAAACCGGATCAACGCCGGCGCGGTAGCCCTGTTTGGGTTGCCACAACTGAACCTTCCCGCCCAAAAAAGCGTCGCAGGTCAGATCAGTTTCGGCGAACATGTTAAAATCCGATCGGAATGTCGTTGTCACGCAGCACCCGCATGGCCGCGTCGTGGTCATCGGGGCGCACCATGAGACGGCGCGGAAAAATCCCGATGCCCCCTTCTAGCACGCTCATGTTTACGTCCATTTCAAAGCAGTCTATATCCTCGCCCTGTAGAAGGGCCGTGGCAAAGGCAATGATCGTCGTATCAGTACTGCGCAAAAGTTCCTTCATATCAGCGATGTAAGTGAAAGAGGCCTGCAATGTCGAGCCTTGCAATTGGGACCAAGATGACAGCAGACGCGAAAACTCAGAAACCACATGACCGGATGGCCGAATTTCTGGCCTCCGACATGGATGCTGTGAACACATTGATCCGCGACAGGATGGCGTCGCAACATGCACCGCGCATCCCTGAGGTGACAGCCCATCTGGTTGAGGCGGGAGGCAAAAGACTGCGTCCGATGCTGACCTTGGCTGCGGCGCAATTATGCGGCTACGCAGGCCCTTACCATGTGCATCTGGCAGCGACCGTTGAATTTATTCACACTGCAACGCTGCTGCATGATGATGTCGTTGACGAAAGCGGCAAACGGCGCGGGCGTCCGACGGCCAATCTGCTCTGGGATAATAAATCCTCGGTTCTGGTCGGCGATTATCTGTTTGCGCGCAGCTTTCAATTGATGGTCGAGACCGGTTCAATCCGGGTACTTGATATTCTGGCAAATGCCGCCGCAACCATCGCAGAAGGCGAAGTGTTGCAGTTGACAGCCAGTCAGGATCTGGCCACCACCGAAGAGATTTATCTGCAAGTGGTGCGCGGCAAAACAGCGGCGTTGTTTGCCGCCGCAACCCAAGTGGGCGGTGTCATTTCTGGGTCTGCCGAGGCGCAGATTCAAGCACTTTATGACTATGGCGATGCGCTGGGAATTGCGTTTCAAATTGTTGACGACCTGCTTGATTTTCAAGGCGATGCGGCAGTCACTGGAAAAAACCTGGGCGATGACTTTCGCGAACGCAAACTGACGATGCCGCTGATCAAGGCCGTGTCAAAGGCTGACGCAAACGAACACGCCTTTTGGCAGCGCACCATCGAAAAGGGCCGTCAGGAAGACGGTGATCTGGACCGCGCCCTGGATCTTTTGCACAAATATGATGCGTTGACCGACACGACCATCGAGGCGCGCAAATGGGCCGCCAAAGCCAAGTCTGCTCTTGCACCGCTGCCCGATCACCCGGTCAAAGACATGCTTGGCGATCTGGCCGACTACGTGGTCGAACGTATTCGTTAACCGGGCAACATCCTGCATGCGGTAACCCACCAGTCTGGGTGATTTTCGGCGATGTCATTTGCTATCTTTTGGGCCTCTGCCGCAGTTGCGTAGATGCCAAAACAGGTGGCACCTGATCCTGACATCCGTGCCAAAAGTGCTGTGTCCAAGGCATGCAGAACAGTGCCAATAGCGGGCGCAATTTCTATGGCAGGCACTTGCAAATCATTCCGCTGATTGGCCAGCCATCCGGCGAAATCGCCGACGGTTGAAAACTCAGGTATCAATTCAGGCATCGGTAAATTTTCTTTTTTTCGCAAAGCCTTGAATACGGTTGGCGTCGTAATTTCCACACCCGGATTGACCAAGACCAACCACGTATCAGGCAAATGTTGCAGAAGCGCCAAATGATCGCCAACACCGCGCATGCGTTGGGGTACGGGGTTAATGCAGACCGGTACATCCGCCCCCAGCGGCGACACATCTTTGGGCAGATCAACGGACCAGAACGCCGATAGCGCCCTAAGCGTCGCCGCCGCATCAGATGACCCGCCACCAATGCCGGAAGCGGTCGGAAGGTTCTTGCGCAACCTGATGTGCGCGGTCTTTTCCGCGTCCAGAAAACGCGCGGCCTGTAGAACCAGATTGCTGTCATCTGTTGGCACGCCGGCAGCCATCGGGCCGTCTACTGAAAGCCGCAGCTTGTCCGATGCCGAAACGCCCACCCGGTCACCGACATCCGCAAAAACAACCAGACTGTCCAGCAAGTGATAGCCATCCTCCCGCCGCCCCGTGACATGAAGCGTCAGGTTAATTTTGGCAGGCGCCAGCATACCGTGACCTTGCGCAGGGCTCGGGGCATTCGCGCGCATATGTCGTCTCAGTCCGTCGCAATCTTGAGCGGTGGCGCACCTTCTGCCTCAAGAACTTTGCTAAGCCCGACTTTCAGCTTTTGCCGAATTCGGTCTGGATCTGCTTCGCCGTCGACTTCGTCTTCATCGACAAAAGACAAGGCGCGGGCCCATTGGAATTCTGCCTCGCGCAGGCGGCCCACTGCATAGTAAACATCGCCCAAATGATCGTTCACAATCGGGTCTACGGCCATCAATTCAACCGCGCGTTCCATATGCGCCACCGCGTCCTGATAGCGGCCCAGTCTGAACAGAACCCAACCCAGACTGTCGATTATGTAGCCACTGTTCGGGCTGGCCGAGGCCGCACGTTCGATCATGCTAAGCGCTTCGTCCAATTTGACCTGCTGCTCAACCAGCGAATAGCCAAGGTAGTTCAGAACTTGCGGCTGGTCGGGATTACGCTCAAGTGCTGCGCGAAAATCGGCTTCTGACTTGTCCCATTCGCCCAAACGGTCATGGGCGATGCCGCGCGCGTATAGCAAAAACCACTGCGATCTGGCCCCTTCATCGGTCAGCGACAGCGCGGTGTCATAGGCGACGACGGCCTCGTCAAACCTGTCTTCTTGCCGCAGCGCATCGCCCAATGACGAATGCACCACCGCCATTTGACCATGGCTTCGCGTCAATTGTTCAAGAACCTCGATTGCGGCGTCGGCACGATCGCTCCGGCGCAATGCCGCGGCCCGGCCAAGTTCGGCCACATGGTAGGCCACATCGGTTTGAGGCACCTTTTTATAAGCCGCAATTGCCAAATCGTACTGGCCAAGCGTTTCCAGCAACTCAGCCCCCAATAGCAAGGCGTCGATGTGATCCGGGCGCAGATACCAGGCAACCTGTGCGTAAAGCAATGTATACTCAGGCCCGGCTTCGGTCTGCAACGCAGCGGCTATTGAATAAAAGACTTCTGCCAGCCCTTCCTGGGCAGTGGTCACGTGACTAAAAGGCAGCTGTTCGCCAGTTTCAAGCGCCGCGACCAACGCATCCAGTTCCGGATCGGTCGCCCCTGCAAAAGCATCGCTTAACATTTGCAACGCATCGTCGTTGCGATCCAGCTGAGACAGAATTTCCGCCCGCGCCATCGCCCCTCGCCGGGTCATGACAAGACCCGTTTGCTCATCTTCAAACAGCGCTTCGGCGCCTTCAAAATCCCCGACCATGGCAAGTGCCAGAACCTTATGGAACATTGCAAAACTGCGCAGCCCCGGCTCGGACGACACGGTGTCGAATTTGGCCAAAGCATCGCTGGCTTTGCCGATCCCCATTTGGGCCCAAGCCTGAATCAGCCCGTCAACCAGCGGTCCAATGCCTTTTTCAGCTGTCCGGGTCTCTAAGCCCAACAAGGCCTCATAATCTTCCCGCGCGACCATATCGGCGGTCAGAACCATCTGTGCGACCTGGCTTTTCTGGTCGGTGCTGGCCAACACTTTGGCAATCGGCAGGGCGCGGTCCACTTGTCCCAATGACAGATGCGCGACCAATGCGCTTTCGATCAGGTCGACATTGGACGGGTCACGGGCCAAGGCGCGGGTATAATATTCGGACGCCTTTGAAAAATCGCTGAGCATCGCCGCCTGCCGCGCGGCCAGATAGGGACCGGCGATGGATTGCGCGGACAACGGTGCACATAGCACCAAAGTTACGGCCAGCGTGGCGCAGGAAGTCATCAAATATCGGGTCACGTTTTGGTCTGCCTCATTGTTTTGCTGCCTGAAAGCCGCGCGCGCAGGCTACCATTTTCAGGCACCTGCGCAATGGTCTGGCACAAAGCTGTGATCGCCAGGGCAAAAAATATGTCCCTGTGCGGCTGCGACGTACCGATACGTTACATATTGGGGTAGTTCGGCCCGTCGCCGCCCTGCGGCGTTGTCCAGACGATGTTTTGGCTGGGATCTTTGATATCGCAGGTTTTGCAATGCACACAGTTTTGGAAATTGATTACAAAGCGCGTGTCTTTGCCCTCTTCCTCGACAAATTCATAGACACCTGCCGGGCAATACCGCGCCGATGGGCCTGCGAATTTCGCCAAATTCACCCCAACGGGCACGGATGCGTCCCGAAGGGTCAGGTGCGCAGGTTGGCTTTCTTCGTGGTTGGTGAACGAAAATGACACGTTTGTCAGGCGATCAAAGGATAGTTTCCCATCCGGCTTCGGATAGTCCAGAACTTTGTGTTTGCTGGCTTCTTCGGTGCTTTCCGCGTCAGATTTTCCGTGTTTAAGCGTCCCCAACACCGAAAACCCAAGGGTGTTTGTCCACATGTCAAATCCGCCGACCACAAGCGAAGCCGCAAGACCGTACTTCGACCACAACGGTTTGACGTTGCGTACTTTTTTCAGGTCCTTGCCAATGCCGCCTTCGCGCACTTCGGTCTCGTAGTCATTCAACTCGTCGCCGGATCTGTCGGCCTGCATGGCCTCTATGGCCGCCTCGGCTGCCGCTTTGCCCGATAGCATCGCATTGTGATTGCCTTTGATGCGCGGCACGTTGACCATGCCCACCGAACAGCCCAGCAGGGCAACACCCGGCGCCACCATTTTGGGCATCGACTGATAACCGCCTTCGCTGATCGCGCGCGCGCCATATGCAACGCGCTTGCCACCCTCTAGCAGTTCCGCCACCATCGGGTGATGTTTGAACTGCTGGAACGACAGATAGGGGTTCACATGCGGGTTCTTATAGCCCAGATGCACCACGAAACCAACGTAAACCTGATTGTTATCAAGGTGATAGATGAATGATCCGCCGCCTGCGTTGCTGCCCAAAGGCCAGCCCATAGTATGCGTCACACTCCCTTCGCGGTGCTTATCGGGGTCGATTTCCCAGATCTCTTTCATCCCGAGGCCGAATTTCTGCGGCTCATAGCCGTCAGCCAGATTGTATTTCGCCATCACCTTTTTGGCCAGCGATCCGCGCACGCCTTCGGATAGGAACACGTATTTGCCGTGCAATTCCATGCCCGGCTCATAGCTGTCAGATTGGCTGCCATCTGCATTTTTGCCGAATTCGCCGGCAACGACGCCCTTCACTTCGCCCTTGTCACCGTAAACCAGCTCTGAACAGGCCATTCCGGGGAAAATTTCAACGCCCATGGCTTCGGCTTGTTCGGCCATCCAGCGGCAGACATTGCCCATCGAGACGATGTAATTGCCGTGGTTGTTCATCAAGGGGGGCATCGGGAAATTCGGCACCCGGATTTTTCCGGCCTCGCCCAGCATATAGAAATTGTCGTCTTTGACCGGCACGTTCAAAGGCGCGCCTTTTTCTTTCCAATCCGGGATCAACGCATTCAAACCAACCGGGTCCAGCACCGCCCCCGACAAGATATGCGCACCCACTTCCGAGCCTTTTTCGAGCACTACGACATTGCAATCAGCATCCAACTGCTTCAACCGGATGGCGGCCGACAGTCCAGCAGGGCCTGCGCCGACGATCACAACATCATAATCCATCGCTTCGCGTTCAATATCAGCCATCTTTTTGGCGCTCCCTTTGCAATTGTACGGGCACAGGGTGCCCAAACGACATATTGTTTCGCGAAGGGCTAAACCACTGTCGCTGTCAATGCAATCCGGTGCGGCAGTAATAACCCCACGTTACAGGTCATTTTCCGCAGCCCGACAGCCCGTTTCGAACTTTGCCCTATTTGGGCTTGTCACCCATAAGATAACGCGGTCCCGGTCCTTTTTTTCCAGCCTGATCCTGCGGATTATACAGGGCGCATTTGGGCAAGCTCAGGCATCCGCAACCGATACAGCCATCCAGATTGTTGCGCAGCCGGATTAATGTCTCAATCCGGGCGTCCAAAGCGGCACGGAATCCGGCGCTGATTTTTGCCCAATCCGCTTTGGTCGGGGTGCGCGCACCGGGCAAAAGATCAAGCTCGGCTTTGATTTGCGGCAGTGTAAAGCCAAATTGCTGTGCGATCATCACAAAGCTGAGCCTGCGGATATCGGCGCGCTGGAACCGGCGTTGCCCGCCCGCATTGCGCCAGGGCTGAATCAGGCCTTGCGCCTCGTAATAACGGATCGCCGAGACGGCCAACCCGGTACGCGTCGCCAATGCGCCTATCGACAGACCTTCGTTTAGTGCCATTAAAAAAAACTCCTTGACCTAAAGTTAGGTTTAGAAATTAAGCTGGATGTCATCAAGCAAATATTGAAAGGAAAATCTGATGACTGCTATGCTGGAGCATACCAACCTGACAGTTTCAAACCCGGACGCCACGGCCAAGTGGATGTGTGACCTATTCGGCTGGCATATCCGCTGGCAGGGCGCCGCGATGCAGTCCGGCAAGACGATCCACGTCGGCACGGACACACAATATCTGGCGCTCTATACGCCCGGCGCCCCCGCGCAGCCGAAAGATGACAACTATGAAACGATTGGCGGATTGAACCATATTGCTGTCGTCGTTGATGACATAAATGCAATGGAAAAATCCGTGACAGGTGCCGGGTTTATCGCAAAAAATCACGGCGATTATGAACCGGGTCGGCGGTTTTATTTTCACGACCACGACAACATCGAATTTGAGGTTGTGCAATACGATTAAGCGCCGATCAGGTGCGGAATACACAAAGCACTCTTGCATTTTCTTCTACCATTGGTTCAGGTAAAGGTTGAACACATCGGCGGCCCCCGGCATCATCCGGCGGGCCGCACTATTTCATGGACGCCCGATATGGAAAAGATCCCAATGACCCGCAAAGGTCACACCAATCTGGAAACAGAGCTGAAGCAGTTAAAATCTGTTGAACGCCCTGCGATCATTCAGGCGATCGCGGAAGCGCGTGAACATGGCGATCTGTCCGAGAACGCTGAATACCACTCGGCCCGCGAAAAGCATTCGTTCATCGAGGGGCGGATCAAAGAGCTGGAGGGCGTGTTGGGGCTGGCCGAAGTGATTGACCCGTCGAAATTGTCGGGTACGATTAAATTCGGGGCGTCTGTGACATTGGTAGACGAAGACACGGACGCCGAAAAAACCTGGCAAATCGTTGGCGAGCACGAAGCAAATGTCGAGGCGGGGCTGCTGAATATCAAATCGCCTATTGCCCGCGCGCTGATCGGCAAAGATGAAGGCGACAGTGTCGAAGTGCGCACGCCGGGGGGTGACAAGTCCTATGAGGTTCTTAAAATCGTCTATGCATGACGGGATCCGCTGAAATGACCGACATTACAAATACAGATGCGTCTGATGGCGACGTCGAAATAGAAACACCAAGGGTGCGCCCGACCCCTTTGGGCATCTATGATCGTCCGCGTTCAGAGCTGATAACCGGCATCGAAGTTGTCGCTTTGGGCCTCAGCATTGTCTGGCTTATCGGTGCTGTGCTCTTCACGATTTTCACGCCCCCCGGCACAGTGGATGGACCAAACAGCGGTGGATTGCGGTTTTTGATCACCATGCTGGCAATCTTCATGCCGGTCGCAATGATATGGGTTGCGGCCACGGCCGCGCGGTCTAGTCGCGTCATGCGCGAGGAAAGCCAACGCTTGCAATCGGCCATCGACGCGATCCGGCAGGCCTATATCGCCCAGCAACAAGGCCGTAACATCTCGAATGAGCCGTCGGTGTCGCGCAAATTGGACGAAATTGCAGACGCGGCGCGCAAGACCGAAAGCGCGCTGGCGACATTTTCGACCCGTCGCGAAGTTGACGCGGTGCGCAAAGCACCGCCGCAAATCACGAGCGACTTGGATCAACCCGCGCTGGCACTTGGCACGCAGGTCGAAGATCACACGCCGCCGCTGGAATCAGATGATTTTATCCGGGCATTGAATTTCCCCGAAACCGCCGAAGACGAAGAAGGGTTTGCAGCGCTGCGCCGTGCTTTGCGTGACCGCCCTTCGTCGCAGCTTATTCAGGCGGCACAGGACATTTTGACGCTTTTGTCGCAAGACGGTATTTATATGGATGATCTGCGTCCCGATCGCGCACGGCCCGAAATTTGGCGCCAGTTTGGTCAGGGCGCGCGCGGCCGCGCGATTGCACCACTTGGTGGCATTCGGGATCGGTCTTCGCTGGCACTAACCGCAGGTCGGATGAAGCAAGACCCGATTTTCCGCGATGCCGCACATCATTTTTTGCGTCTGTTTGACAAAATGTTCGCAAAGTTTGAACAAGTCGCATCAGATGGTGAAATATCAGCGCTGGCTGATACCCGTACGGCACGGGCGTTTATGTTATTGGGTCGCGTGGCAGGTACTTTTGACTAAGCGCTACAGCCCGAAACTGGCAAATGGAATGTAACGCACCGGATCGCCGGGTGCTATGACTTGCGCGCCTTCAGCCAGTTCCACCAGACCTTCTGCCCAGCTAAGCCCGCTGATCCGGCCAGAACCTTCTGAGGCAAAAACCTGCACCCGACCCTCGCGGATTCGGGCCCGCAGATATTCGCGGCGGCCCGGTTTTTTCGCCTTGTGAAAGCCCGCTGGCACATCGAACCCTTGCGGTTCCACCCACCCTGCCCCTGCAAGCAACGCCATTGCAGGACGCGCGAAAATCAATGTGCAAACCATTGCGGCGACCGGATTTCCGGGCAAGCCAAAAACCGGTGTACCCGACCACATGCCCAAAGCCAAAGGACGGCCCGGTTTGACAGCAATCCGCCAAAGGCTCATCGCGCCTTCTTGCGTCAAAAGCGCCGAGACATGATCCTCGTCGCCTGCCGACGCGCCGCCGCTGGTGATAATGACGTCCGTGTTTTGTGACGCGTCATCAAGCCGTTGTCGCAAAAGATCACGGTCATCGGCCACCCGGCCCAGATCAACCGGTGTATGGCCAAAACCGGTGATCATCGACAAAAGCATCGGTCGGTTTGCATCAAAAATCTGCCCGCGGCGCGCCTGTTCACCGGGGTCGACCAATTCGTCGCCCGTCGACAGCACGCCAACACGCAAAGGCAAACGCACCGCTATTTCCGCAAGGCCAGTGGCCGACAGCAATGCCACATCTGCAGCCGTCAAAACCCGGCCTGCGGGTAAAATCAATTCCCCTGCCACCACATCCTCACCGGCGCGTCGGGTGTTGGACCCCGGTTTGACCGGACCGCGAAAGACAACTTCGCTGGTGTCAGTTGTGACGTCTTCCTGCAAAACTACCGTATCAACACCGGAAGGCAACGCAGCCCCGGTCAGCACCCGTATTGCATGTCCTTCGGGCACCTGCGCTGGCGCGTCACCTGCGGCGGATCGCCCCGGCACCAGTGGCAGACGGTGAATGCCGTTGCTACGCCCACCTGCAAATCCGTAGCCATCGACGGCTGTATTCGGCAAGGGCGGGTTGGACCTGAGCGCATAGGCATCCGCCACCAAAACCCGCCCCGAACTGTCGGCAACTGAAACGGTTTGGGGGCCGGTTATTGCTGTCAGCCTGTCTCTTAACAGCGCGTGGGCATCGGCAACCGGGGTCCAATGAATACCGGCAGGCAACGCGAAACAATCATTGCGCAAAGGCGGCGGAGCCAGTTTATTGCTCAAAGCATCCTCATGTCCCACACCAAAAATCCAGCCCTCTTCTGACGCATCCACCTTCAAAATCTGCGCCAGTGTTGCGGGGTCCAGTGCCGAGACGTTTCGCGCAAGTTCCTGCACCTGCCACGCGTCCTTGATCATACCATCAGGCGGCGGCCCAACTGTCAGCGACGGCCATATCTCGATAAAGGCGATTGGCGAATGCAGCGGCTCAAATGGCCAGACCGAGACCTTTGCTGCGAACCTGCGTCGCAGACGTGAAAGGACAGGCAGCCCCGTTAAGACCTGACTGCCAACAGCGCCCGCCCCGGCCAATTGCCAGCAGGTGAAACTGCCCTTTGCCCGCACCTCAACGGCGCGCTTTTCGGCGAAGGGATTGGCATAATCCGTTTTGGTGCGGGGCAACCCCACGACATCGGTTTTTCGCAATGCATTGCCCCAAAACGGCCCTTTTCCGCCAAATTTACGGTTTACCTCGCCTGCAAAGTGAAAACGGTTGTTGATATCTGGCGCGTCCTGAATCCGGGATTCCATCCAGTCCCACAACAAAAGCGGATCATCCTGCCCGCTGACCGCCCGGCAAAATCCGGTAGGGTAGCCAAAGGGAAAATCAAACCCGGCAAGCACGCGCCGCCCCGCAGCCAGTTCACGTTCAAAAACGTCGGCAATCCATGTTTCTGCCAGTTGGCGGTTGCGCAGATAGACCGGGGGTTGGGATACGCCGTCTTGCGCAATGCAGGCCCAAATCGCGTCCCTCACCGGTGTTGGTCCGCGATCATTGCCGCCAGACCAATCAACCATCAAGACTGTGTCGAACGGGGTCAAAGCCCGACCTCGGCCAGAATGAAATCGGCAATAGCGGTCGTGTCATTCAGATCAAAGCACGGCAATTCGGTTTTCAGCATCGTGTCACTGGCAACCGCGCGAATAGTGACATCACCGGGTGCGATCAGGGCGTTGCCCGGCTCGGCGCGAAAGGCCTCGATCTTGGGGTGGGCGTCGCGCTTGTAACCTTCGATCAGAACCAGATCGACCGGCACCAGTTTGGTCAGCAGATAATCCAGCGTCGGCTCATCTTCGCTGTGCAATTCGTGCATCAGAGCAAAGCGATTGCGCGAGGCCAACAGCACTTCGCGGGCGCCCGCAACGCGGTGCCGGTGGCTGTCTTTACCGGGGTGATCAACGTCGAATGTATGGTGCGCATGTTTGACCGTAGACACTGAGAATCCGCGCGATGTGATCTCGGTCACCAGACGTTCCATCAATCCGGTTTTGCCTGCATTTTTCCAACCAACAACGCCGTAGATCCTCATAACATTGCCTCGGCGCGGGCCAGATCGTCAGGGGTATTGATGTTAAAAAACGGATCAGTGCCGGTGGCCGGGAATACCGCCTGCCGGGCATTATGCGCATCGGTCCATAATACAACTTTGCGCAGCCCCCCCTGCAGGGCAACCCGCAAATCTTCACGTAAGGCTGTGGGCCACAGACCAAAGGTCGGATGGCGCGACAACCCGCGTTTTGGGTCGGGCGTTGCGGCAAGAACCAGCGGGTTTTGCATGGTCTCGCCTTCGGCAAGTAATCTTGGCACCAGATCGCAGGGAAAGAAGGGCGTGTCCGCAGCAGCCGTAACAATGGTGTCAGCGCCTTGGCCTGCGGCCCAATCAAGGCCTGCCAAAACACCTGCCAAAGGCCCTGCAAAACCTTCAATACTGTCAGGTAGTACAGGTATATCAAAAGCGCTGAACCGGCTGGCATTGCCGTTGGCATTCAAGGCCAGCCCCGCGACCTGCGGTTCCAAACGGGCAATCACCTGCGCCAGAACACTGGTGCCACCAAGGCCAAGCAACCCTTTGTCGCCACCGCCCATACGTGTGGCCTGCCCCCCTGCCAATATGACGCCCAATGGTTGTTTCATGTGCCTGATCCTTTTCGCCCACTGCGCTTTGGTTCATCTGCGATTTGGCTGGGATCGGCATCGCGGATCAAACGGTCTTCGCCTGCCAGACAGACAAACCGCTGGCCCTTCATCCGCCCGATCAATGTCAGACCAAGCGATTGAGCGATTTCCACACCCCATGCGGTGAAACCAGAGCGGGACGCCAGCACCGGGATGCCCATCATCGCCGTCTTGATCACCATCTCGGAAGTCAGACGCCCGGTGGTATAGAGAATCTTATCCTTGGCGGTGATATTCTCTGACAGCATCCAACCCGCGATTTTATCAACGGCATTATGGCGGCCAACATCTTCCATATAAACCAATGACTTATCGGCCTGACACAGGACAGTGCCGTGAATGGCACCGGCCTCAAGATACAAGCTTGGCGTTCGGTTTATCCGCGCGCTCAGCGCATACAGCCACGATGTACGAACCGGCGTGTCCGGCAGCGTTACACCTTGCAGGCCTTCCATCATGTCGCCGAAAACTGTGCCGACCGCGCATCCGCTGGTGCGCGTCTTTTTGCGCAATTTGTCTTCGTAGTTGGTTTTCCGCGCGGTTCGTACGACAACAACGTCGAGGTCATCGTCATAGTCAACGGACGTGATATCTTCACCGCTCTGCAACATGCCCTGATTGCGCAGAAATCCCAGCGCCAGATATTCCGGGTAGTCCCCGATCGTCATCGCCGTCACAATTTCCTGCGCATTCAGGTAGATCGTCAGCGGACGTTCTTCGACCACATTCATTTGCGTGGGCGCACCGGTCTGATCGGTGCCAACTACAGACCGCGTCAGGCGTGATGCACCTGGGTTGGGCGCGATAATGTAATCCTCAATATTGTCGAGCCTCGCCAATTGCATACTCCCAAAAGCTGCGATAACCGTTGAAAGGCAACTTACGAGCATCTGATGCCCATCGCCACACCCAAAACACCACGGACACAACCCGCCTTTTGGAAAGGGTTCACCGCCGGCGCGCCGTTTGTTCTGGTTGTCGCCCCTTTCGCGGCGCTGTTTGGCGTGTTGGCGACCGAAGCAGGGCTGAATGTCGTTGAGACGATGATATTCAGCGTCGCTGTCTTTGCCGGTGCGGCACAGTTTACCGCCTTGCAACTGATGCAGGAAAACACGCCGACGGTGATTATTTTGCTGTCTGCATTGGCGGTCAACCTGCGCGTGGCGATGTATTCGGCGTCTCTGACCCCCTATCTTGGGTCCGCCCCGTTGTGGCAGCGCGCGATTGTTGCCTATTTCACCGTTGATCAATCTTATGCCTGTTCCATCGTTCAGTATGAGGCCGAGCCCGCAATGACCGTGCCGCAACGCGTGGCATTTTTTGCCGGAACCATGGTCCCTATTGTGCCGGTCTGGTATATTTTCACGCTGGTCGGCGCGCTGGTCGGCACACAGATACCGCCTGAATGGGTATTGGATTTCGCATTGCCTTTATGCTTTTTGGCGATGATTGGGCCGATGTTGAAAACGCCGGCACATATCATTGCGGCCCTCGTAGCGGTATTGGTCAGCCTGATTTGCGTGCAGGTTCCGCATTCACTGGGCCTGATCATTGCGGGCATTGCAGGGATGATGGCAGGCGCGCGGGCCGAGCTTTGGTTTGACGCAAAAAGGGCAATGGTATGATTGAGCGCGACACCCTTTGGATCGTGATCATCGGACTTGGCATCGGTAGCTATGGGTTGCGATTTGCGTTTATCGGACTGGTTGGAAATCGCCAGATGCCAGATTGGATGCTGCGGCACTTGCGCTATACAGCTGTGGCCATTCTGCCAGCACTTGTGGCGCCACAAGTGTTATGGCCGTCTGGCACCGATGGCCAGCCCGATCTGCCGCGTATGGCCGCCGCAATTGCGACAGTTGCCGTCGGCTATGTCACAAAAAACGTGTTTCTGGCGCTGGGATCAGGGCTGGCGACACTTTATTCGGCTTTGTACTTAATGGGTTAAAGGCCCAGCGCGGCCAAACCGTCCACCACATCCCCGGCATCATTTTCATAGTATTTTTCGGTCTTCACGCCCGGTCTTTTGCTGATCTGATCCATTAGGTTGCGCGGATAGAAGGTGACCTGAATGTCCTCAAATCCTGGAACCTGGCGCAGCATGGTTGAGGTGGCATTGGTGCAGTAGACGCCGGGAACGCGGCCATTTTGTTGCGCCAGCTGCAACGCGCGTTCGGCTTGTGCGGGGGTCACCTGAATTTCCTGGATCACGACATGGTAGGTGTCGCGGGCATGGGCGCTGCGATAGGACCGCTCAACGCCGGGCGTGATCCCATAAAGCACGTCGCCTTTTTCAGGAACCGAGCTGTGGCGGAACGATCCGGCAGGGTCAAAAATCACCCGTTGCGATCCGTTGATCATCATCGACGTGTGCCCGCCCGACCCGGTTCGATTGCTGATCATTGTATAAAACGTCAATGACGGCACAGTAGGCGAGCGGTAGGCCTTGCTGGCGAGCACTTCGGGGGCCGCTTCGGGGCCGCTATCAACAGCGCAAGCGCCCAACAGCGACATCATCGCCAAAACAAATAAAATCCGCATATTTACGCTTCCTTGAAGGGATATCAGGTGATGAAAATCGCCATCAAGACAATGATCGCAAGAATGATGATGACGGACCATGTGGTGAAGCTCATGAAACCCTCAAAGGTCTTTTCTTGCACTTTTGTGTCCATTTCGCCGTGAGTATGTTCAGCCATGTTTCCAGGTCCTTCGTATTTCGTTCAGGTTTGCCTAATAGATTCGCGCGGCGCTGTCACCTCATCACAAGCAACAAGGGCCAACAAAGCGCGACACCTGTGGCGCTTCTACGACCGCGCTCAGGTTTTTGCCTTGTCCAAATCCTGCGCAAGTTGAAACCCGATCCGAACCGGTGCTTCTGCTTCGACTGCTTTTGGCAGGGCCCGCAGCATGACATTCAACTGGCTGACGTGCTGGACCAGTTGGTTGCGCCCACCTGCCGGATCGGTGCCATAAAAGGTGACAATATCGGGGTCGAAATATCCCATCCCTTCGATCCGCAAAACGCCTGCGTCACCGCCGGTAAAGCCCATCGCGACCTCATGTTCGTTGTCCAGCTGTTCCTCGAAATTCTTGAGATACAGGATGATCCGCTCGTAGGCCCATTGCGCGGGGGATTTCTTGGTCACTGCCGTGTCAGTGATCGCTTTGGGAATCGTCTTGGGCTGGGCATTGGCGGCGTCCGGGTTGCAATGCACCTCGTGCATCCGCGGCATTGCGTCGGCTTCGGCGGCTTCTGCGGCGGTATTTATTGTATCGTCCATTGTTCACCCTTTACGTTGATAGACCCATGCACCGTCTTTGCGCAGCGTGCGTGTTGTCAGTCCGGTTTGGTAAAGGTGGCTTAAATGTGCGACGGCTTCAACCAGCGCTAACCCGTATTCCGCGTCACCTATCGTTCTTTTGAACAAAGGTGCGAAACATTCGCCCGCAGATTTAGGCGCCTCAAGGTATTCCAGCAGCCGTTTCAACCCCCCGTGATGATTGTCGATCAGTTGGCGCATGCGTGTGGGCAAGCCGGTGAACGGCAATTTATGCCCGCCCAGAACCAGATGATCGTCTACCGCCAGTTGGGCAAGCCGTTCGCAGGCTTCAAGCCATTCACCGATAGGGTCTGCCATCGGTTCGGTTGCGTAAACGCCGATGTTTGGGCTGATCGACGGCAATATCTGATCACCGGCAAGGACCAGATTGTCGTCCCTGCTCCAGAATGTTGCGTGTTCAGGCGCGTGGCCGTTGCCGATATGGATGTCCCACGTCCGCCCGCCCATCTCGATTGTATCGCCCTGGCGGATGCGGGTGTAGCCAACGGGCATAGGTGCGACAACATCGGCAAAATTGAACGGGCGCTCGCCTGCGCGTTTAGCATAGACATCTGCATCCATGCCCGACTTTTTGTAAAACGCCAAAGTTTCGTCAGACGGGGTGTCTTGGGCGTCCAGCGTCAACATCCGCGCCATCAGCCACGCGGTGCGCGTGGTCACCAGTTCCGCGCCAAATTCAGTTTGCAACCACCCCGCAAGCCCGATGTGATCGGGGTGATGGTGGGTCACCACAATCCGCGTCACCGGTTTGCCCGCCAAAGGCCCTGCCATGATCTGACGCCAAATCGCTTTGGTCTTATTGGAGGCAAAACCGCTGTCAATGACCGTCCAGCCATCACCGTCATCCAGCGCATAGACATTCACATGGTCCAGCTTCATCGGCAGCGGCAATCGCAGCCACAACACACCAGGGGCCACTTGGGTTGCGTCACCGTGATCTGGCGGTGTGTCCCACGGATATCTCAGCCCTGTGGGCGCACCATCCGCCATCAGGCCACAATCTCTTCGATATCAAAGGCATAGAGATCGTCTGCCCCTGCTTGGGCATGCGCCAAGAGGCCAGCATGTTCGGGCAACAGCCGCGAAATGTAGAACCGGGCCAGTTTTTCGCGCGGCCCGCCGGGGTCATTTATTGCAGCACGCAGGTGTAAATGCGCGCCCAACACCCGTGCAAAAGCCCGCAAATACAGAACCGCGCCCGCAAAACGCATGTTCAGATCATCCTGACTCGTCAGCCATTCGGTGGCCTCACGCAGAGTTTCTGTTGCGTCCCACACCGGACCTGCCAATTCGGGCAGGCTGTCGCGGGCGGATTCGGCGTGTTCTTCGATTTCGTCCAGCAATTGGCCTGCGGCGTCGCCACCGTCCATCATTTTGCGGGCCACCAGATCCATCGCCTGTATCCCGTTGGTGCCCTCGTAGATCGCTGTGACACGGACATCGCGGAAAAACTGCGCCGCGCCGGTTTCCTCGATAAAACCCATGCCGCCGTGCACTTGTACGCCCATGTCGGCCACCGAGATGCCTGTGTCGGTGCCAAACGCCTTGGCAATTGGAGTGAGAAACGCCGCCCGGTTTTTCCATGTGGCGTCGCCGGTGGCATTGGCCATATCAATGGCAACCGCACAAGACAGGGCAATGGCGCGGGCCGCGAAAATATCCGCTTTCATCGTCAAAAGCATCCGGCGCACATCGGCATGATCAATGATTGTGCCAGTGGATGACCCCTGAGCGGGCGTGCGGCCCTGTTTGCGGTCCATCGCATATTCCAAAGCATGCTGATACGCCCCTTCTGCAGCGCCGATCCCCTGCCCGCCGACACCCAGACGGGCGTTGTTCATCATGGTGAACATCGCCGCCATGCCGCCTTGTTCGGCACCAATCAGCCACCCCGTTGCCCCGTCATATTGCATGACGGCAGTCGGCGACCCGTGCAGGCCCATTTTATGTTCAAGCGACACAGGCTTTAGCGTATTGGCGACACCGGGGTTGCCATCCGCGTCGGGCAGGAATTTCGGCACCAAAAACAAGCTGATCCCCTTTGTACCCGCCGGCGCGCCCGGCAGGCGGGCAAGCACCAGATGGCAGATGTTTTCAGCGATGTCGTGATCGCCCCAACTGATGAATATCTTTTGCCCCGTGACGGCATAGGTGCCGTCGCCATTGTCTTGGGCCTTACTGCTCAGCGCGCCGACGTCGGAACCGGCCTGCGCTTCGGTCAGGTTCATCGTGCCTGTCCATTCGCCGGAAATCAGTTTGGGCAGATACAGATCTTTGATGGCGTCACTTGCATGATGCTCCAGTGCTTCGATCTGGCCCTGGCTCATCAGCGGGGCAAGTTGCAGCGACAGGCAGGCCCCTGCCATCATTTCATTTACGGCACTGGTAAGCGTCATCGGCAGACCCATGCCGCCAAATTCCGGATCAGCGCTCATCCCGACCCAACCGCCCTGGGAAATCGCCGATAGCCCGGTGTCATACCCCGGCGAGGTCCGCACAACGCCGTTTTCCAGACGCGCCGGGTGCAGATCGCCGCCGCGTTGCAGCGGTGCCAGAACATCATCGCACATTTTGCCTGCTTCAGACAAAATAGCGCGGGTCAGATCATCCGATGCCTCGGCAAATCGTTCTGTCGCACGTACCTGTTCAAAACCGACAACATGGTCAAACAGGAATGAAAATTCGTCGGCAACGGCATGGTAAGGCATAGTTTCTCTCCGATTAACGGGCGGCCACTTGGCATGGGGTCAGTCCCCGTGTAACACCCGCAGTATTCATGCAAGCATGTGCCACGTCGTGCGACGCGGCAACCAGAACGCGGCGTCACGGACACTATGAAGCCTCAAATGACTGAAAAGCTGCACGTCGATGAAACTGGTATTGCCAAGGCCGCAGCACTTTTGCAAGCGGGGCGCATCGTCGCATTCCCTACCGAAACGGTTTACGGCCTGGGTGCCGATGCGCGCAACGGGCAGGCGGTGGCGGCAGTGTATCAGGCAAAGGGCCGTCCGGCGTTCAATCCGCTGATCGTGCATGTGGGCGATCACGCGCAAGCCCGGCACTATGTCGAATGGTCCGATATGGCAGATATTCTTGCCTCTGCTTTCTGGCCCGGACCGGTCACATTGGTTTTGCCGCTCAAAACCGGCCACGGATTGGCGTCGCTGGTCACGGCTGGATTACCGTCCCTGGCGATCCGGGTTCCGGCGCACCCGGCAGCAAGGCAGCTGTTGGCGACCTTCGGTGGACCTGTTGCCGCCCCTTCGGCCAACCCATCAGGCCGGATCAGCCCGACAACTGCAGATCATGTGCTGGACGGGCTAGACGGCAAAATCGCTGCCGTCCTGGATGATGGCGCCTGTTCGGTTGGACTGGAAAGCACAATCATAGGCCTGACAGGTGATCGCCCCAGATTGCTGCGTGCTGGCGGATTACCAACCGAGGCCATCGAGGCGGCCCTTGGGGTGCCCTTGGCACCCGCGACAGAAGGCACCGTTACCGCACCGGGACAATTGGCATCGCATTACGCGCCCGACAGCGCCGTCCGTCTGGATGCCGATCACGCGACACAGACGGAGGTTTTCCTGGGCTTTGGGCCAATGGAATGCGATCTTAACCTGTCCAAATCCGGTGATCTGGTTGAGGCGGCGGTTAACCTGTTTGATCATTTGCACGCCTTGAATGCTTTGGGCCGCCCTATTGCTGTCGCGCCGGTGCCGGGCCACGGATTGGGCCGGGCGATCAATGACCGCTTGCAAAGGGCCGCGGCACCGCGCTGATCCGTCCAGAGTCAGGCACGACCAGCAGTTGATGACAGGCCTACCGGGTCAATTCCGAGCCGGTGCAACGCGGCGCACCACTTTCGGTCGGCATCCGTTTCAAAGATCAGATCGCGCGCGGAATCGCATGTCAACCACCCGTTCATGCCTATCTCAGCCTCAAGCTGACCGGGCCCCCAACCGGCATAGCCCAGCATCATCAATGCCTGATCCGGGCCACATCCCTTGGCGATGTCTTCCAGAATATCAAGCGTCGCGGTCATGCCATAGCCACCCGGAACCGCCAGCGTTTTCAGCTTTGAGCTATATTCATCCGAATGCAAAACAAAACCACGTCCAGTTTCAACCGGGCCACCGATATGGATTGTGGTATTGTTTGAGCCATTGCCGGGCGGGATTTCAAGCTGGTCCAATACATCGCTTAAACTCAGCTCTGGGTTGGGTTTGTTCAAAACAAGGCCCATCGCCCCCTGATCGGAATGCACACAGATCAGAACCACCGAATGCTCGAATCGAGGATCGCGCGTTCCCGGCATCGCCAACAGCAGTTTTCCGGTCAAATCCAGAGTCTTATCTCCACTTGCCCAACTTTCAACTTACGGGTGAAGAATGACGGCAGCTTTGAACGCTTGCAAGCCTGTTGCACAGCGTGCGCGAAACATGGCTAACCGGAACGTGACTTGGCATTTCAGGCCTGATTGTCCATCTAACCTTTATGATAGCAAAACGAATGATCGCGGCTGTTCTCTTTGGTCTGATGGCATTGCCCGTCCGCGGCCAAACTGTCGCGGACCCGGTGACGGCCGCCGTGCTGCCCGGCTGGGTCAAATCTGACGGCACACGGGTGGCGGCGCTTCAGCTGATTTTGGCACCGGGATGGAAAACCTATTGGCGCGCGCCGGGGGACGGTGGCATTCCACCGCAATTTGACTGGTCGCGGTCGCGCAATTTGCAATCGGTCGGAATTTCATGGCCCACACCGCGCGTGTTCAACGACAATGGCCTGCGATCCATCGGCTACAAGAACCAACTGATCATACCGCTGATAATTGCGCCTTCGACATCCGGCAAACCGGTGCGTCTGCGCGCCAAGATGGAGTTGGGCGTATGCAGCGACATCTGCATGCCGCACGTTTTGCACTTTGACGCAATGCTTGAGGGATCCGGGGCCACGCCGACACCGGCAATTGCAGCAGCGTTGGCCGAACGACCCTATAGCGCAAAAGAAGCAGGCGTGCGCAGTAGCACCTGCGCGTTGGAGGCAACCTCAGACGGAATGCGCATCAGCGCGCGTGTTACAATGCCCTCTGCAGGCGGCAACGAAGTTGTGGTGATCGAACCGGGTCAGGCGGACATCTGGGTCGGCGCATCGCAAACAACCCGGCAAGGCGGCAGCGTTGTTGCAGTGTCAGAAATGATGCACGCTCAAGGCGGGGCAATTGCGATCGACCGCTCGGCCATCCGCATTACGGTTCTGGGCAAGAACCACGCGGTTGATATTCGCGGTTGCAACCCTTCCTAGGACGCGCTTTTGCGCGACAGTTGAAAGGTTACTATCGCAATTCCATAGGCAAGCACACTAAGGGCTGCGACGCCTGTCACGAACAGCGACAGCGCCGCTGACATAGCGCCCCACCCCGAAACTATTGGGAAGGTGGCACTTATTCCCTCAGGCAGGGCGTCATACCAAATCACCCAACCCAGCGTCGCAGCGCCCCAGCCCAGAATAATCATCCACAGGGTGGCAAACGCCCAGCGCATCCCGGTTAATCGCCCGGCCAACCCGCGCCGCATTGCGGTTATCTGGCGTGACACATCATGTTGCACAGCAATCAGCGCAGGCACCACCAGCAAGACCAGAACCATGCCAAAACCCAGGCCGTAGACCAGGGTAATGATCGTTGGTTTTAGAAATTGCGCCTGTTGACTGGCCTCGAACAGCAAGGGCGTCATGCCCAGCACGGTGGTGAGCGTCGTCAGCAAAACCGGCCTCAACCGATCAGCCGCACCATCTATGATCGACGGGATCAATCCGCGGTCGGCGGCATATTCGTCAATGCTGGTCACCAGCACAATGGAATCGTTGATGATGATCCCGGTCATCCCGATCAAACCGACGACGGTAAACATGCTTAGCGGGACATCCCAATAATTATGGCCGTAAATGGTGCCGACCAATCCAAACGGGATGATCGCCATAACAACCACCGGCCGCGTCCAACTGCCAAAAATCCACGCAAGAACCAGGAAAATGCCCGTCAGGCACAGGATCAACCCGGTCATTGCATCGCTGAGAAAGGTGTTTTCCTGCTCGGCCAGGCCGGCCACGCGCCATTCCACCTGTCGCTCTGAGGCGATGCGCGGCAGGATATCGTTCTCCAGCGCCGCGCTGATCTCACTTGCGCGGGCGGCGTTGTCTTCCGAAATGTCGCCCGTTACCGAGATCAGCCGCAGACCGTTTTCCCGCCGCACTGTGCTAAAACCCACGCGCCGGTCAACGCTGACAATGTCCGCCAGCGGCACATAGTCACCGTTTGGAGTGCGCATTTGAGTGCGCTCCAGAAAATCCGCCGTCAACTCGCCCTCTGGCAATTCAACCCGCACGGTCGCGCTGCGCGGCCCCGACGGATAGCTTGCCGCCTCGATCCCGTTTAGACGGTGGCGCAGTACACGTCCCAATGTGTCGATGGTAAAGCCGATTGCCTGGCCCTGCGGCGTCAGATCAAGGATCACCTCTTCTTTGTCATAGGCCAGATTATCCTGAACGGCGCTGACCTCCGGGTATTGCCGCAAAGCTTCTTTCAAGTCTTCCGAGGCTGCTTTCAGCGTATCCACATCCGCGCCAAAGAAATCGACGTCCAATGCATCGCCGCCGGGTCCTGATCGCCACCCCCTGAATGAAACGGTCTCGACCAATGGGTGATTGACCACAGCGTCCTGCAAGGCCGCAACAAAGGCGAAACTGGAATAGGGCCGCAAATCCGCGTCAATCAACTCGATCGAAATTGCGCCCAGCAAATCGCTGTCTTTGGTTTCAGACCCCTCCAGCCCGCGTCCGGCATTGCCGCCAACTTCGGCGATGACATAGTCGATCGGGTTGGCGCCATATTCCGCTTCATACTCGGCACCAAGGCTTTGTGTGGCGCGCTGCATTTCACGCATCATAGCGATTGTATCCGCGCGAGTGGCCCCTTCTGCCATGGCAAAGTTGCCCGTTACCGACCCACGTTCAGGCGCATTGAAAAACCGCCATTGCACGTCACCCCGGACAAACAAGGCCACCTGGCTGGCCAAAATGGCGGTGACACCTGCTAGCACGACATAACGCCCGGTAATGACGCCCGCCATAAAGGGCCGAAACAAGGTCTCCCTTACCCAGACAAAGCCACGGTTTACCTGTTTGCTGGGCCAATCATACCAGCGTTCATGGCCCACAGCGGCCAATGCATGGGCCATGTGGTGCGGCAGGATCAGGAAACATTCGACCAGTGAGGCCGCCAGAACCGCGATCACCGTAAAGGGAATGTCCTGAATCAGATCGCCAAATCGCCCGCCCACGACAACAAGCCCGAAAAAGGCGATCACCGTTGTCAGCGTGGCGGCAAACACCGGCATCGCCATGCGCCGGGCCGCGGTTTCGGCGGCTATCACGGCGGGTTCGCCATAGTGACGCGCGCGATGATCGGCGTGTTCGCCGACGACAATCGCGTCATCCACGACGATCCCAAGCGTAATGATCAATCCAAACAGCGACACCATGTTGATGGTCAGACCGCCCGCATACATCAGCGCAATCGCGGCCATCATCGACACAGGAATACCTGCCGCAACCCAAAGCGCTGTGCGGGCGTTCAAAAACAAAAACAACAGCCCCACAACCAAGGCCAATCCCACCAGACCATTGTCGATCAGGATATCCAGCCGTCCCGAAATGGCCGCCGCACGGGTGCGGATCAGATCGACCCTGACCAGGGGCGGCAACGTGGCTTGCAAACTTGCGGCAACCCCTTCGACGGTGCGTTGAATATCAATGGCATCGCCCTTGTCGGATCGGTCCACCCGGATCGACATCGCCGGGTTTTCGCCCACAAAATAACTGCGATCGCGGTCAATGCCTTGGGTCAACACCCGTGCCACGTCTCCGACAGAAAGGTTTGACCCATCGGGGTTTGAGCGTAACACAATGCCTGAAATCTGGTCTGTGCTGCGTTTGGCGGTGCCGGTACGCACCCGCGCGTTGACACCTGCCACATCGCCCGCCGGGTCGGCGTCGACCTCGGCGGCAATCGCGGTTGCGATCTGGGACATGGTGACATCATATGCGATCAGATTTGCCGATGGCACCTCGATCAGGGTTTGCGGTGCGGCAACGCCGCGTATCGTGGTGCGCGTTACGCCAACTTCGAACAACCGTGTGACCAGTTCATCCGCAAAAAGCCCCAGTTGCGCAGGACCGACAGGACCGGTGATTACCACATCCGTTACCCTGTCACGCCAGACGCCCCGGCGCACGGTGGGTTCTTCTACCTCATCAGGCAGGCCGGTGACGGCATCCACAGCGACCTGTATTTCGTCAACAGCCCGCGACATGTCCCAACCCGGTTCAAACTCGACGATGATGTTGCCGCGACCTTCGCGCGACAGGCTGTTTGATGTTGTCACACCTTCCACGGACAAAAGTGCGGGCTCCAATGCTTGGATGACCGCCGCGTCAACGTCTTCGGCACCCGCCCCGTCCCAGACCGCATCGACAATCACCGTTTCAAGGATCACATCTGGGAAAAACTGCGCCCGCATGTTGGGCAAAGCGGCAATGCCTGCGATCATCATCACCGCAAACAGAAGGTTGGCCACTGTCTTGTGGCGGGTGAAATAGGATAGGATTCCGCTTGCTGATTTGGGGATCGGTCGCGCCACCTGCTTTACCCTCCCATGCGGCTTTCTATCCGCTCGACCATTTTTGCGGGCACTTGTGGCTCAGCCAATTGCGCAAGGACACGCGCCTTGGCGTCTTGGGGCATGCGTTTATTGGCCTCCACAAAGGCCACCAAGCGGGCGCGACGCTCGTCCGATAGTTCGACCATGGCAGGGGCTTTCGCCGGTTCATCTCCGACGCGTAACGGTTTCACGGCGATGCCCGGCCCCAACAAAGGCGATCTGGCGACCACAACTTCGC
>JBAUHN010000010.1:0-6987 GCA_049680295.1 Sulfitobacter sp.
CAATATTGCATTATATCTTTGATATGCAGGCACCTTACGGGTTTTGGTCACTGCCCAAGCTATTGGGCGTTCCCGGCGGTATATTGCTGACAGGTGGTGCCATCTGGATGGCTACACTTAAACTGCGCGCCGATCCGGGGCTTGGGGCTGTGTCGGCCTGGGGCGGTGAGGTCGCGTTTATCTTGCAACTTGGATTTGTGGGGTTCAGCGGATTGGCGCTTTATGCGCTGGGACCCACCGCTTTGATGCCGACGATCTTGGCGCTGCATCTGGGCTCTGTGCTTGGCTTTTTTTTGCTGATGCCGTTTACCAAAATGGCGCATGGATTTTACCGCCTTGCCGCATTGGTGCGCGACGCCCAAAGACAGCAACAGATTTAGCGGGCCGGTTTTTGGGTCAGGGCCGGCTTCGTTGCGCATCTGAAAATCTGGTCTGATTTGCGCCAGCGCAAAGTCACGCGCATTGCAAACTGCTAACGTCCAACCGGATCACGTGGCCAGATCACATCGGAAAGCGCCCAAGCCCGCTTAAATTTTTGGCCTGTGAAAAAGGAAGGCATAGCAATGAAAGTTTTGATCATCTTTGAAACCATCGAGGGCCAGACAGGTAAGATCGTTGATTTCGTTCAAACCCAAGTGGTCGCTGCGGGGCATGTTGTCGAACGCGTCAATACATCTGACAGATCCGCTGTGGTCTCATACGAAGGTGTCGACAAGATAATTCTGGCGGCGCCTGTGCATGAACGCAGGCATCCGAAAGCCTTTGAGGTTTTTGTGTTGGCGGACCGGGACCGGTTGAAAACGCACAAGACACTGATGTTGTCGGTCAGCCTTAAGGCCGCATTTGAAAGCGGGATAGAGGAGGCGGCAGAATTCCTGACCGATATGGAAATGCGCACCGGGTTTGTCGCAACCCAAAGCGCTTTGGTGGCCGGTGCCGTGCGCCAAAGCAGCTATGACTATTTTTCGACCCAGATTCTGCGGCATGTGGTTTTGCGCGGTCAAGACGCCAAATTCGCGCAAGGCGACCATGAATTTACCGATTGGGATGCTTTGCAGGCGGATATCGCCGCGTTTTTGGACTTGTGACACCGCAGGTCTTAACCCATGGCGCGGTTAACACCCGCACCCGAAAGTAGCGAGACATCGCTATGCAAAACCGATCCCGACCCCTTAGTGATCTGAGTTTGGTCGACATGATGGACAGGTGGCCACAAACGATTGAAGTTTTCATAAGAAACAAGATGTTATGCGTCGGATGCAGCATTGCGCCATTTCACACGATACATGATGCCTGTGTCGAACATGATCTGGATGAACAAGTGATCTGCGATGAACTGTCAGTTGCGATTGATGCAGGCTAGGGTCTTTGTGAAATGGGTCCTGAACCTAATGCTGCGCCGCGCTTAACAGAACCAGTTTATGTGCGTCGGTGACTGTCACCTTACTGCGTTTGCTGGCCACTATGCCTGCCTTTTCCCACGCACTAAGCAATCGGCTGACGGTGTGCAGCGTGGTTCCTGTCATCTCAGATATATTCTGGCGTGTGATTGGAAAATCAATTTCGATCCCGTCGCCGACTTTCTTGCCCGCCTGATTGATCAGACGCAGCAAAACCGACGCGATGCGTTGTTCCACCTGTTGGGTTGCCATTTCCATCACACGTTTGTTGATTTCGTCCAGGCGGTACCCGACGACTTTGTAGGTTTCTGTGGCAAAACCTTCATACTCGGCGACAAAACCGGCCCAAAGCGTGTTGGGCCAGGACAACACCAGACATTCGCGGGCGGCCAGCGCCGTCGCGGGATATTCAGTTTTGCCCAATGCTGTAGCGATGCCAAACAATTGGCCGCTGGCAATATGCATCGCGATCACCTGATCGCCATCGGCGGTGACTTTCACAACCCTGATATGCCCATCCAACAGCAAAAAGAACCGCTCGGCCTTGGTCCCTTCATCAAAAACCGTGCTGCCTGTTTCAACACGCGACGCCGTCGCTTGATCCAGGATCAGACGGATCTGGTGCCGTTGTAATTTCAAAAACGGCGGCAAACCGGAAAGCAGGCTTTCATCCAAAGATTTCAATGGAGGCTGTCCGAAGTTTGTTGAAGCACAAAGAGCATAAAGCTTGGGTATCATAGAAATGCGGCAAGACAAGAATTCTTCATCTATCGACGAAAGGAATATTCGATGTTTGAGAAACTAATTGCCGCAGGAACCGCCGTTGTCTTGATGGCGGGCGCTTTGCACGCTGAGACCTTTGAGGTGAAGATGCTGAACAAAGGCGAAGCAGGTGCGATGGTGTTTGAACCTGCGTTCGTTAAGGCGATGCCCGGTGATACTATCAACTTTATCTCAACCGACAAAGGCCATAACGCCGAAACCATCAAAGGCATGATCCCGGATGGTGCCGAAGATTTTAAAAGCAAGCTTGGTGATGATTTTTCGGTGACGCTGGATGTCGAAGGGCTTTATGGCATCAAATGCACCCCGCATTATGCTTTGGGCATGGTGGCGTTGATCCAGGTGGGTGCCGCGGCGAACTATGAGGATGCGATTGGGACCAAACAGAAAGGCAAAGCCAAAAAACGCTTTCCCGCGTTGTTTGAGATGGTCGAACAATAGTCCAGCCACGATGGTCAAGTGTAGAACGTCAGATAACTTTGACCTTCACGTCACGTATCTGACCTAAGAATTGGAAAGCTGCCTTTTGCACAGATCGCGGCGAAGGTGTCCGACCGGCCCGACCCGATGGAGGGGCATCCACTCCATCAGGTCGCGGACAAACTGAGCTTTCGCTGCGTTTGTACCAACGACCGATTGCTGCATTTCCCCAAGAAACCCCTTCATTCTGAATTCTGGATCTTCCACATTCTGTCTGATTTCTTTTCAGTGCATAGAAAACGCCATCAACACAAGATACGGCAATGCTTGCTATCAGCAATCCTCGGGTCATAAGGCAAACCCACCTCTTGTCGCGATCCAGGCATGCTTCAAGAGACAGAAAAGTCGTTGATATTCTGAGAACTCAGACGGATGAGTGCCATAAGTCTTCTGCTATCTAGGCTCTACCGACCCTCACGCCGAAACGCGCCCTGTACGATCCGGTCCATGACCATGGCCAGAAACAGGATTGCGAAGCCACCTAGAAGACCAGGCCCTTTGGCTGCGTATTGCAGGGCTTCAAGAATTTCCTTGCCCAAACCGCCACCGCCGATCAAAGAGATAATCACAACCATCGACAGGCACATGAGAATGGTCTGGTTCACACCTGCCATGATCGAAGGCAGCGCCAACGGTATTTCGACATCTTTCAGCTTTTGCCAGCGCGACGCACCAAAGGCATCGACTGCTTCCTTTATGCTTTCAGGCACGCCGCGCATGCCCAATGCGGTCAGGCGGATCACGGGCGGCATGCCGAAAATAATTGTGGCCAGAATGCCCGGTGGGTTGCCTGTGCCAAAAAAGGCGATGATGGGGATCAGGTAGACGAATGCGGGAAGGGTTTGCATCAGGTCAAGTACCGGTTCGGCCATGTTGTAGGCGCGCCTGGATTTACCGAACCAGATGCCCAGCGGGATGCCGAACACCACGCAGAGCAGCACAGCAGCGCCGACAAGCGCGACGGTTTCCATCGCCACGGCCCAGTAGCCAAGCAGTGCCGTGTAGGCCATTGCCGCAACGGTAAAGATCGCGACGCGCGGACCAGCCGCACGCCACGCGGTAACGGCAATCACCAACATCACGACAGGCCATGGCGACCCATTCAGCGCCAGGGTCAACGCATCCAGGACAGTGCGCACACCTACAACAATCCCGTCAAAAAAATCACCGCCAGCTGCTGCTGCCGCATCGATGTGATTTTCCAACCAGTTTGCAAATGCAGCGTAAAGAGTGCCGTTGCCTTCTCCTAGGAACAAGCTGGAACTGTAGTCTTCTGGGAATTCATCAAGCAGCGCCAGGGATTTGCTGACCGTGAACTTATAGATGACCAAGGGTCCGATCAGAGCTGTCAGCACACCCCCCAAAGCAATGTTTCGCGTGGTCTGACCGCTTTCTGTATTGTCTGGGTCAATCCGCCAGTTCGAGTATTGCTTTTCATACGCGTAATTGGCCCAAAACCCTTGAATGATCTTGAAGGCAAGCAGCATTACCATGCCCGTCATCATGATGCCAAGCGCCTCGGACTGAGCGGCATTCGCCTGCTCCAGCGTTCTGTCGGCCGTGCTTTGGAGGTTTGAAGCCAGTTTGCTGAAGCGATCGATATCGGCCTGCTCGGATGCCGCTGCGGCCCGGTCAAACATGTCTTGCGCGCGCGCCGCCTGAAGTTCAGCCCGGTTGGTTAAATCTGCGCCAGGGTTACCCCAGGCTCCACGACCGATTTGAACCCATGCAATGATTTCGAGGATCAAGAACGCCCAGAACATGCCCCAGATGGCGCGTGATGCAGACCAGAGCGGGCCTAACACGGCGGCCCAGAGGTTAAAGGTGATGGGTACCCAACCGATAGCACTGTGAATTTTGTTGAAAGCAATTGTGTAGTAGGCACCCGAACGGCCCGCGAAGGTGTTTATCGACGCATTCAGAGCAGCGCGGTCGACCTCAATATCGGATGCAGCCGTGACTTTTAGTTCAGCGGATGTATCAGTCATCTTTGCCTCCTTGGATGCCACGCAGCAGGTGCGCTTTGTCGACAACACCGACATCTTGGCCGTTTTCTGTAATGATCACAGGCGAATAGGTGTCCACCGACAGGTCGATCAATTGATCAAGGTCGGCGTTTTTGTCCGCCCGTGGTGAATCCTCTAGCGAGCGCTTGTCATTTGCACGAAACGTGTCAATCGGTTCCATAATCGAATGCGCCTTGACCAGCTTTAATTTTGAAATGCCTTGGACAAACTCGCGAACGTAGTCATCGGCTGGGTTCATCACGATGTCTTCGGGCGTGCCGATCTGCACGATCACACCGTCTTTCATGATGGCGATGCGGTGGCCAATTCGGATCGCTTCGTCCAGATCATGGGTGATAAATAGTGTTGTCTTTTGCAACTGTGCCACCAATGCCTTGAACTGGTCCTGGAGTTGCAAGCGGATCAGGGGGTCAAGCGCCGAGAAAGGTTCATCCATCAGCAGGATTTCCGGGTCAGACGCCAACGCCCTTGCAATGCCAACACGCTGTTGCATCCCGCCCGATAACTCGTGTGGCAGACGGTCCTCGTAACCGGTTAGATCAACCAGGTCCAACGCGTGTTCAGAAACGGCCCAGCGTTTCGATTTAGAGACTTTTCGGATTTCCAGTGGATAGCCTACGTTCTCGCGCACCGAGCGGTGCGGCATCAAAGCCATATGCTGGAAGACCATGCCGATTTTTTCTGCTCGGATGCGGCGCAACTCTTTGGTGGATAGGGAAGAGATGTTTTGTTCCAAAATCTCGATCTTGCCAGAGGTCGGTTCGATCAATCGGTTGATGTGACGCACCAGTGTCGATTTCCCCGACCCTGATAACCCCATGATGCAAAAAATCTCACCGCGGGCGACTTCAAAACTGGCGGATTGCACGCCAACGACGCAACCAAACCGTTTCAGCACTTCGGATTTCCCGATGCCTTCCTTCTTGACGGCGGCCATCGCCTCATCAGCGCGAGTGCCGAAGATTTTCCAAACATCCGTCAGTCGGACGACATTTTCATTTTCCATTGTACCTATCCGGAATTGCACGGGTGCCGCGGTCTTGGAACGCGACACCCGAATGTTCTACATCATTTGAGATGCAGCGGGGACTTGTCAGTCCAGAAACCAATTCAAGACCTGGTCTTCATTGGCAGCGACCCATTCTTTTGCAAAGTCGTCGGCCTCCTTCCCTTCGATCACGAGCTGGAAAGTCATCTCTGAAATCGTATCGGTATTGAAATCAACTTTGCTCAGCATGTTTGCGACCGCTGGATTGTCGGTCTCAAGCGCTTTGGCATAGGCCATGTGGATGAAGATCGGCGGCCAGGCGACGCCTGCCTCAGAATTCTTCAGCCAGTCTGGGTCATCCGTGGGCTGTGAGACGTTCCATTTGGCCGGATCATGCGCGGGTTCTTTGAGAACGACAAGATCATGAAGCGCGAAAATATAGTGCGGCCCATAGCAAAATCCAATCCAAGGCTCGCCTGCGCCAATGGCCGCATCAAGTTCTGCATATGCGATGGTTTCGTCTGTCTGAACCAGTTCCATCGTCTGGTCATAGCCATAGGATTTGGCGCGGATCTGCTCGACATTGGTCGAGGCCCAGCCCGGCGCACCGATCCAAAGGTCACCCTGACCGTTGCCATCGCGGTCGATCAGTGCTGCGATATCGGGGTTCGTCAGATCATCAATTGACGTGATGCGATGGGCCTCGGCGGTTGCACGGTCTGCACACATGCCCTGAAAGGCCGGAACACCGTTTTCGTTGACAACAACGGTTCCTTTGTCCTTGGCAAACTTATCGGTCAGGTTTTGTTGATTTGGCAGCCAGACCTCGGGGTGAACATGCATTGCGCCCGAATCCATCGCCTCAAAGACGATCGGGTTACTCCCGTTCTGCAGTTCCACTTCAAGGCCGAGGTTTTGTTCGATAGCAACCTTCAGAATATTTGCTGCCGCTTTTACTGATGGCCAATTCGGTACGCCGATCACAATGTCATCGGCAAGTGCTGGTGTGGATGCCAGAATTGTCCCCCCCACCAACAGGGTTTTGAGCATTTTCATTGGGGTGTCCTCCCTTTCGGACGTGCCGGGCGACATTCGACCAGCAATTATGATTTTTTTGCACTTCAATGGTGCTGAATGGCTGATCCTATATCTTGAGCCGAAGGGCCAAAGAGCGTCACAGTCAGCTCAGCGCATTGATCGTCCGCCTAGGTTAACCGGCAGGAAGAAATTGATAAGCGAAATTTTATGAAGAAAACGTTCGATTTTTTCGATACTATGGCTCTTCCGACTGAACATGTATCACTTGCTG
>JBAUHN010000011.1:0-21065 GCA_049680295.1 Sulfitobacter sp.
GTTGCTACGATGGCACAAGGACCCGTTGATGCGAAAATAAATAATCTAAAACAGGATGCTAGATCAGATTTTTCAGGGCCAAGTACCTATAAAACTTCGGCCGTGGCAACCGCGAATACTCTGCCCGTTCGCGTGACACATGATCTACAGAAAAGCAGCGAACCAACGCCGCCCTTGCTTCAGATCGCGTCCCCGATCTCGGCGCCCGCACCGAGGCACGAGACCGCAGGCGGACCCGGCCCTGAGACCCGTTTGATTGCCCCAGAAAAAACCGCAGCGACGCCGTCAATTGCGCCGGCACAACAGCCCGCTAACAGGTCTGTTGAAAGCGGTCCGATCAACACTGCGAAACCTGAGTCTCAGACCTTTAGTGACGCCAGTTTTTTGACAGTCGATCCCGAAAGCCAGGCCATTCAGGAACAACGTACCGCGACGCAGCAGCAGCTTAACACACCCCTCAACCGGTCTGAGACGCCTGTGATGATCGGGCGCCAAATGGCTGAGGCCATCAGACAGTTGCCAGGCGGCCCGGTTGAGCTGGCGCTCAATCCCGAAGAGCTGGGGCGCGTGAGGTTGAGCATTGCAACCAGTGAGGCGGGCATTGTGGTCAATGTCCTGGCAGAACGGCCCGAGACCCTTATCCTGATGCGCCGAAATATCGATCAGCTGGCGGCGGAATTTCATTCCCTTGGGTACGGTCAAATCGATTTCAGTTTCGATGGTGGCCAATCGAACGAAAATCGCGACGGCAGCGGCGACAGGCAACGGTCAGGTCATGGCCCGCTAAACGATGTCACCACGCACGGCAATGTGGTGCCAAATGCTTCAATTTCATTGGTCCAGTCAGATGGGCTCGATCTGCGCCTTTAGGGAGTTTTTATGGACATTTCACCAACCAACACGACGGGTTTGAACGCCCCCAATACGCCGCAACAACAAACCTCGGTTTTATCGTCTGACTTTGAAACTTTTTTAACGATGCTGACAGCGCAGGCAAAGTACCAAGATCCGCTTGAGCCTATTGATTCGTCGGAATATGCAGCGCAGCTGGCGCAATTTTCCATGGTGGAACAACAGGTTATGTCTAATGATCTGCTGACGGTTTTGTCCGGCCAAATGGGGTCTGGAAACCTGGCGCAATTGGCCGGCTGGATCGGAATGGAGGCCCGCACAACCGCCCCTGTTCAGTTCAATGGCCAGCCAATTACGGTTTTCACTTCATCCCAAACCGGGGCCGAAGAAGCATATCTTGTGGTCAGAGATGAATTTGACCGCGACGTGCAACGTTTGTCGATCCCGATTGCGGATGGCGACGTGGAATGGACAGGTGTTGCTGATGATGGATCCTCGTTTTTGACAGGCCTGTACAGCTTTGCGGTAGAAAGCAGTGCTGGGGGGCAGGTGCTGGGCACAAGTGCCGCTGAAACCTATGCGAAAGTGACCGAAGTCAGCAATCAAGACGGCCAGGCACGCATAATCCTACAAGGTGGTGCAGAGATTTCAGCGCAATCAGTGACAGCGTTGCGCAGCCCGGTCACCTAAAATCGACTAAGTGTTTCAAAGCGGCCGCAGGTGATCCGCCCCGCGGAGCGCGCCCCCTCAAAGATCGGCCAGCATCAGGCCGAAATAGGCGGCCGGCATCAAGCTGCGTCTTGCGCGCCCAAGTGGAAAACGAGGCAAGGATTGGCGCATCGCAGCCGGCAGCGCAGATGGCTTTCCCAAAACCAAGTCGGCAAGATTGGTGCCACAAAAACTGGCCATCGCGACACCGTTGCCGTGGTAGCACATGGCAACCCAAAGACCCGGTTGCCCCGGTACAGGGCCGACGTAGGGTAGCAGGTTCTTTGACAGGCACACCATTCCCGACCACATATTCGAGCTTTCAACGTGGCGCCACGCTGGAAACATCGTCTCAAAATCCCGCCGCAACCGTATTTTTGCACGCCGTTCTGCAACGGATCCCGTGCGCAGACCTCCCCGCATTCCAAACAAAAACCGGCCATCCGGCATCAGCCTGAAATAATGCAACAGGTTGCGCGTGTCATACGCCATCTGATCGCTGTGCCAGCCTGCCTGTTGCTCTGCTTGGGTAAGCGGCCGTGTCACCAGAACGTTTGATTGGGTTGGCATATACCGCCCGGACAACCAATCAGGCATGTCTTCGCTTGAGTACCCGTTGGTGGCGACAACAACCTGATCGGCGGTGATTTTTCCCTTGGCTGTTTCAAGGATGTAGCCATCCTTCAAACCGGTCACCGGGCTGTCATGATAGATTATGGCATCCGCATCTTCTGCGGCTTTTGCCAGGCCCTCGATGTATTTACGCGGGTTCAGACCAAAGCCGATAGGAGTGGTCAGACCGCCATGAAACGGTCCAATCAACCCCTGCCCGCGCAGGTCTCGTTGCGGGATCAAGGTTGGGGATACGCCGTAGTTTTCCTCAACCCGTTCGGCACGTTGCTGCAGGGCTTGCATGTCTTTTGCCCGGTGGGCCAGTTCGGTTTCGCCCTGCGAATGGCGGTCAATGTCTATACCCAGCGTCGTTGTTAGCGAATCTACCAACGCCACCGCGGCCTTTTCAGCGCGGTGAAAGTCAAGCCTGCCATCGCGCCCAAAGTGGCGGTCCAGAAATTTATCAGACGCCTTTGAACCACCCAGACAACAAAACCCGCCGTTTCTGCCGGATGCGCCCCAGCCGGGGTAATGTGTGTCCAAAACAGCCACCGTTAGGCCCGAAGCGGCCAAACTTAGCGCGGCGGTCAGCCCAGTAAAACCGGCCCCGATGACGGCGACATCGCAGCGCTGATCTCCGGCAAGTGCGGGGCGAGATTTGCCCTTGGCTGTCTCATCCCACCAACAGGTTTCGCGTGGGTCAGCGCCGTAGGCATAGTCGTCAAAGATGCGCCTCATGCGGTGCGCGCGGCGGCCTGTTCGTCACGTTGTTGGCGCAGGCTATTGCGTTTTGACACCAACGACGCGGTGATAACGCCAACGGTCACAATTCCGATCATGATCGTCGATAAGGCGTTGATCTCGGGCGACACGCCTAGACGCACGGCGCTGAAGATTTTGATTGGCAGGGTCGTAGCCGAAGGGCCCGCAGCAAAGGATGCAATCACCAGATCATCCAGCGACAATGTGAACGCAAGCAACCAGCCCGAGATGACCGCAGGTGCGATGATCGGCAAAGTCACAAGGCGAAACGTGTCAAAGTTGGAACAGCCAAGATCCAATGCTGCTTCCTCAAGCGAGCGGTCGAAGGTCATCAATCGGGACGACACGACCACTGACACATAGCACATTGAAAAGGTTGTATGTGCCAGCACAATTGTCAGAACGCCCCGGTCCAGTCCGATGCCGATGAACAACAACAGCAATGACAGGCCGGTGATCACTTCGGGCATAACAAGCGGCGCATAGATCATGCCCGAAAACAGTGTCCGCCCCAAAAACCGCCCGCCGCGGATCAGCACATACGCCGCCATTGTGCCAAGTATCGTGGCCAGGGTAGACGACGCAATTGCGACCTTTATGGTGACCCATGCAGCGTCCAAAAACGCCTCGTTCTGCATCAATTCGCCGTACCATTTGGTCGAAAACCCAGCCCATACGGTGACCAGTTTGCTTTCGTTAAAACTGTAAATCACCAGAATGATCATAGGCAGGTACAAAAACGCGAACCCAAGCGTCAGTGAGGTTACGTTGAACCAGCTCAACTTATTCATTGTTCCGCCTCCGCCTGTCGTTGCTGATTGCGTTGGAACAGAATGATCGGGATGATCAGGATCAGCAAAAGGATCACGGCAACCGCGCTCGCGACGGGCCAATCGCGGTTGTTGAAGAACTCTTCCCACAACACTTTACCGATCATCAGCGTACCAGATCCACCCAATAGTGATGGGATTACGAATTCGCCCAATGCCGGGATGAACACAAGAAAGCTGCCCGCGATGATCCCGTTTTTGGATAGGGGGATCGTGACCAACCAGAACGCTTTGAACCGCGAACAGCCCAAGTCTTCTGCGGCTTCGATCAACGATCCGTCCAAGCGGTCCAGGGCCGCGTAGATCGGCAGGATCATGAACGGTACATATGTATAAACGATACCGATATAGACGGCCGCATTGGTGTTCAGAATGGTTAGCGGTGTGCTGATCAGCCCCGTCCACAGCAAGAGTTGGTTCAGGAAACCTTCCTGGCTTAGAATGCCCATCCAAGCGTAGACCCGGATCAGAAAGCTGGTCCAGAATGGCAAAATCACCAACATCATCAACGTGGCGCGCCATTCTTGCGGCGCGCGGGCCATTGCATAGGCAACCGGATACCCGACCAGCAATGTCAGAATTGTCGAGATCAAAGCAATTTTCAAACTGCTTAGATATGCTTTCCAATAGAGATCGTCAGAGGCAAGGAAGCTGAAATTCTCAAAATCCAGTTTTGAGAAAAAAACGGACAATCCTTCGTCCAAGGTCGGCGCGTAAGGGGGGATGGCCAGTGCAGCATCCGACAAAGAAATCTTAAGAACGATAAAAAACGGAATCAGGAACAGCGCGAACAGCCAGGCGTAGGGTACGAATATCAGTGTAAAGCGCCGCATCAGACCGGCACCCTACGCGGGGCGATGATTTCAGAACCTACCCTCATTTGGCCAACAACACGCCGGCGGTGGCTGTCCAACTGACCCAAACCGGGTCTTCCCAAGTGAAAGATCGCCGCGAGACACGCTGAGTATTTGCTGTCTGGGCCTTGATGATTTGACCACCCGGCAGTTCAACATGGTATGTGCTGAGGTTACCGAGGTAAGCAATGTCCAGCACTTTTCCCTGCACCGCGTTTTTGGCATCCGCCGGACGCTTAGCGCTAATGGTGATTTTTTCGGGGCGCACCGCGAGGTGACATTCCTGACCTTCGCCAAAAGGGCGTGATGATGTGGCAACAAAGGGCGGTTGATTATCTGACCAAGCAAAGTTGTAGGTATCCTGGCCAGCAGATGACACGCGTCCGATGATGATATTCACATCCCCGATGAAGTCAGCGACATAGACCGAATTTGGCGCTTCATAGATGCGTTGTGGGGTTTCAACCTGCATAATCCGGCCTTCGTCCATGACCGCAACGCGGGTGGCCACGGTCATCGCCTCTTCCTGATCGTGGGTCACAATGACAAATGTAGTGCCGGTCTTTTCCTGAATGTCCATCAGTTCAAACTGCGTCGCTTGTCGCAATTTCGCGTCCAAAGCGCCTAGCGGTTCGTCCAGCAACAGCAGTTTGGGCGCCTTGGCCAAGGATCGCGCCAAAGCGACCCGTTGGCGTTGCCCGCCAGAGATTTGATGCGGTTTGCGCATAGCAAACTTTTCCAGCCGCGTCAGTTTCAGCATTTCCTCGACGCGGTCGGTGATATCATTTTTTGGCATGTCTCCACGGCGCAGGCCGAATGCGATATTTTCAAAAACTGTCAGGTGCGGAAACAGCGCGTACGACTGAAACATCATGTTCACTGCACGTTTGTTCGGCGGCACCGGCACAATGTTCTGGTCGGCCAGTTCGATGGACCCTTCGGTGGGGTTTTCGAACCCCGCAAGCATCCGCATCATCGTGGTTTTACCGCACCCGGAAGGGCCAAGCAGCGCGAAAAATTCCTGCTCGAAAATATCCAACGTCAGATCGTCGATGGCGACAAAACTGCCAAACCGTTTGGTCACGTTCTTGAAACGGATCAATGGTTTGGCGTTTTCATCGTCCCATGGGGCAAAAACAGTTTGGTTCACTGTGAATTCCTATCTGGCCTAACAATCACGCATCGTCAAAAAAGGGCGGAGCATCACGCCCCGCCCTTTCACTATTTTGTTAGGTGCCAGATTTTACCTTGGTCCAGAGCCGCGTCACAACACGCTGCAGTTTGGAATTGTAGGGTGATTTTGTATAAAGCTTTGCAACGGTTTCTTCATCTGGGTAAATCGCCGTATCCCCAATCACGTCTTCAACCAAGAACTCCTGGCTCGCCTTGTTGCCGTTGGCGTAATAAACGTAGTTCGAGGCCGCGGCCATGTTCTGCGCATCCATAATGAAGTTCAGGAATTTATGCGCCGCTTCGGGGTGTGGTGCGTCGACAGGAATGGCCATTTGGTCAAACCACATCAGCGATCCTTCGGAAAAGGCATTGTATTCGATTTCAACGCCATTGTCGGCCTCAGCCGCGCGATCGCGTGCTTGAAGAATATCGCCAGACCAACCAACTGCGACGCAGATATCACCGTTTGCCAATGCGTTGATATATTCAGAGCTGTGGAATTTTTGAATATATGGCCGAACGGCCATCAAAGGCGCTTCAGTTTTTGCAATAGTTTCGGGATCTGACGAATCCGGATCTTCGCCCAGATACTTAAGCGTCATTGGAATAATCTCGGTCGGCGCGTCCAAAAAGTAGACACCACAAGCCGCGAGTTTTTCCATATTTGCAGGATTCAAAACCAATTCGAGACTGTTCAGAGCGACATCTTCGCCTAGAACCTCTTTCACTTTGGCCGCGTTCACCCCAACGCCGGTGGTCCCCCACATATAGTTGATAGAATACGCATTGTCCGGATCATACTGCGCGGTGCGCTGCTCAACCACGTCCCACATATTTTCGTGGTTCGGAAGTTGCGACAAATCCAATTTCTGGAATGCGCCGGCAACGACTTGCCGTTGCAAAAAGTCCGCCGTTGGCACAACAACATCATACCCCGACCCACCGGCCAGCATTTTGGTTTCGAGAACTTCGTTGCTGTCGAAAACGTCATAGATCAGCTTGATGCCGGTCTCTTCTTCGAATTTGGTCAGCAATTCTTCGTCGATATAGTCGGACCAATTGTAAACCCGTACCTCTTCGGCAAAGGCAGAAGTTGCAATCATTGTGGCAGCGATGACGCCACTCGTTAGTTGTTTGTTCACGTGAATTCCCCGTTGATGGTTGCTGAATATATTCCCAGTCTCACCCAATTTGATCAAGTTTTGCGTCTTTGGGCAAGATGAATTATACATTTCTGTAAGTAGTCGGCCCAGAAATGCGCCGCGCACACTGCACTGCAACCAGAAAAGAACACCAACCGAATGCAAAAGAATTCAACAACGATCGGGTCCGCTGAAACAGCAAAGCAACCCGTCCATCAATCGGTCTATGAGCAATTGCGCACCCGTGTTCTGTTTGGCGAACTGGCACCCGGTCAAGCGGTCACAATTCACGGGCTGACCCAAGAATTGGGCGTTGGCATGACACCCATCCGCGAGGCAATCCGCCGGTTGATTTCAGATGGCGCTTTGACCATGCAAGGCAACCGGCGCGTGTCGGTTCCGGTTCTGACGGCGGGATGCGTAGATCAGCTTGATTTCATGAGACAAAATCTGGAACCACAGTTGGCAAGATTGGCAGCGGAGCGTATGACGCCCCCAGATTTGGCCGGGCTTCGCGATCATGATAATGCGTTGAACCAAGCGATTGCCACCGGCGATATTCCGAATTACCTGCGGCAAAACTACCGGTTTCACGCGACGCTTTATGCCTGTGCAGATGCGCCGATTCTTGAGGCGATCGTCGACCGGCTGTGGTTGCGATTTGGCCCGTCATTGCGGGTTGTCTGTGGGCGCTGGGGCACGATGAGCTTGCCGGATAAACATATGGACCTGCTAGGTACGCTGGAACGCGGCGATGCCGAGGCCGCGGCAAAGGCTATGGCAGAGGACGTTCATCAGGGAATGCTACAGATTCGATCCTCGTTGGACGTTGGTGACGAATAGAATTGATTCGATTGACACGAAATAATTTGATCATATTCTCGGCGACGTTGCCCATGCGGTGCGAATCCGTATTCTGAATTGTCTCTGAGAGGTGCGTCATGACCGCGATTACCAACCATTTGCCCACGGCCGAATTACAAACGCTTGATGCTGCGCATCATATGCACCCCTTTACGACCAATGACGAACTGGCCGCCAAGGGCGCCCGGATCATCACGCGCGCCAAAGGTGTTTATCTGACCGACAGCGAAGGCAATGAAATTTTGGACGGCATGGCGGGGTTGTGGTGCGTCAACATCGGCTACGGCCGAAGCGAAATGGCTGAAGTTGCAGCACGCCAGATGATGGAACTGCCGTATTACAATACGTTTTTCATGACGTCGCATGTGCCTGCGATTGCCCTGGCCGCAGAGATTGCCAAGCTGACCCCTGACGGCCTGAACCATGTGTTTTACGCCGGGTCCGGATCTGAAGCGAATGATACAAATATCCGCATGGTCCGCACCTATTGGGCAGTCAAAGGCAAGCCTACAAAGACCAATATCATCAGCCGCAAGAATGCCTATCACGGATCATCTGTCGGATCGGGATCATTGGGTGGCATGACCCCGATGCACGCTCAGGGCGGTTTGCCGATCCCGGATATTCACCACATCAACCAGCCTGACTGGTGGTCCGAAGGTGGCGATATGACCCGTGACGAATTCGGACTGGCCCGCGCGCAAGAACTTGAGGCAAAGATCCTTGAACTGGGCGAAGACAACGTCGCGGCCTTTATCGGAGAACCGGTACAGGGTGCCGGTGGTGTCATCATACCCCCTTCGACCTATTGGCCGGAAATTCAGCGGATTTGCGACAAATACGAAATTCTATTGATCGCGGATGAGGTGATATGCGGCTTTGGACGCACCGGCGAATGGTTTGGCAGCCAGTCGCTGGGTATTCGGCCTGACATTATGACAATCGCCAAGGGGTTAAGCTCGGGCTACCAGCCGATTGGTGGATCTGTTGTGAGCGACGAGATTGCAAAGGTCATTGGATCGACCGAATTCAATCATGGCTACACCTATTCCGGCCATCCGGTCGCATGCGCTGTTGCGCTGGAAAACCTGCGAATTTTGCAAGAAGAAAACATATTGGATCACGTCAGAAAAGTTGGCAATCCGGGTCTAAAGGCCGGGTTGGATGGGCTGGCCGATCATCCATTGGTCGGCGAGACCGCATTGATTGGCATGATGGGGTCGATTGCATTGACCCCGCATAAAGACAGCCGCGCCAAATTCGCGTCCGATGCCGGAACCGTTGGTTTCATGTGCCGCGAGAGGTGCTTTGCCAATAATTTGGTCATGCGTCATGTCGGCGACCGTATGGTTATCTCGCCGCCGTTGATCATTGGGCAGGATGATATTGATGTGTTCATGACGCGCGCGCGCATGGCATTGGACGAAACCTATGCACAGTTGAAAGACAAGGATATGCTGCGGGCCGCATCCTGAATGCAAGCACAGGTGTCGAGGACAGAATAAGACATAAAACCATTGGTCATCGGCCTGGAAAACCAACCGGGCCGATGCCAATGCGGATGATTCCACCAGGTTGAATGCGCAAGGACGCTGTTGATGCCCGGTCATGGCCATATCCGAATCTGCATGAAAATCTGAATTTATGGTCGGAAAAAAATCAGAAATCCGCAAATAGCGGTCGCGAGACGTATTTTTTCTCCGAAAATTGGACTGCCTGCGCTAATCGCTTGCATTACCATCGGTCTGCGTTTTTACTTCGGCGCAACAAGTGCGGATAACCGCCGGTACCAAACGGGGAGCCAGATTTGGCCATTGATACAAACGACGGCGCCTTCGTCGAATTCGACGGTGTCCAGAAAAGCTACGACGGCGAAACGCTTGTTGTAAAAGACCTTAACCTTTCTTTGCCACGTGGTGAGTTTTTGACCATGCTTGGGCCATCTGGGTCTGGCAAGACAACGTGCCTGATGATGCTCGCCGGGTTTGAAACCGCTACAAATGGCGATATCCGACTGGGCGGGGAATCGATCAACAACATTCCTCCACACAAACGCGGCATCGGCATGGTGTTCCAGAATTACGCGCTTTTCCCGCATATGACGGTTGCAGAAAACCTCGCCTTTCCTTTGGAAGTGCGCAAAATCGGCAAATCTCAGCGTGATGAGCGGGTCAAGACCGTTCTCGACATGGTGCAGATGGGGGAATTTGGCGGGCGTCGTCCGGCGCAATTATCAGGCGGACAACAACAGCGGATCGCCCTGGCGCGGGCCCTGGTTTTTGAGGCTGAACTGGTCTTGATGGACGAACCTTTGGGTGCCTTGGACAAACAATTGCGCGAACACATGCAGTTTGAGATCAAGCGCATTGCCGACAATCTGGGCATTACAGTGGTTTACGTGACACACGACCAAACCGAAGCATTGACAATGTCAGACCGTGTCGCTGTGTTTGAGGACGGGCGCATTCAGCAACTGGCGCCGCCGGACAAGCTGTATGAAGAGCCCGAAAACAGTTTCGTGGCACAGTTCATTGGCGAAAACAACACGCTGGAAGGTGTCGTAAAAGAGATCAAAGGCGACAAAGCGCTGGTGCAACTGGACGGCGGTGGCTTGATTGATTGCAAACCGATCAATGTCAGCAAAGTGGGTGAACGTACCCGCGTGTCAATCCGGCCCGAACGTGTTGAGTACAACAAAGAACGTCTGTCACCAGACGCCCACACGTTGAAAGCCGAAGTGCTTGAGTTCATCTACATGGGCGATATCTTCCGCACCCGGCTCAGGGTTGCCGGGAACGAAGATTTCATCGTGAAAACACGAAATGCGCCTGATCAGGTGCGTCTGAAACCCGGTCAGCAGATTGAAATCGGCTGGCTGCCACAAGATTGCCGTGCGTTGGACGCTTGACGTCAACGGTTGCACCCAATTGCGGTGCGGCAAGGTAATAGGCTGTGATAAAGCCCGATGTCACATGCTTGAACGAGTATACGGGCAAATAAATGGGAGACTATCAATGAAACTGACCAAAACGCTTTTGGCCACCACTGCACTTACAGTTGCAAGCGGAATGGCGATTGCCGATGGCCACATGGCCAATGAAATGACAATCGTCAGCTGGGGTGGCGCGTACTCTAACTCGCAGAACAAAGCGTATCATGAACCCTACGCCGAAAAGACAGGCGTCAGCATCATCAATGATGAATCGTCAGCCGAAGCCGTGGCCAAACTGCGTGCCATGAACGAAGCTGGGAATGTAACCTGGGATGTTGTGGACGTTGTTGCAGCGGACGCCATTCGTCTTTGCGACGAAGGTCTGGCGCTTGAAATCGACGCGGATACGCAACTGGCCCCTGCACCTGATGGAACATCGGCTTCGGATGACTTTGGCGACTTGCTGGTGTCAGACTGCTTTATTCCTCAGATTGTTTATTCGACGACATTTGGCTACCGCACAGACATGGTGGGCGACACTGCACCGACGTCGGTCTGCGCAGTATTTGATACAGATGCCTATCCCGGCAAACGCGCGTTGGAAAAACGCCCTATCAACAACATGGAATGGGCTTTGATCTGTGACGGCGTAGCAAACGAAGATGTTTATGACGTTCTGGCCACAGAAGAAGGTCAGCAAAAGGCGCTTGATAAACTGGCAACCATCAAAGACGACGTGATCTGGTGGTCGGCTGGTGCGGACACGCCGCAGCTTTTGGCCGATGGCGAAGTCGTTATGGGCTCCACCTATAACGGTCGTCTGTTCAGCGTGATCGAAGAGCAAAAGCAACCTGTTGCAATGCTTTGGGACGCGCAAGTGTTTGACCTTGACGGTTGGATCATTCCTGCCGGTTTGACGCCAGAGCGCGAAGCGCGTGCGTTGGACTACATCATGTTCGCGACAGACACACAGCGTCTGGCGGATCAGGCCAAATACATCAGCTACGGCCCTGCCCGTGCGTCTTCGGCGCCACTGGTTGGTCAGCACTCTGAACTGGGTATCGACATGGCGCCACATATGCCAACCGATCCTGAGAACGCCAAGAACACGTTCCTCTACAACTACGAGTTCTGGGCCGACTATCGCGACGACATCGACGCGAAGTTCCAGGCGTGGCTGGCACAATAAGCCGGTTTAGAGATTGATACAGACGGGGGCCACACGCTGGCCCCCGTTCACGACCCGCACGGAAGGTTAGAAGAATGCCCAAAGGTTACATCATCGGCCATATTACCGTGAACGACCCTGACGCTTACAAAGAATACGTGACCCGCGACACGCCGATCCTGCAAGGATTGGGCGGCACATTTGTGATCCGCGGCGGACAAAGTGAGATCATGGAAGGCGATGCCTTTCAGCGTCACGTTGTCATTGAATTTCCATCGTATCAGGCGGCTTTGAACGCCTATGACGATCCCGAATACCAAGAGGTTGCCAATATCCGGCGACGCACAGCAGACAGTACAATCATCGTTGTGGAAGGCGCGGCATGACCGATCAAACCAACAATGGCCCCATGATGGCGGCCGACGGAACCACGCTGAAATCCAGCCTCAACCGGGCTTTGCGCCGACAAAAGCTGCGGGCTTTGGCCCTGATTGCACCGCTTTTGGTATTTGTGCTTTTGACGTTTATCGCTCCCATTGCCGATATGCTGTTTCGATCCGTCGAAAATCAGATCGTTTCTGAGACGCTGCCTATGACAACCGATTTGCTGGCAGATTGGGATTCGTCAGCCTCCGATATCCCGCCGGAACCTGTCTTCAAGGCACTTTATGAGGACATTTTCATCGCCAAGGAACGCAAACTGCATACGCGACTGGGATCACGGCTGAATTATGAACTGACAGGCGTATCATCCTTGTTCCGCAAGTCAGGCCGCAAGGTCGAAGACATGGGCGAAGTGTTTCAGGATCAGTTCGAAGATCTGAACGCCTATTGGAAAGAGGGCGAAAACTGGAACCAGCTGATGGGCTCGGATGATTGGCAGGCGGATCATGCTGCTTGGGATCCGAAGTCGGGCAAAAAGCAACCCAAGTTTGAATTGCGTGACGACATTGCAAATCTGTTGCCCGCCACAGCCGCCAAATTCCAAGCATTCGCAGACTTCACTCAAACTGAAGACGAAGCCAATCTAGCCAAGAAAGATCCCTGGGCCGCCGTTTACTCTGAGCTTTATTACGAACTGAACAGCGACGCGGCCAAGGGACTGGTCGGCTACACAGGTCCGGGTGCAGCTGAGCTGACTGAAGCGGTTGCCGCTGTCACCGGTTTCACCGCCGTTAACTATACTGAAGCGTTCACCAAGATCGACAAGGATTGGGCGAACCCGGACGTTTGGCGCACCATTCAGACCTATTCGCCTAAGTATACCAGCGGTTACTTTCTGAACTCGGTCGATATGAAAAAGGGCGTCGACGGCGCGGAAATGCGCCCCGAAAGCCAGCAGCTTTATGTCAAGCTGTTTGGCCGGACGTTGTTCATGTCGCTGGTCATCACCGGCAGCTGCATTCTGCTGGGTTATCCGGTTGCCTGGATCCTGGCCAACCTGCCTGCACGTACGGCGAACCTGTTGATGATCCTTGTGTTGTTGCCGTTCTGGACGTCGCTGTTGGTGCGTACCTCGGCGTGGAAAGTGATGCTGCAACAACAAGGCGTGGTGAATGACACGCTTGTCTGGCTGGGAGTTGTGGCAGACGACAGCCGACTTGCCCTGATCAACAATCAGACCGGCACGATCATCGCGATGACGCATATCTTGCTGCCGTTTATGATCTTGCCGCTTTATTCGGTGATGAAAACAATTCCACCAACCTATCTGCGTGCTGCCAAGTCATTGGGCGCTACGAATTGGACAGCGTTCTGGCGGGTCTATTTCCCGCAGTCGGTGCCGGGCATCGGCGCGGGGTCGATCCTCGTGTTTATTCTGTCGATTGGCTATTACATCACGCCCGAAATCGTTGGTGGGACCACCGGTACATTCATCTCAAACCGGATTGCCTATCACATTTCCAGTTCGCTGAACTGGGGGCTGGCTGCCGCATTGGGGGCCATTCTGTTGGCGGTCGTTATGGGGCTTTATTACGCATACGACAAAATCGTTGGCATCGACAACGTTAAGCTGGGGGGCTGAGAACATGGCCGCACTTACACCAATTTCGCGCACTCCGGTTTCATTCTACGTGCCGGTTGTTGCCGCTGCAGGTGCTTTTGCCGGGTTGCTGGTCGGCACGTCACTGGGCAATTCACTGGTTGGGATCGTCGTTGGCGCCGCCGCCATGGCCGCAATTGCGTTCGTGATCACCCAGATTATCAAACTGGAAAAACCCACGCGCTGGGGCTTGGTTGTCTTACTGGCCATAATAGGCTTTTGGATGGGTGGCATCCCTGCTGGATTGATCGGCGCCGCGTTCGGCTGGTTCTTCGGCTGGTTCAGTTTTTGGCTTTACGAAGGGCGATACCGGGCCAAAGTCGCCCCTTATCTGACCCCCGGACAGGTGTTGTGGCACTTTGCATTTCGCGTCATATGCGGCGCGATCCTCGTGTTCCTGATCACGCCGATCCTTGTGGTCATGCCGCTTAGCTTCAACGCCGAAGACTTCTTTACTTTCACGCCAGAAATGCTGAGCTTTGATCCAGCGGGTTATTCGTTGAAGCACTACCAGGATTTTTTCGGCAGCTCTGACTGGCAAAACTCCTTGAAAAATTCGATCCGTATCGCGCCTGTTGCGACGCTGTTGTCTGTCAGCTTTGGCACACTGGCAGCGATCGGATTAAGCCAACCCCATGTGCCGTTCCGCCGCGCGATCATGGCAATTTTGATCTCGCCCATGATTGTACCGCTGATCATTTCGGCAGCTGGCATGTATTTTTTCTACAGCCGTATCGGGCTGCAAGGCACGTATGTCGGTGTGGTACTGGCGCATGCCGCACTTGGTATTCCGTTTGTGATCATCACGGTTACTGCAACGCTTGTCGGCTTTGACCATTCGCTGACGCGGGCGGCAGCGAACATGGGCGCGAACCCGGTGACAACGTTCTTTCGGGTCCAGATGCCATTGATCCTGCCGGGTGTCATTTCGGGCGGGTTATTTGCCTTTATCACCTCATTTGACGAAGTGGTCGTGGTTCTGTTTGTCGGCTCTGCCGGGCAGAAAACCCTGCCGTGGCAGATGTTTACTGGCCTGCGCGAACAGATCAGCCCGACCATTCTGGCCGTGGCCACGATCCTTGTTATCGTCTCGATTGCGCTGCTGACAGTGATTGAGTTATTGCGCCGCAGGTCCGAACGTCTGCGTGGCATGTCTCCGGGCTAATTACTTGAGCGATTTCAAAATTTTCAAGGACGCGTACCCATCCGGAACCATGTCCTTGCTCAGTTGATACTCACGCACGGCGTTGATGGTTTTGGGGCCGATTTTGCCATCAATACCGTCGGTGCTAAAACCGGCCTGCGTTAACCGCTGCTGCATTTCAAGACGCTCATCCAGGGTCAGGGCCCGGTCGTCACGTGGCCAGCCCGACTGGATCGCAGCACCACCGTTGATACGGTCGCTCAGGTGGCCGACGCCGATCACATAGGCATCCGCGGTGTTGTAATGTTCGATCACCTCGAAATTCTTGAACACCAAAAACGCGGCGCCCTGCCAGCCAGCGGGCAATAGGACCGAGGCTGGCCCGTGATCCGGCACAGCCGCGCCATCGGTGCCAACGATACCCAGCCTTGCCCATTCGGACGGATCTTTCAAAATCTCGCGGTTGGCCAAAGTATAATCGAAACCTTCAGGCACTTGCACTTCGACACCCCAGGGCTGCCCGGTGACCCATCCAAACTGCGCCAGATAGGCGGCGGTTGACGCCAAGGCGTCGCTTGGATCGTCGGACCAGATATCTCGTTTTCCGTCGCCGGTGAAATCCACCGCATAGTCCAGATAAGACGTCGGGATGAACTGCGTATGCCCCATCGCCCCTGCCCAACTGCCGGTCATATTGCGCGGTCTTGTGTCGCCATTTTGCAAGATGTTAAGCGCCGCCACCAATTGCTGTTCAAAAAAATCACTGCGACGGCCATCATAGGCCAACGTCGCCAGCGACTGGACAACATCATTGCTGCCGCGAAAGGTGCCATAGGCGCTTTCCAGCCCCCAGACCGCGACGATGACCTGTTTTTCAACGCCGTATTTCGCCTCAATCGCGTCCAGCTTGGCACCATGATCGCGCATCGCCTTTTTGCCGTTCTCGATCCGTAGTTCCGAGGCGGCGCTGTCCAGGTAATCCCAAATCGTTTTGGTAAACTCCGACTGATTGCGATCCCGTTCTACAACTTTTGGATCATAGCTGACCCCAGAGAACGCGCTTTTGAATGTCTGGTCTTCGATGCCTTGCGCCTGCGCGCGTCCCCGAAAGCCTTCGACCCAGCCTTGAAACCCGGCGTCTGATGACACCTGTTGTGCTTTGGCAATCTGTGGCGGTTTCAAGATGCCACTGGGCCGCGTTTGCGGTCTGACCGAAGGTCCGCTCGCCGCTGCCGTTTGCACATTGTCCGCTCTAACCAGATCAGCCGAAAGGCTGACATCCGGCCACATCGCCCCTGCCATCAGAATTGAAATAAACGTCGTTTTGCCTGCTCTGCGCCGCATGATTTGCCTCATTGCGTCATTTTGATTAGCGCTATTCTACCGCGATTTCGTGATATGCAAAGCCGTCACTGACCTTCCACGCGATCCTTCGCCGACGCCTCGACCTCGGCGCGGATCAATTCAAGGTGCTGGCGCAACATCGGAACCCTGCGCGGACGAAAGCTGCGGTCGGTTTTTTTCAGTGTGATCATCCGGTCTAAACGAAACGCCCGGAAATCCTGCCGCAGCAGGCACCATGCCATCAGCATGTTGGTGTTTTCCAGATAGACCAGCCCCAGCGGATAGACCTCGCGCTGGGTCGCATTACCTGCACCATCGCGGTAGTCGAACTGAACCGAGACTTCGTCCCACGCCGCCGCGCGTAAGGCTGCAACGTCAATCGTGATCTCTACCGGTGCTCTGAAACGCCGGGCATCCAGCACCGCATATTGCAGCCGATGCGCCTGACGTGGTGGCACACGCGCCTTGATTTTGGTCAGGGCCGAAGCCGCCGCTTTGGCCAATGCAGGATCACCAATCACCGTGACATCGCGCAGGCCCAGAACCAATGCTTCCAGTTCATCATCCTCGAACGCAAGCGGGGGCATGGCGACATCTTCGATCAGCGTATAGCCAAAACCCGCTTCACCGTCGATCACCGCGCCCAAGGCGCGCAGCGCATCAATATCGCGGTAGATGGTGCGCAGGGACATATCCATCTCATCCGCCAATTGCCCAGCCGTGACCGGGGGCGACAGACGGCGCAGGGATTGCATCATTTGGAACAGGCGGTGTGTGCGGCTCATGTGTTCAGCATATCACATATCTTGTCAAAAACTGTCAGTAGCAAGGACTAACACAACCAGACACGCAATAGGAGACGACAATGATCACGCTTTTGACTTACCCCGCAATGTTTGGCGAACTTTGTGCCAGCCCCTTTGGTACCAAGGCCATCTATCTTCTGAATATGTCGGGCTATGACTGGCAACGCGAAGACCTGAACGACCCGCGTAAGATGCCGCGGCAAAAGCTGCCTGTCATCCGTGTAGGCGACAAGCTGATCGCCGATAGTGACGAGATCCGAACCTATCTGGAGACGACTGGCGCTGATTTCGATGCAGGTCTGTCCGATCTGGATAAGGCAACAGCCCGTGCGTTTCAGCGGATGGCCGAAGAGCATCTGTACTTTCACATTGTCATGGACCGTTGGGGTAATGACGCAGTTTGGCCGTCAATACGCGAGGCGTATTTCCACATGATACCGGCACTGATGCGCGGCATTGTCACGCGGTCCATGCGCAAAAAACTGATGGCCGGGATGCATGCGCAAGGCCTTGGCAGATTGACAGCATCCGAACGCATGGACCGGTTAGAGCCTGATTTGCAGGCGATCACCGCCAGACTTTGGACCGGGAAATTCCTGATGGGTGACAGGCCAAGCGCCGTTGACGCATCCGTTGGCGCGATGCTGGGCGCGATGCGGGCCACGCCTGTCGAGACTGCGTTGACACGGCGGGTTTCGCACGATGCCATTCTAAGCGGCTATATAGACCGGGTCCGGGCCGCATTGTCTCAGCGCAATGTTGCCGTCCCTATCGCCGCGTGCGCTTGACCTTGCGTTTGATTTTGTCGGCTTTGCGCTTGGCCTTGGCCCCGCGTCGTTTCGGGCTGCGCCCTGCAGGTGATCTGCTGCCCTTTACGACGTTTTCGCCTTCGATAGACAATAGTTCCAGCGCGATGCCACCCGTTACCGGGGCGGCCTCGGCCAGACGCACTGTCACCCTTTGACCGATGCCAATCATCATGCCGGTGTCAGAGCCCATCAGGGTTCCGGCATCGGCGTCAAAGTGGAAGTATTCGCGCCCCAGCGACCGCATCGGGATCAATCCGTCAGCCCCGGTTTCATCAAGTTTCACAAAAGCACCAAAACGGGCCACGCCGCTGATCCGTCCGCTGAATTCATTGCCAACCCGTTCGGACAGGAACGAGGCAAGATAGCGGTCGGTCGTGTCCCGCTCTGCCACCATCGACCGGCGTTCGGTGTCTGAAATATGCGCCCCGGTTTTTTCCAGATCGGCCATCGCGTCAGGTGTCAGACCATCCTTGCCCCATCCATGCGCGGTGATCAGCGCCCGGTGCACGATCAGGTCTGCATAGCGGCGAATGGGCGACGTAAAGTGACCATATTGACCCAAAGCCAGCCCAAAATGCCCCAGATTGTTGGGGCTGTAATAGGCTTGCGTCATCGAACGCAGGGTCGAAATATTAATCAGTTCCGCCTCATCCGTGCCCGCAGCATCGTTAAGCAGTTTGTTCAGATGCGCTGTTTTCAACACCTGCCCTTTGGCCAGTTGAAACCCTGATGCCTGTGCTGTCTCGCGTAGGGCATCCAGTTTTTCAGGCGACGGTTCTTCATGAACCCGGAACAACAGCGGCGTTTTCATTTCGATCAAGGTTTGTGCTGCAGCGACATTAGCCAGAACCATGAATTCTTCGATCAGGCGATGTGCGTCCAACCGTTCTTTGAATTGAACAGACCGAACGGTGCCGTCATCATCCAATTCGATCCGCCGCTCCGGCAGATCAAGCTCAAGCGGCTGGCGACGTTTACGGGCCGCGACAAGGGCGGCATAAGCGGCGTATAGCGGGCGCAAAACAGGCTCTAACAAGGGTTTTGTGCGCGCATTCGGGTCGCCATCAATCGCGGCCTGTACCTCTTCGTAGTGCAAGGAAGCAGGCGACCGCATCATCGAACGGTGAAAACTGTGGGCCAGTTTGTCGCCCTGCGCATCCAGAACCATCCGAACCGCGATACAGGCGCGGTCAACGCCTTCGTGCAGGCTGCACAGATCGCCCGATAGCCGGTCCGGCAACATCGGCACCACGCGATCCGGGAAATAGGTTGAATTGCCACGCTTGCGCGCCTCTTTGTCCAGCGGTGATCCGGGCTGCACATAGGCAGCAACATCGGCAATCGCAACCCAGACAATATGACCGCCCGGGTTTTTCGGATCGGTATCGGCATGGGCGTAACACGCATCATCATGGTCACGGGCGTCAGAGGGATCAATTGTCAGCAAAGGCATGTCACGCAGGTCTTCGCGTCCCTTTATGCCGATGGGTTTGGCCGCATCTGCCTGTGCCACCACGTCGTCGGGAAAGGCGTCCGGGATGCCATGTTGGTGAATGGCGATCAGTGACACTGCCTTGGGCGCAGATGGATCGCCCAGTCGGTCCACAATCCGCGCGCGCGGCAAACCCATGCGGCCTTTGGGACCGGCTTGTTCAGCCTCTACCAGCTCACCGTCCCTGGCCCCCCGGGTTGCGTCCGCGCTGACCTGCCATTCCTTGTCTGCACCTTTGTCGATCGGCAGAATGCGGCCCCCGTCAGAGGTTTGCCGAAAAACGCCCAGCACCCGGCGCGGATTGGCACCAATGCGCCGGATCATGCGGCCTTCGTAATCGTGTGTCTCACCCTTGACCAAGGTCAGCCGCGCCAGAATGCGGTCGCCAGCGCCCAAGGCAGGATCAGAGGCGCGCGGAATCATCAATATACGCGGCTCGGCGGTTTTGCCCTGCCATTCCATCGGTTTGGCATAAAGATCGCCGTCGCTGTCGGGGCCGGTGACCTGCAACACGCTGACCGGTGGCAGGCGGTCCGGGTCCTGATAGGATTTCTTGCGCTTTTCAAAATGCCCTTCGGCCTCAAGCTCTTTCAGAATGCGTTTGAGATCAATGCGCGCAGCCCCCTTGATCCCGAACGCCTTGGCGATGTCACGCTTGGCAGTCAGAGTGGGGTTGGCAGTGATCCAATCAAGGATCTCGGGCTTGGAGGGTATTTTGCTCATGGCTTGCGGTATCATGCGGGTGCTGCGACGTCATTGCCAAATCGACGATTGCATCGACGTCGCGCAATGTATCGATCATTGCGATCCGTTTTCCCGGTAACGTGGCAACCGTGTCCGCCATCGCGTGGCGGGTTGACCACCGCACGCCCTGAAACAGGCCAGCAGGTGTCGGGCGCGGGTGTTTCAGGCCAATCAGCCAATAGCCGCCATCCGGCGCCGGGCCAAACACTGCGTCATGCCGCCCCAACGCGGCAAAGGCGCGGGCGATATGGGCGGGCGTAATGCCCGGAATATCGCCACCAACAACGCAAACCGGGCCGGGTGCTGCTGCCCGCATCACACGCGCCATCCGGTCACCCAGATTCCCGATCCCCTGCGGCACGCGGGCCAGGTTCGCAGGCCAGACGCGGCTTTTCAGACCCGCCACATCGGGCGCCACAGCCAGCACGGTCTGCCAACGCGGGTCTCGCAGACGCCGCAACAACCGGCGTAATTGGTGTCTGTACCACCACGCCGCAGCAACCATCCCGATATCGCGCCCCAGCCGCGTTTTAACCCGGCCTGCGCGTGGTTCCTTTAGCATTATGATCAGCGTTTTGGTCAATGCGGGCCAGCGGCTTTGACCGGGTTTTCAGGCGAAGTAGTCACGTAATATCCGGCCATAGATTGATTTCAACTGATGGATTTGATCGACCTGCACATGTTCGTCGACCTGATGCATGGATCGACCAACCAGGCCAAATTCAACCACCGGACAGTGGTCTTTTACAAACCGTGCATCCGAGGTGCCGCCTGTGGTTGACAAA
>JBAUHN010000012.1:0-4499 GCA_049680295.1 Sulfitobacter sp.
AAATCGCCCACCCCATAGGAAGCGACGTCTTGCACCATTGGCAGCGAAACCCCTAAATAATTCTCGTCAGGCTTCCAGATGGTAAAAATATCGCCGCCGGAGGGCTAGAATCTCTTATTTGCGCCAAAACCGGGCTTGGCTGGCAAAAATCCCTTGTATTTTGCCCAGGATTTTCAGTTTTGCCCCGATTTTTTCGAAATCCCCCTCAGAAAGCCGATCAACAATCACTTCAACCGGACAAGCCATTCTACTGATCGGGTCGAAATATCGTGGATAGTCGATCAAAACCGCATGGACCAATCCTTCAAGCGAAACATCTGCCTGCCGCCGTGTGGGCGTGTCGCACAGGTCGTTCGTCAAACCCCATCCTGCATAGAACGGCGCCCCCATCGTGGTCACAGCGACGCCGCGCAGCATCGCTTCAAACCCCAACAACGACGTCATTGTCCAGACCTCATCAACACGGTCCAACAGTGCCACCGGATCAACGCCATCTGCGATGACATCTGCCAGGCCCGTGGCGTCCAGATGCCCGGGTCGCAATCCTGCCTCGACGTCAGGATGGGGTTTATAGATGATCACGGCATCGGGGTTTTGCGCCCTTGTGGCTTGCAGCAATTGCAGATTGGTGCGGACGGTTGTTGTACCTTTTATCACCGAGGCGTCATCTTCGACCTGCCCGACAACCAATATGGTTCTTCCGTCGGGAAGATTTGGAGCCGCCCCCCCAAAATTATACTTGCTCAGCCCGTGTTTTTTGAGCGCCTGCGTCAAGGTTGCCGCCCGCCTGACCTGATCAGGGCGTAAAATTGCACGCGCGCTGATCAGCGCTTCCAGCTGGCTGGGGCGTGACGGATCATAATATATGCCCAAATCATCAGTCACCAGCGACAGGGGCGGCACCAACTGCGCGCCCAGACCTTTTGATCGCAAAAATCCGTCTTCGACTTGGGTGGCGTCGCCATGTCCAATCGCGGCCTTGCCCGACCAGACCATCCAAGGACGACCCTGTTGGCGTGCCCTGGATGAGTTATCTTCAAATATCACCGATTGTTGCGCACCAAAAAACTGCTGCAGCCGCTTGCGCTTCCACATGCTCATGCCCGAGGCGACCCACCCGTGATGGTCCTCACGCCAGGCGCGCGTTTGGGCCGCAAAGCTTTCGATCGCCGTCTCCAGATCGCACAGGCAGTCGCGGTTTGGGTCATACCATTTGGGGTAAAGGATCATTGCGGCGGCAAAAAGCTGGGCGCGGGTAAGATTGCGTTGGCGACGCTGCACTGGAAACGCGTCTTTGGTTAAACCCCATCCGGCGTAAAACGGTTGCCCGAAAACATGCGGCTTGTGACCGGCAAAGATCGCTTCAAACCCGACCTGCGAGGACACGGTATAGACGGCAATTGCATGTTCAAACAACGCCCACGGGCTGACCTGGTCGCTTAAAATTGAAATCCTGTCGCTACAATCGGCCTGCGAGAAATAGCCTGCCCGGTATTTCTGCACCGTCTCGGGATGGGATTTGATCACGATGGGCGCGCCGGGATGATCCTCTTGCGCATGGAACAACATTTCAAGAAACCTGTTGCGATCCGCACCGCTTGCAGTGACGGAGGCGTCGCCCCGGGTCTGATCAATCACCAGCACATAGCCCGGCGGCGGCGCGGGGGTGTCGGGGTCAAACCCGCTGTATTTCGTCAACTGCGCCTCAAGAATACGGGCAATAGCACCACGGGCACGGTCCAATAGTGCTGTGTCATCTAATGGGTGACCCGCCAGCAAATCCTCAAGATCCGAGGGGGCGCTGGGATCGAAATGCGCGCGCTTTCGATCTATCAGCAATCCCAGTGGCGGCTCACCGCTGCGACCGGGACGCAAAGACCGCAACATCGCGTCTTCGATCCGGATCAACGGGCTGCCCCTTTTGGCGGCCATTGCTTCGCCGCGCACGGCTGTGGGGCTGTGACCCCAAACGCCGACCGCATCGCCGGATTTCGGCAGCCCGAGACGGATTTGGTAGCCTGACAATTGCAAAATACGCCGCACACGCCGTTGGGTCAGGAAGCCCGCGTTATATACAAAAAGCCGCCGAGGGTTCTGCGCCCCGGCGGCCAAATTTTGCGATGTGTCTTGCGTCAGCAAAAGCTAATTTCCGGCCAGACCCGTCAACGCATTTGCGGATGCCGCTGATCCGGTCAAGGCTGTAATCGTTTTATTCCACTGGGTGAACGGCGCTTCGGTCACGTAGATCGTGTCGCCATCGCGAATGACGAAATCGCGTGCGGTAAACATCCCATTGGGCTGCGTCAGATCCAACACATAAACCAGGCGTTGTTCGCCGATCAGATCGGCACGTCCCAACACCTGATTGGCAATCTCAGCCGGTTCATTGCGAAAAACGAACACACCCGACGGGTCCGCAGATGATGCAGACAGACCGCCGACTTGCGCGATGCCTTCCAATGCTGACAAACGCTGGCTTTGGAACGGCACCCGTGATTGGCCCGTGGCCCCTAGGGCGGTGAAAGACCGGGTGTCTTCCTCCACCAGGATACGGTCGCCGCCGCGCAGCGCGATGTCGAGTTCAGGATGGGTGTAAAGATCTTCAAACCAGACCTTGCCGCGCTGGTTGCCCCGGATCACAGTCACCAGTGCGATTTCTGGTTCAACAACCACGCCACCCGCCTGAGCGAGCATTTTCGACAATGTCCGCGTGGGGCGTTCAATCGGATAGACACCTTGACCACCAATAGCACCGGTCAGCGAAACCGTTGCACCGTCGCCCGCAATCCTGCGCACCTGCACTTGCGGATCCGGGGTTTGTTCTTCCAGTTTGGCGGTGATGATCCGTCTGATCGCCTCGGGCGAATTGCCAGCGGCACGGATGCGACCCGCGTAGGGGACAAAAATGAATCCCGCACCATCAACCTGAACTTCGTTCAATATGGTCGAATTTTGCCCTGACCCTGCCAATAATCCATCATCGACGTTTTCCCAGATGGTAAGCCCCAAAACATCGCCGGGGCTGATCGTATCTGATCCAACGACACCGGCGTTCTGGAACGCTTGCGAAAATCCCAATGCAGGGGCAAAGGCCGTGGCACGTGTCACACGATCATTTACAGCGACGATAAATGCGTCACCTTGCTGTTGCACGGATCCTTTGTAGATTTGCCGCTTGCTAGGGCCGACCTGCGGCAATCCACACGCCCCCAGCAAGGCCAGGCCGACCAAAACTGCGATGGGCCTTGCCCACCGAAATCGCGATAATGTCACTGCGCGGTCTCCTCGACCTTGTCGTATTCTGCCTCGAAATCGCCGATTGCTTCGACGTATTTTGTACTAAACTACAGGAATCTATATTGAATTGCTACCACTACAGGTGGTGGAGATCAGCGTGAAATGCGCAACTGTTGCTCCCGAGACGCGGTGCCTGCGCGCAATGCGTCATATGGGTCATCCCGCAGTAGCATTTTGTCGACGACATGACGCATCAGCTGACGTCGTCCGCGGGCTGAATAAAACCCGCCCGGCAACTGGCTGGTTTCGAGCAAATACCGACGGTAGTCGCGATAGGCGCGTGTGTCTGGCCTGTTTGGGGTCGCGAAAAATTCTTCAAGCGCTTGATTTGAAACGAATTGTGGTTTGGCATAAACCGCATCTCCGAACACTTTGAGCGGAATGCCACGCCACAAAACCTGCTGCCCGGCGGTTGAATTCACGGTCACAGCGGTCGCTGCATCATCCAACAGGCGCGCCAGTTTGCCGCCCCGCACAAAATGCACCCGGTGTGAAACCTTCAGCGCCTCTGCAAGTTTGGTAATATCGCGCCGAATAGGCGCGCGCCCGTCTTCCAGCGGATGGGCCTTGAAGACAAGGTGATGATGGCCCGGTGCGCCAGCAACGAACCCGTCCATTACCGTTGCCAGAAAATCAGTTGTTGTCTCGAACGAGGAATGGTTCTGAAAGGCGCTGTCGTGTTCAAGCTGCAGCAAAACCAAATGATAGGGGAACCCGCCTGACTTGATACGCCAGGTTGAAATCCGTCGCTCAATTGCTTGAAAAGGCATAGAGAAAAGTCTTTTCAGGTGGAGCTTGAATTCCGTCCGAACCGGTAAAGAACGGTGGGGACGGAAGTTGCTGTAAGCCCCGTTCATGAACATCACGAACCAATGATATAGCGCGCCATAGAACACATGCTGGCGCGTGTCACCCCAATGTCCGGGTGGCGGTAATGCTTCTATGTCGGTGTGTTCCAGCGCCAGGTGCATATCTGCCAATGACATCTGCATCAGTTGCGAATGGCCGTTCGATCCGCCGCGTTCATAGGTGATCCAATAGGGTCGCAGATAGCCTTCTTCAAACACATGTATGCGCAACCCTAGATCGCGCGCTCTTTCGATGGCTTTGGCGTGAATTGGGCGTGTATCGCCATAGAGTACGATGTCGGTGACCGCTTTTTGACCCACAAGTGCTGTAAATGCGTCTGGCCAGTTTTCAGC
>JBAUHN010000013.1:0-17502 GCA_049680295.1 Sulfitobacter sp.
GACTTCGGCAGGACGCTTTTCTTTGGGCAGGAAGTTCATCAAGAACCGGGTCATACCAGCGACCGAGCTCAACTTGTGATTGTCCCACAAAATCCAACGCAAAATCTCGCGTCGCTCATCCGCGTCACGCCCGCCAAATTTGCCTGACTTTTCCGCGACGTAGTCTTGAATAGCACCAGACTGTGTCAGCTTCAGATCACCGTCTACCATCACCGGGACTTCGCCCATCGGATTAATGGCCTCGCGGTAGGTCGCACTACGGGTTTCGCCATTGAAAAAGTCGACCTTAATCGGCGTCCAATCAAGCCCGGATAACTCAAGCGCCAGTGCGGCCTTGTAGGCGTTCCCGCTTTCGCCGAAACAGTATAAATCAATGGTCATTTTCGAAAACCTCTTTCAGAGCGCGGGGGAAAAGTTCGGAATTTGAGTATTTAATGAAGGGTGAAGCCGAAATGCGGTTCTTTAAACGCAATCTTAACCGGTCCGCACCGATTGTCGACATACGGTACAGGCTGGAGAGCCGATGACCGTGAAGGGTGAAGGCGCCTTTGCCAGGGCGACCAAGGTCTAATGGCCAGGGCGTCTTCCCAACTTCATCCTTCTCAAAATACTCCCGCCGGAGGCATCCGACCTGAATTTCGGCCAGTGTGTGTTGATACATCACAAAGACCTCGCGATCAGTTCTTTCATGATTTCATTGGTGCCGCCGTAAATCCGCTGCACGCGTGCATCGGCCCACATTTCGGCCACAGCGTATTCCTGCATAAAACCGTAGCCGCCATGTAATTGGACGCATTCATCAAGGACCTCGCCCTGAGTGTCGGTTAACCAGTACTTCGCCATTGCAGCTTTTTCGACACAAAGCGCACCGCGCAGATGTTCCTCAATGCAGGTATCCAAAAAGGCGCGCGCCACTGTTGTTTTTGTGAGACATTCAGCCAGCTTGAAACGGGTATTTTGAAACTGCGTCAGTGGGCCGCCAAAGGCTTCGCGTGTTTTGCAATACTCAACGGTACGTGCCACTGCGCCTTCCATTGCACCCACTGCACCGCAACCGATTATCAGGCGTTCTTGCGGCAATTGTTTCATCATCTGGTAGAAACCCTGACCCTCTTGGCCACCCAGAATATTCTCTGGCGCGATTTCGACATTGTCAAAGAACAGCTCGGACGTGTCAGCGGCGTGCAAACCAATTTTATCTAGATTGCGCCCGCGTGCGAAACCGCTCACTTTGTTGGTTTCGACAATCACCAAAGACACGCCTTTTGAACCTTCTTTGGGATCGGTTTTTGCCGCAACTATGATCAGGTTGGCATGTTGCCCATTGGTAATGAACGTCTTTTGACCGCTTAGACGATAGGCATTGCCGTGGCGCACGGCTTTGGTTTTGATCCGTTGAACGTCTGATCCAGCCGAGGGTTCTGTCATCGCCAACGCGCCGATCAATTCCCCGGATACCATTTTGGGTAGCCAGCGTTTCTTTTGCTCTTCAGTGCCATAGGCAAGGACGTAATGCGCAACGATGCCCGAATGGATGCCGTGTCCCCAACTGGCCAGGTTCGCGCGGCTGCCTTCGATCAGGATCGCCGCCTCATGCCCAAAATCGCCACCCGGACCGCCGTATTCTTCCGGAACCGATGGGCATAACAGGCCCAGCGCACCCGCTTGTGTCCAGGTGTCCGGGTCCATCTGGCCTTGTTTGCGCCAGGTCTCGAACTTTGGGGCCCATTCGGTGTTGATAAACTGTGCCGTCATGTCGGCAATCATGCGATGCTCGTCCGTCATCCAGGCCGAATGGGTCATCATTTCATGGTTCATTGAATGTCCTCCCCCGACATGTTTGTCAGCGTTTCCGGCTGTCTAGTTCGCTGTTGAATAGTCGCAATCGCGGGCCGAATGTTTCCTCGTTGATCACGCTGTCGAAGTTTTCAAACAAGAACGACAAAGCTTCACCCTCATCAAGACCCGCCTCCGCAGAAAAGCGCCTGAGCCTGCGATAGCCGTCTTCGGTCATTGCGACGGGAAAGCGTCGGGTGAGGCGAAAGCGTTTTGGCATTATGGGCCTTTCTAATTGGCGCGGGCTTGATGCGCGACGTCCGTGAGCAAACTCAAAACTGATCGGCGTCCAGTGCCATGACCGTGTCTGCGCCCGATTGGATGCGGGCCAGATGCAACTGCGTGGCGGGTAGTTGCCGTGCCATATAGTAGCGCCCTGTGGCCAGTTTTGTTTCAAAAAACGCCGTGTCGGATGCGCCGCCTGCCAGCGCGTCAGTTGCGACCTTACCCATCCGGGCCCACATCAGTCCAAGGCAGACATGTCCAAACATGTGCATAAAGTCATATGATCCCGACAACGCGTGATTGGGATTTTTGACACCGTTTTGCATGAAATACATGCCCGCTGCCTGCAAGTCCTTCGAGGCCGCTTTCAGGGGCTCCAAAAATTCCGTGTCGAAATCCTCATTCTGACCGGCATTGTCTTTGATAAATGTTTTGACCAGATCAAAGAATGCCATCACGTGTTTGCCGCCGTCCTGCGCCAGTTTGCGTCCGACCAGATCAAGGGCCTGCACCCCATTGGCGCCTTCGTAAATCATCGCGATACGGGCGTCGCGGGTAAATTGTGACATGCCCCATTCTTCGATGTAGCCGTGCCCACCATAGACCTGCTGCGCCTTGACGGTCATGTCATATCCCTGATCGGTCAAAAACCCTTTGATCACCGGTGTCAGCAGCGACACCAGACCGTCAGCATTTTCATCACCACTGCGGTGGGCTGCATCTATCAACGTCGCGCTCCACATGATGAAAGCGCGCGCGCCCTCGACAAAGCTTTTTTGATCCATCAAGGACCGGCGAATATCAGGGTGAACGATCAGCGGATCAGCCGGGCCATCGGGGTTCTTGGCGCCTGTGACATCGCGCCCTTGCAAGCGGTCGTTGGCGTAGATCACAGCGTTCTGATACGCGGCTTCGGCCTGTGCGAGGCCTTGCATCCCAACGCCGATCCGGGCCTCGTTCATCATGGTAAACATGGCGCGCATACCTTTGTGTTCTTCGCCCAGAAGGAATCCAACGGCGCCATCGTAATTCATCACGCAGGTCGAATTGCCGTGAATGCCCATTTTCTCTTCGATGGATCCGACGCTGACACCATTGCGCGCGCCCAGACTGCCATCGTCATTCACCATGAATTTTGGCACGATAAACAGTGAAACGCCTTTGATCCCTTCCGGTGCGCCATCAATTTTGGCAAGCACCAGATGGATGATGTTCTCGGCCATGTCATGTTCACCGGCCGAGATAAATATCTTTTGGCCGCTGATGTTGTAGCTGCCGTCACTGTTTGGGGTTGCCCGGCTGCGCATCAGTCCCAGATCGGTGCCGCAATGCGGCTCGGTCAGGTTCATTGTGCCGGTCCAGTCGCAACTGACCATATTTGGCAGATACATATCTTTTTGAGCATCCGTCCCATGCGCAAGGATCGCCGCTGCCGCGCCATGGGTCAGGCCCTGGTACATTGTAAAGGCTTGATTTGAAGAGGCAAAAAACTCAAGCGTTGCGATGCCCATAACGTAAGGCATGTTTTGGCCGCCATATTGTTCGGGCATGTCCAGACCGGTCCAGCCACCTGCTTTTACCTGATCAAACGCGCCCTTGAACCCTGTCGGTGTGCGCACTACGCCGTTTTCCAATACACACCCTTCGGTGTCGCCCACGACATTTAAGGGCGCCAAAACTTCCGAAGACAGCTTGCCCGCCTCTTCCAGTACAGCCGAGGTAAATTCGGCGTCAAGATCGCCGTAGCCGGCGATGCCCGATCCGGTCACTTTTAGCACGTCATGGAGTACGAATTGCATGTCCTTGGTCGGCGCGGTGTAGCTGGGCATTTTGATCTCTTTCGCTTGGGGGCAATGGGTATGAGGTGTGGCGCGTTATTCCGCCGCGTCGCGTGTCTGGCTTACCGAGGCGATCATTTTCTCGCCCCACCTCATCTGGTCTTTCAGGTCGTCTATCGCGGTAGACAGTTCTTGGTGTTGGTGTTCCATTTCAGCAAGACGTCTGCGCGCGATTTCATATGTCCTCTCGATCTGCGACAATTGCTGATCACCCTTTTGATAGAGGTTCAGCACCTGGCGGATCTCTTCGAGGCTGAAACCAAATCGCTTGCCACGCAGGATCAACTTTAGCCGCGCGCGGTCGCTTTTGGTGAACAGGCGCTTTTGCACATCTCGAATCGGGAACAACAGTTCCTTGGCCTCGTAGAAACGCAATGTACGTGGAGTGACGCCAAATGCGTCGCACATTTCTCGGATAGTCATCGTTTGATCAGTCATGTCATCACTTTCGCGGTCTTTGTCTGGCCGGAGGGGCGCTTCAATGTTCGATATAGTACGTGTAGAAGTTGACGTAAGTGGGACGTTACGTCACTTTATAGTTGACGTAGTGTCGCGCTGGGTCAACTGGCAATCGTGGCTGCATTGGGCAGTCATTTCGGCGATATCTCGCGCAATTCAGGTCTGCGACAGTTCCTTGGCCACCTTGTCACGCAGCAACTGCAACTCCTCAATCGCCTGATCCAACTGCATACGCTGCTCAGCAAGTTCCGTAAGTTGGATGTCGGCCATTTCGACCCATGTCTGCATTTGAACCGCAGTGCCTTCGTTCTCGTATATCAATAGCCACTGGCGAATGTCTTCCAGTTGAAACCCGAACTTTCGGCCGCGCAGGATCAGTTTCATCCGGGCCATTTCGCGGGGTCCATAGTATCGCGCACGCCCTTCGCGGTCCGGGCGCAGCAATTCAATGTATTCGTAATACCGTAACGTGCGCGGTGTGACCTCAAACTCGGTGCACATTTCTTTGAACGATAGACGCACGTCAGGCATGATTGTGGCTCCCATGATGCACAGGCTATGGCCTAGGTTGACCAAGCGCAACTGCTGCACTTGCCCTTTTGGTGCACCTGAGATGATAAAGGGCACAAGCAAAAGATGCGGAGCACCAACCGATGGCCAACAAAGATGATATCGCCCGACAGTTTATTGAGGCGATCCCGCACAGTCGCGGCCTTGGCATGCAACTGACCGAGTTGAACCAGGGGTTGGCGGTGATCGTGATGCCCTATGATCCAAAGCTGGTTGGCGATCCTGAAACGGGCGTCATCCACGGCGGTGCGGTGTCTGCGCAAATGGACACCTGTTGCGGCGCCGCTGTGATGAGCCATCCCTCCAGCCCGGCGGGGACCGCCACCATTGATCTGCGCATTGACTATATGCGCGCCGCAACGCCGGGGCAGTCGATCACGACGCGGGCGGAATGCTATCATGTGACGCGGTCGGTGGCCTTTGTCCGCGCAACAGCGACCGACGACGATACGGACAACCCGGTAGCGACGGCGACCGGTGCCTTTACGGTGGAGGGGCGCAAATGAGCATTCGTCGCACTCCGCCAGAACCGGTTCAGGTTATCAAACAACGCCGCGATGCAACATTGCGCGCCCTGGTCGAGGGCGTGCCCTACATCCAATATCTGGGCATTCAGTTTGAACGGCGCGGAGATGAGTTAACGGGCGTTTTGCCCTTCGATCCAAAACTGATCGGCAATCCGCTTTTGCCGGCTATTCATGGTGGTGTGACTGCAGCCTTTCTGGAAGTGACGGCGATTATCACACTCAGCTGGGCCTACCTGTGGGAAGACGTGGAATCGGGTGCCATCGACACCGCAACCCTTGCCGCAAGTGGCCTGCCGAGGTTGCCCAAAACGATCGACTTTTCAACTGATTACCTGCGCTCGGGCCTGCCGCGTGACGCCTATGCCAGAGCGCGGATAAACCGATCAGGCAGGCGCTACGCCAGCGTGCATGTCGAGGCATGGCAAGACAATCGCGGCCGGTTGTTTGCCCAATCAACCGGGCATTTTCTGATGCCGCAACCGCGTGAGTGAAATCACCGCGCAGCCGGTGGCTGCGATCACCCACCGCCGGGTTCTGAACATTGCCCTGCCCATCGTTTTATCCAATGCGACGGTGCCGATTTTGGGCGCAGTGGATACTGGCGTTGTCGGCCAAATTGGGTTGGCGGCTCCGATCGGCGCGGTGGGCATTGGCGCGATTATTCTGACCACGCTTTATTGGCTCTTTGGTTTTTTGCGGATGGGGACGGTTGGTCTGACCGCACAAGCCGCAGGACGTGGTGACGACGCCGAGGTTGCAGCGCTGTTGACGCGCGCCTTGATGATCGGGGCAGGGGCGGGGTTTGTGCTGGTTGCCCTGCAAATCCCGCTGTTTTGGGCTGCATTCTACGTCTCGCCTGCCAGTGCCGAAGTTGAGACGTTAGCACGGCAATACATGAAAATCCGCATCTGGTCAGCGCCCGCAGCAATTGCGATTTACGGTATCACCGGATGGCTGATCGCCCAGGAACGCACACGTGCCGTTCTGGTCATACAGGTGTGGATGAATGGGCTGAACATCCTGCTCGATCTTTGGTTCGTTCTGGGGCTGGACTGGGGTGTTCAGGGCGTTGCAATTGCCACATTTTTTGCCGAATGGTCGGGCGCTGCACTGGGGCTGTGGTTTTGTCGGGAGGTATTCAACGCACCTGCATGGCGAAACTGGACACAGGTTTTTGATGCGACACGGCTTAGGGTTATGCTGGTGCTGAACACCGACATTCTGCTCCGCTCGCTTTTGCTTGAGGCGATTTTCGTGTCGTTCTTGTTCCTGGGCTCAGGAATGGGCGACGTCACATTGGCTGCCAATCAGGTGCTTTTGCAGTTCATGATGATCACGGCCTATGCGCTGGACGGCTTTGCCTTTTCCGCCGAAGCCTTGGTCGGCAAAGCGCTGGGCGCGGGTCAGGTATCCGTGCTGCGACGCAGTGCGGTTTTGACCAGTTTCTGGGGGTTGATCAGCTGCGCGGTTTTGGCGCTCGCCTTTGCTGTGATGGGCGGCGCAATCATTGATCTGATGGCCAAAGCGCCGGATGTCAGGCTCGATGCGCGGATCTATCTGCCCTATATGGTTGTGACGCCATTGATCGGGGTCGCGGCCTGGATGCTGGACGGAATTTTCATCGGTGCGACACGGGCGCGTGACATGCGAAACATGATGGCAATCAGTTTTAGCATTTATTGCGCCTGTGCTGCTGTTTTGGTGCCGTGGCTGGGCAATCATGGATTGTGGCTGTCGCTGCTGATCTCATTCGCCGCGCGGGGCATAACACTGGGACTGCGTTATCCTGCGCTTGAGGCGCAAGCCGCAAGTAACTGAGGCTAGAAAACCGGTTACAACAGCGGTTGTACCGCTTCGGGGGGGCGACCAATCACAGCCCTAACACCCCGAAAAACAATGGGGCGTTCAATCACAATCGGATGGCGCTGCATCAGATCGAAAAGATCGCCGCGAAGACTGTCGGCACTCAGACCACTGTCTCTAAAGGCCGCTTCGCCGCAGCGCATCATCTGGGTGACCTGCGCTATGCCCAAAGCCTGGAACGCGGCGGCAAGCTCGGCTTGGGACGGCACATCTTCAAGGTATTTACGCACTGTGCAGGCCTGACCGCCCGCCTCAATCAACGCCAGTGTCTGGCGTGACTTGGAACATCGCGGGTTGTGCCAAATTGTGATCATACCCAATCTTTCCGCCGACTGCCGCAGGCCTCGGCGACTGATCCAAAACCGTCACGCGCCAGCAATGCGTCAAGGCCGATGGCAATCTGTTCGACCAAGGACAGCCCACCATAAACCAAAGCCGTATAAAGCTGGACCGCCGATGCGCCTGCGCAGATCTTGGCGTAAGCCTGATCGGCTGATCCGACACCGCCAACGCCGATCAGTGGTATGTCGGTCAGTGCGGAAAGCTGTGCCAGGACGCGGGTGGATTTTTTAAACAGCGGCGCGCCGGAAAGCCCGCCGGCTTGCGATCCATGCGGGCTGCTCAATCCGTCGCGCGACAATGTGGTGTTGGTTGCAATGATCGCATCAACGCCGGCGTTTTGGGCGACGGCGGCGATGTCGGCAATCTCGGACGGATTCAGTTCCGGCGCGATCTTTAGAAACACCGGCACCGATCCGCGCACCTGCATGACACCGTCCAGCAACGCGGCCAAGGCGGCAGGCCCTTGCAGGTCGCGCAGCTTTTCGGTGTTGGGAGACGAGACATTGACCGTGGCAAAATCAACGTGATCGCGCACGCAATGCATCACATCAGCAAAATCCTGCGCCCGGTCTGCGCTGGTTTTATTGGCGCCAAGGTTCAGACCCACAGGGATACCGGGCTCACGCACAGCCAAGCGTGCCGCAATCGCTTCCATCCCCTGATTGTTAAAACCAAAGCGGTTGATCGCTGCCTTGTCTTCGGTCAGGCGAAACAGACGCGGGCGCGGATTTCCCGGTTGCGGCAAAGGCGTCGCGGCCCCCATTTCGATAAAACCAAACCCGGCTTGTGACAAAGGCCCGATCGCTTCGGCATTTTTGTCAAAGCCTGCCGCCAGCCCGATCGGATTGGCCAGCGCCAGCCCCGCCAGATTTGTGGCCAGCCGTGGCGATGTCACCGGACCGGGCGCATAGCCAAGCCCAGCCTGCAAGGCGCGCAGGGCCAGCCCATGTGATGTCTCAGGGTCAATCCTGCGCAGCGCCGCCAGCCCGATACGTTCGGCCAACCGTTTCAAGGCGCGTGACCTGTCATGTGCTTGCCTCTTCCAGACCCGCGGGGAATTGATGGATGCCACCGACCAGGGGCAAAGGCTGCGCCCAAAGGACATCTTCGAGCGATAGCGCGCGATAGAGATGCGGGAACAACGCGTCACCGCGCGACACCTCCCACTTTAGCGCATCGCCCAAATCCTCGGCCGAGACCGCCAAAAGCATCAGCCCGTCTTGGCCCGCAAAGTGTTTTGCCGCTGTTTCGGCGGCTTGTCCGGCGGTCGAAAAATGCACATAGCCATCCGCCAGATCAATTGGCGCGCCAAGGCTGCTGCCGGTTTTTCGCAATGCCGCCCATTCGTCCGTCCGGAATATCTTGAATATCAACATGGCCCCGGTGATGCCTTGGCGATCTGCAAGGGTCAAGAGCATAGCCCGGCAAAGCGGCGATGATCCGCGTGACGGCGGTGCTTTCACGGCCCGAAATCAAAGCAGCCTTTGACAGTAGTGAAGCGAGCCGCCACGATACACACATCATATCCAATAGGGGGATACACCATGAAACGATTCCTGACAGCGACAGCCGCTTTGGCCCTGACCACAGGTGCTGCTGCCGCAGACTATAATCTGACAATCCTGCATACCAACGACTTTCACGCCCGGTTCGAACCGATCAGCAAATATGACGGACCCTGCTCGGCCGAAGACAACACCGCCGGTGAATGCTTTGGCGGATCGGCGCGCCTGGTTACTGCGTTGGCCGAGGCGCGGGCGCGCACGAACAACTCCATCCTGGTGGATGGCGGCGATCAGTTCCAGGGCACGTTGTTCTACACCTATTACAAGGGCGCACTTGCGGCCGAGATGATGAACAAAATGGGGTATGACGGGATGACCGTCGGCAACCACGAGTTCGACGATGGCCCCGAAGTTTTGCGCGGCTTTCTGGACGCGGTCGAGTTTCCGGTTCTGATGTCGAATGCCGATGTGTCGGGCGAACCTTTGCTGGCCGATACGTTGGCAAAATCCGCAATCATTGAACGCGGTGGCGAAAAGCTGGGCCTGATCGGATTGACCCCGCAAGACACCGACGAACTGGCATCTCCGGGCGATAACATTACATTTTCCGACCCGGTTGCCGCCGTTCAGGGCGAGGTTGACAAACTGGCGGCCGAAGGCGTGAACAAGATCATCGTGCTTAGCCATTCAGGGTACAACACCGACCAGAAGGTTGCAGCTGAAACGACGGGCGTAGACGTGATTGTCGGCGGTCATTCCAATACCTATCTCAGCAATACCTCAGATCGTGCAGTGGGGCCTTATCCTACAATGGTTGGCAGTACCGCGATTGTGCAGGCCTATGCCTACGGAAAGTTCCTGGGTGAATTGAATGTGACGTTCAATGATGCAGGCGAAGTGACCGAAGCGGCAGGTGAGCCACTGATCATGGATGCCGCCATGGCCGAAGACGAAGCCACAGTCGCGCGTATTGGCGAAGCCGCTGCCCCATTAGAGGAAATCCGCAGCAAAGTCGTTGCCCAAACGGACAAACCTATTGGCGGCGAACGCGATGCCTGCCGTGCCGTGGAATGCGAAATGGGCAACCTGATTGCCGATGCCATGTTGGCGCGGGTCAAGGATCAGGGCATTGACGTGGCACTGCAAAACGGCGGCGGCATTCGCGCCTCCATCGACGCAGGCGAAGTGACGATGGGCGAGGTGCTGACCGTGCTGCCGTTCCAAAACACCTTGTCCACATTTCAGGTGACGGGTGAAACCTTACTCGCCGCTCTTGAAAACGGTGTAAGCGAAGTCGAGGAAGGTGCCGGTCGTTTCCCGCAAGTGTCGGGCATGACCTATGCATTTGACGCCAGCCAACCTGCCGGTAGCCGGATCAGTGACGTTATGATCGGGGGGGCAGCACTTGATCCTGCCAAAACCTACGGCGTTGTGTCCAATAACTATGTGCGCAACGGCGGTGACGGATACAAAATGTTCCAAACCGCTGAAAACGCATATGATTTCGGACCTGATCTGGCAGATGTCACGGCTGAATATCTGGCGGAGAATGCGCCGTATCAGCCGGTCACGGACGGGCGTATCGTCGCGAAATAAGGCGCAGGCCCCAGATTTGAAAAGCCCCATGCTTTGCGTGGGGCTTTTTCTTTGGCAAATGATCTTTCTGTATTTGCGCAAAGCACTCATCGCATCACTTTCGGGATGCGAAGGACGTATTTACCCTTATAGTTGAACGATGTGCGGACGTTTTGCCATAACCCTTCCCAGTGATGCCATGGCGCAATTGTTTGCTGCCAGCCCGGCGAATGATTTGCCTGAGGTGCCGAACTACAATGTCTGTCCAACGGATGCGGTTCATGTTGTATATGGTGGCGCGGATCAAGCGCGCCAGCTTGGGGCAATGCGCTGGGGGTTTATCCCAAATTGGTACAAGGCACCGAATGCCGGCCCTTTACTGATTAACGCGCGGTCTGAAACCATTGCAGATAAACCTGCGTTCAAGGCCGCCGCCCGTGCGCGGCGTTGTCTGATCCCGGTTAGCGGGTTTTATGAGTGGACCAAGACGCCAGAGGACGCCCGCGATCCCTGGTACATAACCCGAACCGACAGCGCGCCAATGGCGATGGCCGGGGTTTGGCAGGATTGGACGGACCTGGAAGGGCAGGCGTCAAAGACCTGCGCCATCGTTACCACGCGCGCGAATGAACCAATGTCGGCCATTCATCACCGCATGCCGGTCATCATTGAACCCAAAGACTGGGGCCTTTGGTTGGGCGAAACCGGTCACGGTGCTGCAACCTTGATGCATGCAGCCCCTGACGACGCGCTGCAATGGTACCGCGTCGACCGAAAAGTAAACTCAAACCGCACATCCGGGGCCGAGCTGATTTTACCAATTGTGATCCCGTAAAACGCCCAAAAGGCCCTGCACTGCTGCAAGGCCTGGTTTTTTTCGCGCGTTCAGGGCTTACAGGTTCGGCGCCTCGTCAAAACTCAGCGCGCCCTCAGAATCGGCAACGTCGTCGTAGGTGCCGTCTTCATTCGGGATACCATCTTCTTCGTTAAAGATATCGAACCCCGTGAATGAAAGCTCCATGTCTTCGACAACAGTCAGGACAAAGGCACCTTCGGGCAGAATTTCCCCTGATGTCCAGGACGCATCGTTGGCAACGATTTTGTGATTCACGTCGCTTTCGTTGGTAAACAACACGGTGTCACCTGCGGCTAAGTAAGTGATGGTGGGAAAATACGATTCACCCAAAATAGCCACGTCATGTTGTTCGGCAAAAGCAGCGGTGGATGCAAATGCAGCAATACTAAACGAAGCGCCGGCAATGACAGCTTTAAATGAGGTCGACATCAAAACATTCCCTTTTCGGCCCCACCCGTTAAACAGAATGCAATCGCTAGTCCAAAATTATGGCCAAATTTTGGCAAATTCGACCTGTAAACAGTGCGTTTCCAAAACGCCAACCCTACGGGCCCGCGCTGTCTTCAAGCCAGTTTTGAAAGGACTTGAGCGGTCCTTCTGTCACGTGGTCGTCCGGCCAAACCAAATAGTAGTTGCCGATGCTTTCCGAAGTTTGGGTTGCCGCCAGCACCAAGCGTCCGTCTTTAAGGTATTGCTCGGCAAAAAACGTCGGCAATAGTGCCACGCCAAGCCCGTGGATGGCGGCCTGCGCCATCGTCGAAAACTGATCAAATACCATTCCGGGCGGCACGTCATTTTCAACGCCCAAGGCCCCCAACCAGCGGGCCCAGCCGCGTGGACGGGTTTCCAGATGCAACAGATCATATTCCAGCATCTGCGCAGGTTCCAAAAGCGGACTGCCAATCACCGAGGGTGCGCAGACCGGCACGACGATTTCGGGCATTAGCTGGGTATAATTGACGCCGGGCCAGTCTTTGCGGCCAAAATGGATCGCCGCATCAAAGGCACTGGTGCGAAAGTCAAAGGGTTTCAACTGGGTCGACAGATTGACTGTGACTTCGGGATGCATCCGCGCAAAATCCCGCAACTTCGGGGCCAACCAATGCATGCCAAAGGCAGGCAAAATCGCAAGGTTCAATGTGCCAGCCACCGGGTAGGCCCCAGCGGAAATCGATGCGCGCGCCAGATGTTGCAAAATCTCTCTAACCTCGACAGCATAGGAATGACCCGCAGCCGTCAACGTGAACACACGCCCTTTGCGCGACAAAAGGCTCAGGCTCAGCTGGTCCTCCAATGTCCTGAGTTGCCTGCTGATGGCGCTTTGGGTCAAAGACAATTCCTGGGCGGCGGCTGTCGCACTGCCCAGACGTGCGACCGCCTCAAACGCCAAAAGCGCATTGATGGACGGCAGAAATCGACGTGGCACGATCATATGAGTTTTTCTCATGCGACTTAGAACAAAGCATCGTTAGAGTTTTGACCGATGTTTTGCAATACTGCGCATAGCAACGCCCCGATTTACCACTGCCTGATAGGACACAATATGAACGCCTCCACACCTGTTTTAAAAGCCAAGGACGCGCCCGACTTGGGCACTTTTGATTGGTCAGACCCGTTTCGGCTGTCTGATCAGTTGACCGAAGACGAGAGGATGATAAAGGACAGCGCCGCGGCATATGCACAGGAAAAGCTGCAATCGCGGGTGATCGCGTCCTTTGCCGATGAAACATCAGACCCCGCGATATTCAAGGAAATGGGGGATATGGGATTGCTCGGCGTTACCTGCCCCGAAGAATACGGCGGCTTGGGCGGTTCATACGTCGGCTACGGCCTTGTCGCCCGCGAGGTTGAACGGGTGGATAGCGGGTATCGGTCGATGATGTCGGTTCAGTCGTCACTGGTGATCTATCCGATCTATGCGTATGGATCAGAGGAACAGCGCAAAAAATACCTGCCCAAACTGTGCAGCGGCGAATGGATCGGGTGTTTTGGACTGACCGAACCTGACGCGGGCTCTGATCCGGGCGGGATGAAAACCCGCGCGGTAAAAACGGCCAACGGTTATAGAATTACCGGCTCAAAAATGTGGATATCAAACGCGCCGATCGCTGATGTGTTTGTGGTCTGGGCCAAATCTGATGATCACGGCGGCAAAATCCGCGGCTTTATTCTGGAAAAAGGTATGGCGGGGCTGAGCGCGCCAAAAATAGGCAATAAGCTGTCTTTGCGCACGTCAATCACCGGTGAGATAGTGATGAAGGACGTCGAAGTTGGCGAAGAGGCGCTGTTGCCCAATGTGCAGGGGTTAAAGGGGCCGTTTGGCTGCCTGAACCGGGCACGCTACGGCATTAGCTGGGGTGTTCTGGGTGCGGCCGAGTTTTGCTGGCACGCGTCGCGCCAATATGGCCTGGACCGTCATCAATTCGGCAAACCTTTGGCCGGAACCCAGCTGTTTCAGAAAAAACTGGCCGATATGATGACCGAGATTTCATTGGGCCTGCAAGGGTCGCTGCAGGTCGGTCGTCTGATGGACAATGCCAATGCCGCGCCTGAAATGATCAGCATCATCAAGCGTAACAATTGCGGCAAAGCGCTGGATATTGCCCGCATGGCCCGCGACATGCATGGCGGCAACGGGATTTCCGGTGAATTTCAGGTGATCCGCCACATGATGAACCTGGAAACCGTCAACACCTACGAAGGCACGCACGACGTCCATGCGTTGATTCTGGGGCGGGCACAAACCGGTCTGCAGGCGTTCTTTTAGGCCGCTGGCGCATAGGCATAGCCGGGCAGGTTGATAGTATTGAGATTGATTGCGCGCGATTCGACCACATGTGTCGCGCGCATTTGCGATCTGTGCCAGCCTGAGGGGGATTTGTTGTGCGTGTAATATTGGGGTTTCTGCTGTGTCTGATTTCAGGTGCTGTATCAGCACAAAGCTGGGAGGCCAAGCTAAGTGACAATGGCGGCTATGCATACGGCTACGCGGTTTACCCGGGTCTCAAAATGGCTTTTGCCTGTGTCGCGAGGTCCGTACAAAATCGACCGTTGATGGATGTTTTCGCCCACGAAGACCAACCAACCAAGCCCTACCATATGCGTATTGAGTTAAACCCGCCGCTGATCCCGAATGTCTCGGCGCTGGACGGTGTTATCCTGTACGCGAACGATACTGGATTTAGACTGCCGCGCGTGATGAACGACGAGTTTTTTGGGTATGCGTCGGTCGAATTACCGATGTCGGACAGCCTGTTTTCGGGGCTGAATTCCGCAAGACGAGTTGTATTGGCGGTCGATGGGTCAACCGCGTGGGAATTGCCGACAAACGGGTTGGGCGACGCGATCAAAAAGGCCCGAGAGTATTGCACAGCGACCTGGGTCGCGACCGGCCACCCAGTGCCGCGCATACTTAATCCATTTCCTTCAGATGGTGAGTTGTCAAATGTGCCCGAATCCTCGACCTTCGGTACCGGTTGGACAACAGATCGACTGCGTCAGGCGTTAGACGCAGACATTGCCCGTGCTTGCCCCAAGGGAATTGAACGGATTGACAACGACACGATTTATCAAGGCGACATAGACGGCGATCAGGTGGATGATTTGATGGTCTACTATCGTGGTGTCTATTGTAACGGTGCCAGCTTTGCCGATAAGCAGCCCTACTGCGGCGCATCCATGTGCAGTTTTTCGGTCTACCTCAGCCAGCTTTTTCCCAGCAAACAAACGGCTGAAGAATACTTGGGCTTTGGGGCCGCGATGGTGCCAAACGGACAAGGCGGTGTGGATATCTCATATGGCCTACCTCTGAACGCCTGCGCCAACGCCAACGATTGTTCCGAGACGATCCGTTGGGATGGTAGCAAACTGGCCGTTGTTCCGAAATAGCGGAAATCATCAAAAACCTTGTGGGGTAAAAGCATCAACAGGCAATGCTTTTACCCGTCATGTATTGGCGCACCGCCCGTAAACGCATTGCCGTTTTCATAGTCACAAGGCGCGTCTTGCATCTCTAGATGCAGGCCGTTGCCTTTGTATGGATTGGCCCGCGCCAGCGCCTCATCTACATCAATACCAAGGCCGGGGGCCTGGCCCAGACGGACAAACCCACCCTCGATGCGGATCGAACCTTTGATCAGGGCGTCATGGAACGGCGTTTCAATCGTCTCGGCCATTAAAAGGTTTGGAATAGATGTCGCAAGATGCAAGTTCGCGGCCCATTCGATGGGGCCTGCATAAAGATGCGGCGCCATCTGGGCGTTATACACTTCGGCCATCGCGGCGACTTTTTTCATTTCCCAAATGCCACCGGCGCGCCCCAGCGCAGGTTGCAGGATTGCAGCGGCGCCCGTGCGCAAGATAGGCGCGAATTCCGCTTTGGTGGTCAGGCGCTCTCCGGTTGCGATGGGTATACGTACCGAACGGGCCACAAGCGCCATTTGCTCAACCGCATCCGGCGGCACAGGTTCTTCGAACCACAGCGGGCTAAAGGGTTCAAGCGCCTGGCCCAGACGGATCGCGCCCGCAGTTGTGAATTGACCATGGGTGCCAAACAACAGATCGGCCTTATCGCCAACGGTCTCGCGGATGGCTTGGCAAAAGGCGACGGATTTCGTGATGTCGCTTTGCGCAGGCATGTGACCGCCGCGCATTGTATAGGGGCCAGCGGGGTCAAATTTCACCGCCGTATAGCCTTGGGCGACCATTTCACCCGCCGTTTGCGCGGCCATCTCGGGCGATGACCAGAATTCGGAAATATCGTGGTGCGCCAATGGGTAAAGATAGGTATACGCCCGCACGCGGTCATTCATCCTGCCGCCCAGCAATGCATAAACAGGCCGTTCGCGGGCCTTGCCCAAAATATCCCAACAGGCGATCTCTAACCCTGAAAACGCGCCCATGACTGATAAATCAGGCCGTTGGGTAAAGCCAGACGAATAGGCGCGACGGAACATCAATTCGATGTTTTCAGGGTTTTCATCCTGCATATGGCGGTCAAAAACATCCTCGATCACCGTCTGCATCGCATCTGGCCCGACCGAGGACGCATAGCATTCGCCCCAGCCGACAATGCCGCATGCCGTCGTCAGTTTAACCAGTAACCAATAGCGCCCGCCCCAACCCGGAGCCGGCGGCGCAGTGACGATAACATCCAGATCTTGCAGTTTCATATCGGTCTTTCTATTGCCACGCATTAGCGGTCAAACATTATGACATTGCGGCGTGCGGCACCGGTTTTTGTGTCGGCAATCGCGTCATTGATCTGGTCCAGCGACCAACGACCCGAGATGAGTTCATCCAGTTTCAGACGGCCTTGTGTGTATAGATCCACCATCCAAGGTATGTCGCGCTGGATGACGACATCGCCCATTTTGGATCCGATCATGCCTTGCCCTAAGGCAGCGAAAATGACCGGTTCATAGGTCGAAGTGGCACCCGAATGCGGCATGCCTACCATCACGACTTTGCCGCCGCTGCCCAAATATTTCGAGGCTTGATCATAGGCGGGAATTGCGCCGACGCTTACAATCACCGCATCGGCGCCACGCCCGCCAAGCGCGGCAAAGGCAGCGCGCCACGGCTTGTCCTGGGTGCCAAGAACGCCGTCAGTGGCACCGAATTCGCGCGCGATATTCAGTTTCTCGGGGCTCATATCCACGGCCACGATGCGCCGCGCCCCTGCGATCCGCGCACCCTGAATTGCGTTGAGCCCAACACCGCCCGCACCAATCACCACAACATCCTGCCCGGCACGCAGGCCCGCTGCATTGACCACAGCGCCCACGCCGGTAATGACGCCACAGGCGATCAGGCTGGCGGCATCTTTGGGAATGTCGGGGCTGATTTTGACCACTTGCTTTTGGTCGACAACAACTTTTTCTGCAAAAGCGCCCGATGCCATTGCC
>JBAUHN010000014.1:0-5852 GCA_049680295.1 Sulfitobacter sp.
GACCTCTATACCTCGGAAACCGCAGGCAGCTCGGCGAACGATATCGCGCTGACTTTCCAGCAATCGGCCAAGGGCGCAGCGGAAATCAACGTCATCAAGACACCATCTGATGGTTTTTGGTCAAATATCTGGATGCAGAAACCGATGACCATGTCGGGCTGGCAGGCTCGACCCACGGTTGATGCCTTCCTGACCATCGCGCATATGAACGGCGGTAGCTGGAACGAAACCATGTGGGGGTCGGATGAATTCGACGCAATGATCCTTGCTGCCCGTGCCGAATTGGACGAGGCCAAACGCGCCCAGATGTATTGCGACATGCAGCACATGATGAACGACGATGGCGGTTTCGTGAACGCGGTATTCCAAAACCAGCTCGAGGCCACAGCCAAGAATGTGATGGGATGGACACCGCATTCCGTCGGCGGTCTCGGTGGTTTCGGCCAGACACTGCGTAACGTCTGGCTGGCCTGACGCACTTTCTCCCTGTCAGCGGCATCAGTCGACTGACCATTGGCCGCCGGTCCGCCCGGATCGGCGGCCTTTCGTTTCCTTTGCACTCAACAACCGGGGCAATCATGTTCTCGATCTCGCCTTCCACTCGTCTGCGTCCTTCGCCCTTCTACGAGGCGACGCTCGCTGACGGCGTCTGTGCCATGACGACATATAATCACATGCTGATGCCCACCTCTTACGGCCACCCCGAAGAGGAGTATTGGCGCATCATCAACGGAGTCTCAATGTGGGACGTGGCAGTTGAACGCCAGGTGCAGTTGAAAGGCCCCGACGCAGGTCGACTGGCGCAGATTCTTGCGCCCCGTGATCTGTCAAAATGCAAGATCGGGCAGGGCAAATATGTCCCCCTGTGCAATCACCGCGGCGTTTTGATCAATGACCCTATCCTGCTGAAGCTGGACGAGGATCGCTATTGGCTGTCCATCGCCGACAGCAACATCTGGTTCTGGGCCGAAGCCATCGCGCGCGAACGTGGTCTGGATGTCGAGGTGAGTGAGCCTGACGTGTCGCCCCTTGCGGTACAGGGGCCGAAGGCAGAGACCGTTGTTGCTTCGATCTTCGGCGACTGGGTTCGCGACCTGAAATACTTCTGGTTCCGCGAGGCAGAGATCGACGGGATCCCCGTGGCAGTCGCCCGGTCCGGCTGGTCCAAGCAGGGCGGGTTCGAGATCTACTTGATGGATGGTGCCAAAGGAACCGCGCTCTGGAACATCGTCAAGGAAGCCGGACAGCCGCACGGTATTGGACCCGGTAACCCCAACTGGTGCGAACGTGTTGAAAGCGGGTTGGTCTCTTATGGCGGCGACTCGGATGGGCAAACCAATCCGTTCGAGGTCCGGATGGGCAAATATGTCGATCTTCATGTGCCTGACGATACGATCGGGATCCAGGCGTTGCGCCGCATCGCGGCCGAAGGTCCGAGACGACATCAGCTGGGTGTCGTCCTGGACAATTCGGAACCGGTCAAGGCGGAGTTCACATGGAATGACATCGACATGGACGGTGCGCGCATTGGCGACATGACCACCTGTGTATGGTCGTACCGCATGAAGAAAAACATCGGATTCGCGCTTGTGGCGACCTCTGCAAAACCCGGTGACCGGGTCGTCGTGAGGCGCGCGGCGGGATCCGTCGAAGGCACCCTGTGTGAATTGCCATTCCTTTGAGGGCAACATGACTGTCATCACTGAACCCGCGCGCCAGACGCGGGTCATTCACAAGACGGACGTCCTTGTAGTCGGATCCGGCCCCGGGGGGCTTGCCGCAGCTCTGGCTGCGGCGCGGGCCGGGCTCGAGGTCTGTCTGGTCGAGAGGTTCGGATGCTTCGGCGGCAACATCACCGTCGTCGGCGTTGAAGGCTTTGCCTGGTATCGCCACGAAGCCACCGTCGAGGCAGGCGGCATCGGGCGCGAATTTGAGGATCGCGCTCGCGACATGGGCGCCGCCGTGCCCGAAAGTCAGTCGCTGAGCTACGAGATCGACAGCGAGGGCTTCAAGCTGGTGGCTGACCAGCTGGTGGCCGAGGCAGGCATTTGCCCCATGTTGCATAGGCAGTTCGTGGCCCCGGTGATGGAGGGCGACCGCATCGCCGGGATCATCGTCGAGTCGAAAGCCGGGCGCGAAGCGATCCTGGCCCGTGTCGTGATTGACGCCACGGGCGACGCCGATGTGGCGCACCGGGCTGGTGCACCCATCCACAAGACGCCCGCCGAACACATGCAGGCCGCCAGCGTGATGTTCCACCTGGCCGGTGTCGACAAGGCCGCCTTCATGTCAGAGGTACGCCGAGACCCGCAGACCTATAAGGACTGGTCCACCGGCGAATGGACGGTGGAAACCGATGGGAAAGAGGACGACATGTTCTCGCCTTTCCTCAAGAAACCCTTTGCCAAAGCTATCGAAGAGGGTGTGATCCCGCCGCATTTGAACACGATCGCCGGGACGTGGGGCGCCATGCATGATACGGGTGAACTGACCTACATGAACCTTGTGCATTTGGCGGGGGTGGACGGCACTGACCCTGACAGCCTGACGCGTGGCGAAATCGAGGGGCGTAAACAGGCCATGCTGGCCATCGAAGCGCTGCGCCGGTTCATGCCGGGCTGCGGCGGCGTGCGGCTGCGCAACTTTGGCATGACCATCGGCATCCGCGACACGCGCAAGATCGATGCGGCCTACAACATGACCGAAGCTGACGTGCGCCATCAGGGACGGTTCGAGGATTCCATCGGCATCTACCCCGAGTTCATTGATGGCTATGGCGTGCTGATCATACCGACCACCGGGCGCTACATGCAGATCCCCTATCGGGCGATGCTGCCCGGCAAGGTCAAGGGCCTGCTGGTAGCGGGTCGCGCCATTGGCGGCGACCGGATCGCGCATGCGGCCACCCGCAACATGGCCTGCTGCGCTGTGGCCGGGCAGGGCGCAGGCGTCGCCGCGGCGCGGGCGGTCAAGGCGGGCTACGATGTGGCACAGGTGGACATGGCTGGGGTTCAGGCCGAACTGCTCCGCCAGGGCGTGAGAACCGCCTGACCAAGGTAGAGCCGATCCGTGAGATCGAAACCGATGTGCTGTGGTTACATCCATTTGCATCGGCGAAGGCATGGGGGCCGCAGCGTTGTTCGAAGTCGCCTGAGCCATGTTTCCTTTCACCCGGAGTCGGTGATAGCCCTTTCAGCGTCATGACCAATGTCACACCAACGATCCTCTCCACGGTTTCCAGCCAGTTTGTCGATGACTGGCTGGCGGCGCTGCATGCCCTGTGCCCAGAGGCGCAGATGGCGTCGTTGCTTGGCCGGTCCGGTCTGAACGCGGAAACGCGCCCGCCGAATGGTCGCGTCACGCTGGATCAGATCGTATGTCTCTATCAACTCGCCGCAGTTGAGACCGGTGATGAGATGATGGGGCTTTGGAGCAGACCCGTGAGACCAAGGGCCCTACAACATCTTCTGACCACTGTCAGGGAAGCCTCGTCTCTTGCATCTGCACTCTACCGGTTTTCGACCTTCTGGAATTTGCTGCTGGATGACTATCAGTTTGACCTGGATGATACTGACAGCGCGTTGGTGCTGACGCTGAAACCACAAGGTGACGCGCAGGTTCAGCGGTTTGGGCATATGCTGATCCTCAAACTTGCCCACGGGCTCATGTCCTGGCTGGCGGGGCATGAGGTTCCGGTGCGGGGCGTTGATTTCGCGTTTGATCGCCCAGGTTTTGATCAGGATTACGCAATCATCTTTCCCGCACCGCTGCGGTTTGGCCAACCCGCCACCGCGATCTCGTTCGATCCGAACGCACTGGGTCCCGTGCAGACGCGCAGCACCGCTGATCTGGACCGGTTTTTGCAAAACGCGCCCCGGGACTGGATCTTCACCTCTTCGCGTGAACACACCCAATCGCTACGGGTGCGCACTTATCTGGGCCAAACGGGATGGGACGCGGCGACCCTGACCCAGACAGCATCCGCGATGCACATGACCCCACGCACCCTGATCCGCAGGCTGCATGCGGATGGGACCTCGTTTCAGGCGATCAAGGATGCCCTGCGCCGCGACATCGCGATCCGCGACCTGCAGGCGGGGCGCAAAAGCGTCGAGGCCATCGCACATGATGTCGGCTTTTCCTCTGCTGCCAATTTTCACCGGGCCTTTCAACGCTGGACCGGCAGCACCCTCAGTTCGTATCGCAGGACGAATATCTGAGACGCGCTTTTTGTCACTTTTGGACAATACCCTGTCACCACGCGAGATAGAGCGAAGAAGTTTCTCCTGCTAAGTCTTGCGCAATACTTAGGGTTCTCACCTGGTTCTCCTCTAGAAGCTTGACCCGCTGCCTGCTCAGCAGGTGCTGAAGTGTGGCGTCATGTGAAAAGAGGCGCTCACAAAAGGACCGACCAATGTCAGACAAACTCGCCACCATACTCCAAGCCGCACGCGACCACGCCGAGCAGGTCATCCTGCCCAATGTGGACGCCTGGAACGCCGCAAAGAAGTGGCCCCGTGATGCGTCTGACAAGGGCGGGGCCGCTGGCCTGACGGGGCTCTACGCCCCCGAGGAGTTTGGTGGTCAGGGCTTGCCGCTGGCAGAGGGCATTCAGGTCTATGAACAACTGGGGCAGGGGGACGGCGCTTATGCCTTTGCCCTGTCGATGCATAACATCTGTACCTTCGCGGGCTGCGGCTATGGCAAAGATACTTTCAAGGAAAAATGGGCGCGGGATCTGACCTCGGGCCGCAAGCTGGCGAACTTTGCACTGACCGAACCGCAATCGGGGTCGGACGCAACAAACATGTATTCGCGGGCCGTGATCAATGATGACGGCACTTGGACGATCAGCGGTGCGAAGGCATGGGTCAGCTTGGCGACCGAGGCTGATATCTATTTCACCGTGGTCAAAACCAGTGACGCACCCGGCCACAAGGATATGGCGATGATCGCCATTCCGGCTGACACCCCGGGCCTCAGCTTTGGTCCGCTCTACGATACCCCATCCTACAACTTCCTGCCTCTTGCCGAGATGTACATGGACAAGGTGGTGGTGAGCGAAGACAACATCATCCTGCCGATCGGTCAGGGCTTGCAAGGCTCGCTCATGGCGATCGATATCGCCCGTGTGTCGATTGCGTCAGGATGCTGTGGATTGATGCAAGCTGCCTTGGATACGGCTCTGTCCTATTCCAAGAACCGCAAGATGTTTGGCGGCCAGAACCTCGATCTGGACGGAATCCAGTGGATGCTGGGCGAGGTTGCAACCGATCTTGAAGCCTCCAAGCTGCTTTATCGAAAGGCGGCCGAATCCCTTGGCACACCCGAAGGCCCACTGATGGCCGCTCATGCCAAACGGTTTGTGCCAGATGCCGCAGTGAAGGCTGCGAACACCTGCACGCAAGTGTTGGGCGGAATGGGGCTGTTGCAGCCTTATGGTCTGGATCGTTTGTCCCGTCTTGCACAAATGCTGCGGATCGTGGACGGGACAACCGAAATCAGCCGTGTAGTTATCGGGCGGGCCCTGCAAAAACGAGCGGCGACCTTGCCTGACCTGCCAGTACCGAAAGGATTTGGTGAAACCGGCTGAACATTCCAACCCACCGGAGAAGCGGAACCCACCTAAAAATCTCTTCAGAAAACGGTAAAAACGAATGACCAGCCGCACACGTGTGGCCGGTTACTCGCGGTTGCAGACCTTGGTGCAAACGCAGCGAATTCACCCTTCTCTAATCGGGCGTTTGGGTCAAGTTCATTTCATCGTTTGATTTCCGTGCTGTAGGGATCGTTGTCTCTCATCCGGGTCACACTTCTCTTCGCAGTCATTGATGGCCCGGTTCGGTTGGACC
>JBAUHN010000015.1:0-5219 GCA_049680295.1 Sulfitobacter sp.
CACCCGATGCCAGCGTTTTCGAGTACTTCTGCTCCATCATGGCTGGCATGGACAGCAGCCCAAGCAAAACTACAGAGGCGCCGACGATACCGGTTGAGGCCGCCAGAATGATCCCGATGGCCGTTACAGTGATTGCAAGACCACCTCGCATTGTCCCAAAAAGGCGCTGCATGGAATTCATCAGACGCTGCGCCACACCGCTTTCGTCCAACATCAACCCCATGAAGATAAACATCGGCAATGCGACCAGAACGGCATTCGACATCGTCGAATAGACCCGGTTCACAACCGTACCGAGGGTCAAATAGTCCAACCCTGTAAACGTGCTCTCCAGCCCAGTCCAAAGCAACATATCGTTGTCGCCCAGATAGCCGATGCCAGCATAAAGAACACCGACACCAGCCAAAACCCAGGCCACTGGAAATCCGGCGAACAGCAGCCCGACAAAAGTCATGAACATCATGATCACAAGCGCTTCTTCTGGTGTTTCGACGAATTGAACCAATCCATAAGTCGCTGCGGCAAAGGCCAGGAGCAAAAGGCCAAGCCGCATCAGGCCAGATCTGTCCGCACGTTCGTCGGCATTGGTAGCCAGCATATAGACGTCATGGATCAGCCGGGCGAGTGCAGCAATAGTCACCAAAACAAAGCTGATTGGAATGACAGATTTCAAGAGCCAGCGCGCGGGAAGCCCGATGGGGCTGTCTGAACGTTCATTCACCCGGTAGCTGTCGTTGAAATAGTCGATCCCCTGATCGATCATCAGCCAGCAGAAAGGCAATACAAGCACCGTAATGCCAAGGATTTCGACAACGCGCTTGGCGCGATCCGAAAAGCCAAGCCGCAGGATGTCAACCCGGACATGGCTGTCTGTGCTAAGCGCATATGAGACACCAATCATGGTTGTCAGCGCATACAAATGCCATTGTAGCTCGTCGAGTTTGGGATAGCTGGTGCCAAACAAATAGCGCATCCCCACCTGCGAGATAATCGCAATGACCAGAACGACGTTCACCCACATAACGACTTCGCCGAAACTGGTTACGATCTTGTCCAGCCAGGCAGATGCCTTTGGGAGTTTGCGGTCGTCGTTCTCAACCTCTTCCCAAAGCGGGTCGTAGTGTTGTTCGACCGGGTCTTGCGGAGATATTTTATTATCGTTGTCAGTCATTTCAGGTGTCCTCCCTTAGTCGACGGTTGTCCGGGCCAGAATTCCAGCCCGGACAAATTTGGTGTTACCTCGGCAGGAAGGCGTGCGCTTTCCAAAGGTCATAACCTTCGCGGAACTCCGCGAGGTCGGCATAGACCTTGGCGAAAAACTCGTCATTCGCAGCTTCTTCTTCGGCGACTTCGGTCCACTTTTCGCGGAAGATGTCCAGCATTTCAGGCGTCCAATCGACGATGGTGACGCCATTTTCATCAATGTTTTTCTGCATGGCCGAAAATTGAATCGCTTCGCCCTCAGCAAAGCTTTCAGTCATCTGGGCACGGCACGTTATTTCGATCTGGGCCTGAAGCGTAGGGTTCAATTCGTTCCACTCATCCTTGTTGATAATCAGTTCAAAGATGGTTGCCTGCTGGTGCCAGCCGGGGAAGTAGTTAAACTTGGCCAGTTTGTGGAAACCCAGACGTTGGTCGATGGCAGGCATCGAGAATTCGGTGGCATCAATCGCCCCCTGCTCAAGCGCCGGAAAGATGTCACCACCGGGCAGAAGCGATGTTGCAACGCCCAGTTTCTGCATGACTTTACCGCCAAGCCCGAAAAAGCGCATCTTGAGGCCGTCGAGCTGTTCAACGTCCGTGATCTCCTGGGCGAACCAACCCGACGTTTCGGGCGCGATGATTGTGCAGGGCAGCACATGCACGTTAAAGCCCGCCTGATCATACATCTCCTGATAAAGGCTCATGCCGTTTCCGTAATACAGCCATGCCATGTATTCGCCGGCTTCAGGGCCGAAAGGCACTGCTGAAAACAGAGGGGCTGCAGGGATTTTGCCTGCCCAATATCCTGCCGTCGCAAAGCCTGAATTGATCTTGCCGGATGAGACTGCATCAAGGATCTCAAACGCGGAAACAAGTGCGCCCGGCTCATAGACCTTCATACGGATTGCACCGCCTGAAACGGCTTCCAGATCTTCGGCCACGCGAACAATTGGCGTGCCCAGCCCGGGCAGTTCGGTCGAGAAAGCAACCGGTGTCTTGAGCAAGATCTTGTCCTGCGCAAAGGCAGGTGCCGCCGCCAGCAGCGCCGCTGCAAGTGTTGTCATTACTGTTTTCTTCATGTCGTAATCCTCCATTATTGACACGTGCCGGGCACAACTCATGCACCCGATTGAAATTGGCTGAGATCGCTATTCCCTGGCCATTTTAGCCTCATCCGGCATTCTGAAACCGGTTTGAGGAATTTGATTGCCCCCGCTGAGCGCAGGGGGCTTTGGCCCGCCTGTTGCCCAATCCAAAAGCTCGGTCGTATGCACCACCGGCACACCAATGGCCGATCCGATCTGCATCATGCAGCCGATGTTGCCAGCCGAAATGATCTGCGGCTTTGTCGCCTCAAGTGTGGCGACTTTTCGGTCTTTGAGTTGCGCTGAGATTTCAGGCTGCATGAGATTGTAAGTCCCGGCTGATCCGCAACAAAGGTGGCTGTCTTTGGGCTCGACCACTTCGAAACCAGCCGCCTTGAGCAGGGATTTCGGAAAGGTCTTGATCTGCTGGCCATGCTGCAACGAACAGGCGGCGTGATAGGCCACGCGCAGCGGCTCAGCATGGGTGGCATCGATCAGCCCCAGATCATTCATCACCTCGGACACGTCTTTAGCGATGGCCGACACGCGCTCGGCATCCTCGGCTATGCCGGTTTCGCGGAACATGTGGCCGTAATCCTTGACCGTGGTGCCACAGCCGCTGGTGTTGATGACGATTGCATCCAGGCCTTCGCCGTCCATCTCACGCGTCCAAGCGCGGACGTTCTTGCCAGCGGTGTCGTGGCTCTCCTTGGTCTTGCCCATGTGATGGGTCAGCGCGCCGCAGCACCCCTGCCCTTGGGCGATGACAACATCACAGCCATGTCTGGTAAGCAGTCGGATGGTAGAATCGTTGATATCGGTGTTCAATGCCTTCTGCGCACACCCCGTCATCAGCGCCACGCGTTTGCGACGCGGACCGATGGCGGGAATAACCTGTGGATCGTCATTGCGGCTGACCGGGGGAACAACCTTTGGCGCCATGTCAAGCATGGCCCGCAGGCGCGCATCCGGCACCAGATTGCGGAACGGCCGCGCCATCTTGGCCCCCAGCAACGCCACGCGAAAGCGCATGGGATAGGGCAGTATCCGCGCCAGCACCCAGCGTAACAGGCGGTCATCCCAGCGGCGGTCATAATGTTCTTCGATGTATTCACGTGCGTGATCGACCAGATGCATGTAGTGCACGCCCGAAGGACAGGTGCTCATGCAGGCCAGACAGGACAAACACCGGTCAATATGCTTGACGGTTTTCTCATCCGGCTTGCGGTTGTTCTCAAGCATGTCCTTGATGAGATAAATACGGCCCCGCGGACTATCCAATTCGTCGCCAAGCACCTGATAAGTCGGGCAGGTTGCCGTGCAGAACCCACAATGAACGCAGGTCCGCAGGACTTCGTTTGACCGTTTGATCGCTGGGTCCTTCAGCTGATCGGGCGTGAAAGTCGTCTGCATTTCGTCCTCCTCGGAACTACGCTGCCATCAGGCCGGGGTTGAAGATTTCAGACGGATCGAACCTTTGCCGCAGCGCTTCTGAAACGGCTGCCAAACGACCGCCTTGCGGCTGAAAAACCGGGACAGCGCGGCGCAGTTCTGCGCTGCCGCGGACAAGGGTTGCGTACCCGCCCAAAGCAGCGATGGTCTTGCGAATGGTTGCGGCCTGATCCGGCGCCTCGTGGGGGACACCGACCCAGATCGTGCCGCCGCCCTGATCCAGCACGGCACGCGCGGCCAGTTTGCGCTGCAGGTGGGTGACGATGGCAGGCGCGTCCGTTGGCTTGACCGACAATTTCCAGACCGCTTCATCGGTGCCGCCGAAAATATGCAGATCTCGCAGGCCGTTCCAAACAGTGCTGTGCACTTCGCCTTCCAACACGGACATGGGATGTTGTGGGAACATTTCCTGCAATCTTGCCAACCGGTAGCTGACCTGCGTCTCAAGCCCCTCGACTCGCAGCATCGCAACGCCATTCTGATAGGCCGCACCGGATACCTCATAAGGTGTTGAAAGCGCTCTGCAGAAAAGCTGTACCGCTTGTTCTTCGGTCAGGCCTTCGGCCTGCAGCGTGGCTGCTTGTTCGGGTCTTGGCAGCACCTTGAACGCCAGTTCGCTGAGCACCCCAAGCGTGCCATATGATCCGCACAGAAGCTTGGTCAGATCCAGTCCGGTGACGTTCTTCATCACGCGGCCACCGTTCTTGATCACACGGCCTTGACCGTCGATGAACCGGACGCCCAACAGATGATCCCGGCAGGCGCCCGCCACAAAACGGCGCGGGCCTGAAACGTTACAGGCAACAATCCCGCCCAAGGTCGGCTTGCCCGTTGATCCCATCAATGCCCTGTGGTCCATCGGCTCAAACGCCAGCATCTGGTTTTCGGCAGCCAGCGCTTCGTTGATCTCATCCATCGTCGTCCCGGCACGGGCAACCATGGTCAAAGACCCCGGCTCATAGAGTTCGATCCCGGCATTACCCGAAACGTCAAGCAAGGCCGCGTTCTCGATCAAATGTCCAAAACCGGAGCGCGTACCGCCCCCGGCAATCCGAAGCGCCTTTTTCTGTGATGCAGCATCAAGCACAGCTTCTCTGATCGCCGACTCAGTGGTCGGCGTTGCAAACGCAGTCATAGTGACTTCCTCTCCGTGTCTCCGCCTTTGAGGCGGATTTTTATATTCTTTACTCTTTACGAATTTGGTGGCGGCGCCCTTCACTAACCTCCAGCGGGAAAACCTTCGCCGCATTCAAGAGCCACTTGGGGTCAAAAACGTCTTTGACCTCCATTTGGCATTCGAGATCATCTTGGGTGAATTGTTCGAGCATGAGATCACGCTTTTCGATCCCGACGCCATGCTCTCCGGTCAGACACCCGCCCACTTCGACACACAGCCGCAAGATGTCCGCGCCAAAAGCCTCACAAATTTCCAGATCACCTGGTTTGTTCGCGTCAAACAGGATCAGCGGGTGCATGTTG
>JBAUHN010000016.1:0-3866 GCA_049680295.1 Sulfitobacter sp.
GCCAGCACCTCGGTGACCCGATCGACGGTGCGCGCGGGCAGGCCTTCGATCCGTTTCAGATCGACCGCGCGGTCGATGTATGTCACCCGCAAGGCGAGCAGATCGATAAAAGCTTCGTCAATCGCATCAATTTCCTTGCGCAGTTCGGCCATAGTAACGCAGGTCTGCGGTGGGTTTCGCGGTGTCATCGTCTAGTCCTTTTGGTGCTGCATGATATAAGTTCGGAGCGCGTCATTTCAAAATCTGATGGAGCAAAGTAATCGCTCTTTCAGAGCGTGTTACGCAAAAATCGAGAGACGGCGCGGGCACGCGACCAATGACTCTTCTGATTTGTAGATCGCCGATCAACAGGTCGAAATACAGCCCCACGGTGGGCGGGGTTTGATCAAACGACAGCTGGCCTTGCTGCCGCGCCGTCTCAAGCACCTGAACCACCAACGGAAAAACAGACTCGCGGCCTGCTTGCGATAAAGTTGCACCCAGTTCCCCGCTTGGGTCTGCTGCTGCTGCGCGATTGAGCGCGATGGCTCGGTCCCCCAGGAGCAGCATCAATAATTTTGGCCCAAACAATTCGAGGATCGAAAGCCCATCTCGCGCGGTGGACAGTTCGTCCTTTAGCAAGGATTTCACCTCGGCGGCATTGCGTGTCACCAAAGCTTTAAAGAGCCCCTGTTTGTCACCATACCAACTGTAAAGCGTTTCATTCGAGGCGCGAGCCTGTCGGGCGATCCCCTGCATAGACGTGCCCGCGTAACCCTTTTCTTCAAGCATCTCGTATGCCGCAGTTTCGATCTGCTCTTGGCGGAGCGATCTGGTTTCTTCGCGCATCGACGTCTCCTTTTGGGTGTTGACAGCATCCGTAACCCGAATTACGGATATAAGCAACCGTAATCACGATTACACTTTAGGAGAAAAGAAAATGCCCAACGAACGCCCTATCATCGCAGCCCTCTCTGCCCTCATCCTTTTGCAACTGGTCATGCTGTCAGCACTTTATGCTGGCATCACGCCCCATCCCCCCGTCGCGACACCTCTATTCGGAATGGCGCCCTTCCTTGCCGCGTCCTTCGCGGTTGCCTTTTCCGCAATCCTTCTGGGGCCGCTCAGCGGCAAGGCGGGCCGTGTACTTAGCGGTCTTGCGGTTGTCCTCGCGCTCGTTTCGTTCGGGCCGCAAAAATACTTTGACGCGCAGTTCGCGCTGATCTGGCCTGCTGTCATCGCAGGCCAGATTGCGGCCATCACTGTGCTGGTGGAGATATTCAAACCTGCCTGCGCGCCGCAATTGGCCGCGCAGTAAGCAAAGGGAGCAGTGACGATGGATATCACACTTATTACATTCGCCTTTGTGGCTCTCATAACCGTCGGCACCCCAGGGCCCACTGTTCTTCTGGCACTGACCAACGGCTCTCGTTATGGGCTGCGCCGGGCCGGGAACGGGATCATCGGCGCGGCATTGTCAGACCTTGTTCTGATCTCCTGTGCGGCCCTTGGGTTAGGGGCCGTGCTCGCCACATCAGCGTTCTGGTTTGGGGTCGTGAAATGGGTTGGCGTGGCCTATCTGGCATGGCTTGGCATCCAGATGCTGCGCAGCGCTGGACAGTTCCACGCGACTCTCGATGATCAAAACACCGCCCTGAGCGATGTTGGAGGATCGCCCCAGCGCATCTTCCAGAAAAGCTTTCTGGTCGCGGTCACAAATCCGAAAGGGTACTTGTTTTTCGCGGCGTTCCTGCCTCAATTCGTCGATCTTGCGCAGCCTCTGCCGGTTCAATATGCCACGCTCGCTTTGATCTTCGTGTCGGTCGATATTGCCGTGATGGTGACCTATGCGGTGCTTGGGTCGCAAGCGATGCGTTTCTTGCAGCAAAAAGGTGCAATGTGGCTGGAGCGCGGTTGTGGCGTCACGTTGATTGTCCTCGCCGCTGCCCTTGCAAGCTACCGGCGGGCGACCACCTAGTCTGTCGATGATCGAGGCGGGTCAGTACTCCTTGTTTTCCACTGGGGTATCAGCGGCCCGTCACGGCGTCGACAAATCCTGAGATAATGGGATGTCTGTGCCCTTCAAATGCCGCCCTTTCCGGTTGAAAGGCTGTGCCGACAAAGAATGGGTGCCCTTCAAGTGCCATCGCACGAACAGCGCCATCCGGATCACGCGCAGCAACCTTGAAATTGCTACCATCAAAGAGCGTTGCATAATCAGGGTTGATACCAAAGCTGCACCGATATGTTTCATGCAGTTCTTTCCCACCGCACATCTTTTCTATGGCCCCGCCGGGCTCGGGAATCACGGGGTCAGTCTGTTCAACCAGTGCACAGACAAGGGCTGACACCAACGGCATTTCGCAGTCGGGATCGGCCTCAGTGATCCCGGCCTGCGCGTGTCCCAGGACGTTTCGCGCATATTCAACAAGGGCATGCTGATATCCACCGCAGGTGCCCAAAAATGGAATGCCGTTCTCGCGAAGGGTGCGAATGGCCGAGATCGCATTATCGAAATTGGCGTAGGGGCTGGCAGGGACGACCCATCCGCCGTCGTAGTCCAAGAGCACATCAGGGTTCGTCAACTCGGCAGTCCCTAACCACTTATGAGCAATGTCAATTGACCGGCTTGTAGCCTCCTGCTGCAAAGCCAAGGGGATCGCGCGATGGGCCGCGACGTCGTCGGAATATTCACCAATCAATGCGATACGCATCTGTTCGCTGTCCCTTCTAGACTTGAATAAAATCTACTCTGATTTGCGCAAAATCGCTGCTGAAGCATGTAGATAGATCGGTCCTACCGATGTTCGTTCCCTTGTATCATGTCTTCCGAAAAGTACTTCAGATATCCATCCAAATTTCGCAAGGAGTCATAAAATCCGCCGTACAATTGCGTGCTTAGCCCCATGACAGGTGAATTCGACGCCCGACCCATGCCGCGGCCCGTATGAATGGCTGCTCGAAAGGCCACGCGCTGGCACCTGATTGTACCATCACGCACCTGTTCGCAAGCTGCGAGCGCGCGCAGTATGAGTTTCACACTTCCGCTGTGCGCGCTCCGGTAGCTCTCCGCGCGATCAACGAACGGCTCGTTCAGTGCCGAGTGCCTTTCGCTGCAGCCCGCATCAACTGATAAGACGCGGACGAAGCATAGGTAATCGGGCTGACCCAACTCATGAGTCGCAGGCGACGTGTTACTTCGCCGCAGTTGCACCAATGGTGGGTTTCGTCACATTGCGACCGAAGTAAGCAAGTGGAAACCTGCAGCGACGACGGCTGGCAAAATCGGTCGCTTATCGATCTTCTTCGCTCAGTTCCAGCGCAAATGGTCGCAGATACCGGCCAGTTTGAGGTCGGTAAACTGATGTCTGATCAGGCCATAAGTACGCGCTAATGTCGCGGGAATGTTCATATCGCCCATGTCGATGGCATGAATGCCACCCGCAACAAAGAAGGCGGCAAACCCGTTTTGGGCCGCACCTTTGATATCTGTCGGCAAGCCATCACCCACAACAAGTATTCGATTTTTTGAGACCTTCCGCCCTGCAGCGACGGTCATCTGCATCATGGCTGCGTCATAGATTGGGGCCTCAGGCTTGCCAGCGTAAGTAACTTGACCACCGAGTTTTGCGTAGAGTTGCGCGATTGATCCGGCACAGATCACCATGCGGTTACCACTTTTCACGACCAAGTCAGGGTTGGCGCAGATCATTTCGATCGCTTGGCACCGCATTTCCTGCAACAGAGGTTCATAGATTTCAGCGCTTTCAATCCCATCATCCAAGGGGCCAGTCAGCAGGCACAGTTTCGCGTCCTGACTGCCAACCAATGGGTGCGTTAGACTTTCCAAGATCGACTGGTCCCGCTCCGGGCCGAAATGATACAAG
>JBAUHN010000017.1:0-5399 GCA_049680295.1 Sulfitobacter sp.
GCTCTCGACAAACGATCCCCGGACGACGCATTCTTTAACGTAGAACAAAACCAAAAGGCGGCATGAAATCAACCTGATTACATCTTAGCTGAGCCGCTAAACTGTTCAGTTTAGTGGGACCACTTCACACGACTACGACAGATCGGGATGGCAATGGAACCGACTTCGTCACCGTGGATGAACAGGTCCTGAACGGGGACGACAGCACAACCCGAACGGTGTCTCAATTTGCTGGTGATGGCACGACGCTTCTGTCCCGAAGTGTGACCGATAAGAGCGCGGATCGCCGGACGGTGACAACTACAATCGACCAAAACGGCGACGGCGCAGCCGATTCAATCGTTGTTTCTGTAGAAGACGATACTGGCTTTAAGACAATTAACGAAACCCGTTTCAACAGCGATGAGACCCCAATTGGGTCAATGCAGACTACAATCAGTAGTGACGGTCTGGTTGTTACGACGGATTCCAACTTTGATGGAAATGAATTTTCAGACCTACTTACAACCGAAGTTACGACCTTAGAAACAACCGGCTGGCAAACAACAGTAACAACCGAAGAAAACGATGCGCAAACCGCTCAGCGCATTACAACTGTTGAGGTTAGCGACGACCAATTATTCACCTCCAGGTTCAAAGACGCTGATGGAGATGGAAATGCAGAGCGGACATCGACATCTGCAACGACGTTGCTCAGCGATGGAAGCGATCAAACAATCAGTCTTTTGTTAAGCGAAAACGAAACTGTCATTGGGCGAACCCGGACAACTATAAGCGATAACGGGTTGGAAACGACGACTGAAACGGATGCGGATGCAGATAACAATTACGATTTGATATCCACGAATACCACGACTTTGCTGCAGGATGGTGGAACCCAAATTGTGCGCGAGTTGCACGCCGGTTTGAGCCAGCTACGCAGCAGCAGCACGACTGTATCTAGCGACAATCTCCGGAACATTACTGTATCAACTGATGTAAACGGCGATCAAAACAACGACATTGTCGAAACAACTATTGTGGCTGACAATGGGTTTTTCACAAACACAGTTTCCAACTTTGACGCTGATGAAGTGACGCTGCAAAGCCGCACGCAGCGCATTGTCAGCGATGACAAGTTAACAGTTACCGTGCAAGATGACACTGATGGTGACGGTACTTTTGAAAGAATTCGGGAGGAGGATACGCAACTCCTCGCCGATGGTTCCACTTTCACCACAATCAGTTTTAGGTCTGAAAACAATCCAAATTACAGTCAGTCCACGCGAAGTGTGAGCGATGATGGCCTGACGACGGACAGAAAAACTGTTGAACTGAGACAAATACCGAGACAAATTTACAGCCGCTCTGCCGCAGTCAAGCAGCCACAAAATCGAGTTGAAAACAAGCCAACTCTCCTTTGGCCGCCATATCGCGCACTTCTTTGCGTTTCAAAACCGGCGCGGCGCGGGGGCCATATACTTCCTCAACGGATTTGAGTGTCAGGCCGGGTATCAAAGAATGCAGCTTTACACGATTGAATACCGACAACATTTCCAGCGCCATTGGACCGGGGTAAAAGCTTTCGCTAGGAACATCATTTGAGATTAGGGTTGCATGTTGGTCTAGCAAGACATGCACATAGGTCGCGCGCTTGCGACCCCTTGCAAAAGAGGCCAGTCGTGTCTCCTCAGCCAAGTGTTTGGCGCGCACATAGAATTTTTCGCCATACTGCTCGCCTTCCATCAAGATGCAATGCTGCGGTGACACAACGAGAGGCAATCGATTTCCCATCGCCCCTGGCTTGATCCGAACGGGCATTACTTTTTCTGGCAATGGCGAAATACCATCACCCAAATCTGAACTTGCAATCCACCCCACAGGTCTTGGACCATATTCGACCGTTGTGACCAGATCACCAACGCACAATTCTTCGACCGATGTTTCCCCGTGCGAGGTCGCAATTTGGGTGCCCGATGTGAAGCAAGGAATGCCTATCGCATTGAGTTCCGGCCCGCTGTCCACCTGCGACGGCAATACCCCTTCAAGGGTGATGCTTTCACCGTTGGGAAAGGTCAGGATCGCGTCGCCTGTACCATCGCCATTGGTATCGGTTACCACAACGTCCCAAACGGTAACCGGATCGCTGCCAGCGTCGGTCAGGCCAGATACATCCAGTTGATCTGTGGTGGTGCCATCACCAAAATCAGTGGTATCAAACCCATAGACGGAATCATTTCCTGATCCGTCGGCCAACACGATGACATCGCGGTCAGAATCTCCCTGAACTTCGATGTAGTCATCACCCGCACCGCCGGTGATCGTATCTTCGCCAGAGCCTGCGGAAAACCAATCGTCCCCGGCTCCGCCATCCAGAAGATCATCGCCGCTATTGCCGTAGATGTAGTCTTCGTCCAAACCGCCATAGACGGTATCATTGCCGGATCCGCCTTCCAGATTGTCACTGCCATCGCCGCCCTGGATCAGGTCATTGCCATCACCAGCACGGATATCATCCTGACCTGTGGTGCCGATGATCGTGTCGTCGCCCGCGCCTGCCAACACGTAGCCCAGCCCGCTGGCCGCAGCAGAGCCGTCAATGAGGTCATCTTGATTCGTGCCCCAGATTTCTTCAATTTCCGAAAAGCTTGCAGTATCAGTGCCATCCGTAACAGTGCCGGCTTCATCGCCTGTCAATGTGACTGTGGCTCCGGCTGTCAGGTTGGTCAAGATAAGCTTGTCCCACCCAGAGTCGGCTGCGTCGCCGCCCGAAATCGTATCACTTCCAAAGCCGTCATGCAGCACGAACCGATCAGCGCCATCACCGCCGTCCATGCTGTCATCGCCGGTGCCGCCGTCCAGGGTATCGCTGCCCAGACCGCCCTGTAGCGTGTCATCACCTTCTTCGCCGTAGATCAGGTCATTGCCTGCGCCACCGTCGATGCTGTCATTACCGGATGCTGACCCAGAGTGGGTAGGAACGAACGTGATGTCGGAAATACCATAATCCGAGCCATCGGTCAGATCCGTCTGGATCAGTGCGGTAAAGACGATTTGGTCAAAATCACCATGGCCCGAGACAGCGATCGTATCCGCGCCAGTGCCGGTCGAATCCATAAAATCAGATTCGTAGACAAGTGTGCCACCATTGTAGATTTGGTAGTGACCAACTTCACCAAAGGATGCGGTTTGCAAACTGAAGGTGGTGAATGTCAGCCCATCAATAGCGGAGTCGAAATCAACAATCAGGGTTTCGCTGAGCCCTGAAGCCAGATCGTAAGCGATTTGCTGGTCTACACCGCTGTCGGTATCTGACACCGTACCGTTGGACCCGAAAGATCCAGCATATGTCCCGATATTTGAAACGCTGGCGGAAGTGAGCGTGCCACCAACCACGTTCTGAACGGTAACGGTAAAGCCACTGGAGGTATCGGCATAGTTCGAGGTGGTGATCGACACCGGCGACATTCCGGCCTCGTTAGGGTCGGTATCCCCGTAAAGCACGTCATCGCCCGACCCGCCATCAATCGTGTCATCACCGCTGCCGCCATAGACGGTATCGTTTTCGAGCCCAGATTCGACGCTGTCGTTTCCCAGACCTGCACTGATCACATCCTCATGGCCAAGCGGACCGGTGCCGTCACCGCCATCGACACTTTCGCCATCGTTGTCGGTGTAGCCGCTGTCTATGTCATCATCGCCGGAGGTGCCCATGACGATGCCGTCACCGGAGGCAGAATAGGCAGGGGCAGTTGTCGCCGAGGCGGTCGTGATGAAATCAACAGTCCCGTAGTCAGGGACAAAATAGACGTTCCCGTCATCAGCCAGCCAATACTGGCCTGGCTCAAGTTCGTTGGTGTATGGCGTGCCGCCAGCCTCGCCTGTCCAGGTCCATTGTCCGGCCCCAAGACCCGCTGGATAGCCACCATCAGCGGCAAACGAAATCGCGCCACCTCCGATTGCATCACCGGGGTCTAGATTGCCATCACCCAAGGTGACTAAGTAGCCTGTTGGCATGACGAATGCTCCGCTTAGGTTTTCAAGGCCCTGGGACTCAGTGGAGTGGCATGTCGAATTGCCACTAGCCTCTGAACCTGCGGTAAAGAATAGCGAGTACCAGTTTCTATTCGGTGAATTTGGTAGAATGGAATTTCGTCAAATCTGTCTCATTTTTTCAGGCTCGGAGCCCTGATACTACGTACCCCATGTTGCATATTTTGATTGGGGCCGATGTTTCGATCCAAAAACAGAGAGTTCCCAAAAACTAACTTGTCGCCGCTCTTCTCTTCAGAAATTGGAAGTTCAGGGCGTTCAGCGGAGGTTTGCAAATGGCAGTTTGTACAGCGAAATTATCAGGTCCGCGTCGGCAAATGTGAACCTCATCGACAGTGCAAATGTGTCGCGATGTGTCGAAAGCGGTCACTGGCGTGCATGTAGTGAAATGGCGCTTTGTCCGCGACTTGGTCATCGGGGCTGACGGTGTCCAATGGCCGCAATACATCGAACCAGCCATTGGCCGAACTCAACTTGAACCGACACACCGCGGACAAACCGGACTTGTGCACACGCGGCTATTGCTGACGCAGCATTTGTTCGCAGTCGCAGCAAATTTCTTCCCGCGATGCAGCACAGGCCACCGAAGCAGCCGTTGAAATCCGAGATCAAGTCCCAGATCTACGTCAACCTTTCGCTACGCGCTGATCCAACAAACGGGTCGCGGGCGACGTGTTAATTCGCCGCAGTTGCACTAATGTTGGGTTTCGTCACATTGCGACCGAAGTAAACAAGTGGAAACCTCCAGCGACGACGGCTGGCAAAACCGGCGCTCATCAATCTTCTTCGCTCAGTCCCAGCGCAAATGGTCGCAGATACCGGCAAGTTTGAGGTCGGTAAACTGATGTCTGATCAGGCCATAAGCACGCGCTAATGTTGCGGGGATGTTCATATCGCCCATGTCGATGGCATGAATGCCACCTGCAACAAAGTAGGCGGCAAAGCCGTTTTGGGCCGCACCTTTGATATCTGTCGGTAAGCCATCACCCACAACAAGTATTCGACTTTTTGAGAGCGTCCGCCCCGCAGCGATGGTCATCTGCGTTATGGCCGCTTGATAGATTGGTGCCTCTGGCTTGCCCGCATAGGTGACTTTGCCGCCAAGTTTTTCGTACAGCTGCGCGATTGATCCGGCACAGATCACCATGCGGTTACCACTTTTCACGACCAAGTCAGGGTTAGCGCAGATCATTTCGACCGCTTGGCACCGCATTTCCAGCAACAGAGGTTCATAGATTTTAGCGCTTTCAATCCCATCATCCAAGGGGCCAGTCAGCAGGCACAGTTTCGCGTCCTGACTGCCAACCAATGGGTGCGTTAGACTTTCCAAGATCGACTGGTCCCGCTCCGGGCCGAAATGATACAAG
>JBAUHN010000018.1:0-2732 GCA_049680295.1 Sulfitobacter sp.
GATGATGACAAGCTGGAGATCGTCATGTCGGTTGGTGTCGGCGGGGCGAGCGTGACCCAGGTAGCGCAGCGCCATGAGATTAGGCGGCAACAGATTTATGCGTGGCGGCATGACCTGAAGAAGAAAGGGCTTTGGTCGCCTGACGGTGGCGCCCTTTTCTATCCGATGGATATTGCTGTCACGGCCGGGGTCCCGATGGCGCAACTGCCTGTCCCCGAATTGCCACCACCGACCGCCGTTGAATTGCGTCTGCGGGGTGGTCGCTGTTTGCATTTTGACAGCACGATGGATCCGACCGCGCTGACGTCTTTGATCCGCGCGGTTGAAACGGCATGATGGGTCTGGGCACCGGCGTTCGTGTGTATCTGGCCTGTGGAGTAACGGATATGCGCAAGGGGATCGCGGGGCTGGCGGCATTGGCACAAGATGTTTTACGTCAGAAACCCACCAGTGGCGCAGTGTTTGCCTTTCGGGGGCGCAGGGGCGATAGGATCAAGCTCCTGTTCTGGGATGGTCAGGGCTTTTGCCTCTATTACAAAGTGATTGAACGGGGTCGGTTTCCTTGGCCCACAGCAACAGAAGGTGCGGCGCGGCTGACCTCCGCGCAACTTGCGATGTTGTGGGAGGGTATGGATTGGCGCAGGCCAGATTGGGGCGCGCCACCAGCTCGCGTCGGCTGAATTACCTGCCTGATTAGTGCTATTTATATGGTGTTTATGCCGAATTTTTAGTAATCAGACGCATGTCCATTGATGCGCAAAACCTCCCTGATGACCCTGCCGTTTTGAAAGCGATGATCGCGGTATTGCAGGCAGAGAACGCCAAGATATCGGCGACATTGCGGGTCCATGACCAGCTGGTTCAGGCCCTGCGCCTTCGGATCGCAAAGTTGCAGAAACTGGCCTTCGGCAAATCCTCGGAAAAGATCGAGCGCGAGATTGAACAATTGGAACTGGCGCTGGAAGACCTGTTGGTCGCGGTGGCAGAAGACGATGACGCTCCCATTGACGAAGGGCGGAATGAACCGATCCCAGAGGCTGCCGATGCGCCCGCCTTGCGCCGTCGGCCACGTGTCTCGGATGAGACCCAGCGCGAGCGCCGTGAGCTTGATCCTGGCACCTGCTGCCCCGACTGTGGCGGCGATCTACGTGTGGTGGGCGAGGATGTCAGCGAACTGCTCGATATGATCGCCGCCCAGATGAAGGTGGTCCAGATCGCCCGCATCAAGAAATCCTGCCGCCGTTGCGAGAGAATGGTGCAGGAACCGGCTCCCAGCCGTCCGATCCAGGGCAGTATGGCGGGGCCGAACCTGTTAGCCCACGTTCTGGTGTCGAAGTTCGATGATCATCTGCCTTTGTATCGCCAGCACGAGATCTTCGCCCGTATGGGGACCGACATTCCCGAGAGCACGCTGGTCGGCTGGTGCGGGCGGGCCATGAAAACCCTGTCGCCGCTGATTGAACGGATCGAGGCTGACATCATGGGCAGCGATCTGCTGCACGCTGACGACACGCCGATCAGGGTGCTGGACCGCTCAAGGCGCGACAAGGGGCTTGGCAAAGGGGTCAAGCAAGGCCGGATCTGGGCTTATGTGCGGGACCAACGGCCATGGGCGGGAATTGAACCACCCGGTGCTGTCTATCGGTTTGCACCCGACTGGAAGGAAGAGCATGTCCTGAGCCATCTGGCCAATGCCCGCGGCATCCTGCAAGCGGACGGTTACAAGGGCTACGCCAAGCTTTACCAGCCTGAACCCGATGGCGTGCTCCGTTTGCGCGAAGCGGCCTGTTGGGCGCATCTGCGGCGCGACTTCCACGACTTTTGGGCATCGACCAAGTCCGAGATCGCCCGCGAGGCGCTCGACCGGATCGGCAAGCTCTACGACATTGAGCGCGACATTAACGGTCAACCCGCTGATGTCCGCCATGCCGCGCGTCAACAGTTGAGCCAACCAAAGGTCACGGCCTTCTTTGCTTGGTCAGAGCAACAACTCCTGCGTATTCCGGGCAAGAGTGAGCTGGCTAAGGCGTTTAGATACGGTCTGAGCCGACAAGAGGCATTCAGCCTGTTTCTGACCGACGGCCGCGTGGCCATCGACAACAATCCCGCCGAGCGGGCCTTGCGCCCGATTGGAATAGGGCGGAAAAATTGGTTATTTGCAGGGGCCGACACCGGTGCCGAGACACTCGCCCGTGCCATGACGATAATCGAGACCGCCAAGCTGAATGGCCTCGACCCGCAGGCCTATCTCGCAGACATCCTCGACCGGATCCACGATCACAAGATCAACAGGCTGGATGAACTGCTACCGTGGAATTGGGTGCCGCTGGCCGCTGCCCATTCACAGGCCACCTGATGGCTGCGGTGACCCATGTCTGCAGCATTGACTACGTCGTCAAAATGTTGGGCGAGGATGCCGAACTTCTTGAAGCGATCATCTACAACGACGATAACCTGACCTATGGAAACATCGTCAGCGTTTACGTCGGACCCGACGAAACAATCACCGCACTGACCGATGACGGGATCGAAGAATTGAGGGACATGATCCGCGACGCCCGTATCACCACCAAGACCTGGCATGAATTCCTTGACGACTTCGTGGATGACACCGATCTCGCGGCGCGCATCAAAGCTAAATCGCCGCGGTAACAATGGAGCGGTTACCTACAAACCCGTCCGCCGCAGCCATGGACGGCCCCAACCGGACATTAACCATGCCCTCCCAATGC
>JBAUHN010000019.1:0-14013 GCA_049680295.1 Sulfitobacter sp.
GATCTGGCCACAGTGCAGGCCGCTGCAATGGATGTAATGTTGCGGGTGCGATCTCGGATGATGCGACTGCCTGCTGTCTTGGCAAACCAGATCGATTCGAATCAAGATACTGTGGATATTCAAATCATGATTGACGACTCGGTGCGTGAGGCTTTGACCGAGTTGGCGTCCGATTGGACCAATTAGCGCGCTGTTACCCCAGTTGTTACCCTGAGCAGCTTTCAACAAACTCCGTTGGCTGCAAAGTCTTGGTAACTATTTGCGATTGTTTGATTTTATTGGCGTCCCCTGAAGGATTCGAACCCTCGACCTGCCGATTAGAAGTCGGCTGCTCTATCCAGCTGAGCTAAGGAGACGCGATGCTTTGTGGTAGCGAGTTGTGGCGTGAGTTTCCACCGTTTTTAGCATGTGGTGTCGCGATCAATATTCTAACGTTCAGACGCGGCTTGAAAGGCGGGGCGGTCGCGCAGGGACTTGGCGTATTTTTGTAATTTGTCATCGACGCGGGGGAACCTGGCGCTCACAGACCAGTTCAGGCAGTGGCAGGCCAACAGATCCGGCACAGTGATTGCATCGCCCATAAGGTAAGGCCCATCAAGGCGCTGTGAAAGATGTGCGGCACTGCGTTCAAACTCAAACTTCAGGCTGTCTTTGATTGTGGTGTTGCGGTTTTCCGGCGGCAGGACAAAGGAATGTTTGGCCGCTGCCCAAAGCACAGCATCGAATTCATCAATCAGCCAAAAAGTCATTGCGTCCTGTTGCGCGCGGGCGACGGTACCCGCAGGGGCCGTCAGCGCGCCGTGTTTGTCGGCAAGATAGGTCATGATCGCCACACTGTCGGTCAAAACCGCGTCGCCATCAATCAGCGCCGGGATTTTGCCAAGTGGGTTATACTTCATGGCGTCGTCCGTCCGCGGCCCTGCGGGCAGATGGTCATAGCTTTGGCCCAATTCTTCGAGCATCCAAAGAACGCGCAGTGCACGGGATTTCGTAGCGCCGATGACTGTATACATGTTGGTAACTCCCTTGGTTTTGGGCCTATTTTGCGCCCAGCATGGCCAGCCGGATAAAGGCCCGTTCAACCAATGCCATTGCCGGCGCGTGCTGCCCGGCAGAGCGCAGTTGCAAATCTGTATCCGTCAGCACGGTCAGTGCAGTCTCTAAGCGTGGCGCGCCCCAGTTTTGCGCTTGTCTGATCATTTTGTCGCGACGCGGACCAAAGACAGGTGGGCGCATCCGGCCCATACCCGCCGCAGGTCCGCCGGGGTCAGAGGCGGCACTGTAGAGAATGCGAAAGTGCCGCATGGCCCCGATGCACAGAGATACAGGCGTGACGCCTTGTGCTTGCAATTTGCGGATCACGGCGCCGACGTCGCTGGCGCGCGCCTCGGCCACGCCATGCAGCACATCGTCAAGGGCGGCCTCGATGGATGTGGGCGCGCAGGCGTCAATGTCATCCTGGCTAAGGGCGGTGGTGTCGCCGCGCTTGTAGAGGCCTATTTTTTCGATGGTTTGGCGGAAATCTCCGGGGTCCAGATCGCGGGCCAGTTCGGTCAGTGAGGCCATGATGTCTGTGGGTGGCGCGGTCAGTCCTGCATCTGACAGGGTGCGCACAATCTCTTCGCGAGTCGGGGGATCGTCATAGATGCCGACGGCATAAGCATTGCCATGGGCCTCAAATGCCTTGCGCAATTTTGAGGTGGCTTTCAATGCCCCGGCGGTGACGATCAATTGCGCATCGCCGGGCTGCCATTCTTTTAACGCTTCAATTACGGAAGGTGCGGCGGTGTCGGTTGCTTCTTCTACAAAAGCGGCGCGGGGGCCGGGAAAAAACCCGGTGGCTTTCAGGGCATCCAGCAACAGGGCCGGGTCTTTTCGCAAATCTGCGCCGCTCATCCGGGTTAGGCGCATTTCTTCTTCGGCGGCAGGGCCCAAAAGGGCGGACAGCACCTGCTGACGTTTCAGGGCGACGCGCATGGAATCTGCGCCATAGATCAGGACACCCGTTTTACCGGCGTCAGGTTTGGCAAAGTATCCGGCGGCTTCACGCGGGTTGAGTTTCATGTCACGGGGGCTGTCGCCAATAGCCGGGCAACGATTTGGTCTGCCAGAATAATCATCAACCGTCTTTGCGCGTCGCGTTCCGCTGCAAGGGCAGAAACCGTGCTGCTGGTCGCAGAATATCCGGTAAAGTTGTTCACTTTGCCAGAGGTAACAACCTGACCCGTGGCCGTATCTTTCAGGACATAGTCGGCCTGCCCAACCAGATTGTAGCGCGTCGTGGTGCCCGCGGCGTCGATTGCCAATCCCTGATTGGACGACGTGATTTTTAGCGCAAGTGTGTAGGCGGCGTTGTCACCCCGCCCAATGCGTTCTTCGATGCGTTGGGTTGCGAGATATGCATTGCGATCAACGGGCGCGTCCACAAGCACACGGTTTTGCAAGGCTGTTCCTGTGCCGCCGGTACCATAGACAGGTTCGAAACCGCACGCCGCAAGGGCAAGCGGCAAGATCAGAAAGATGCGACGATTAAACAACGACATTCACAATCCGTCCGGGGACAACGATGATTTTCTTTGGGCTGGCGCCATCAAGGCTCCGGATGACAGCCTGATCTGCAAGGGCGACTTTTTCAACCTCTTCTTTCGACATGTCCGCCGGTACGTTGATTTCCGCCCGCCTTTTGCCGTTGACCTGAATGGGTAGGGTAATCATATCGTCAACCAGCATTGCAGGGTCTGCCTGCGGCCAGTCTGCCTGCACGATCAAACCATCGCCGCCTTGGTGGGCCCAGATGTCTTCGGCCAGATGCGGTGTCATCGGCGACATCAATTGCGCTAGTGTCTTGATGGCCTGCGCTTGTGCGGCATGTCCGGCCTTGGATTTGTGCAGGATACCGGTAAAGGCATAAAGCCTTGCAATCGCCGCGTTAAATCCAAAGGATTCGATGCCAAGGGTGACGTCCTGAATGGTTTTGTGCATCGCGCGCAACAGGTCATCATCTCCTTCTCCTGCCGCTTCTTTATCCATTTCGCCAATCCGGTCGCAGATGGTCCAGACACGGGTCAGATGTTTATGCGCCGCCTCGGCACCCGAAGCGGTCCATTCCACGTCTCGTTCCGGTGGGCTGTCGGACAGTACGAACCAACGCGCGGTGTCGGCGCCGTATTTGGCGATAATCTCGATCGGGTCTACGACGTTATTCTTGGATTTCGACATTTTCGCCGAGGGAATCACTTTGACCGCCTCGCCGGTGTCTATTACGACGATTGCACCGTCTTTGTCGGTGACCTCTTCGGGGTAGTGATAAAGCGGCCGTCCATCGGGCGTTTTGCGATCCGCGTTCTGGTAAATCTCATGGGTGACCATCCCTTGAGTAAAGAGCGCATTGAACGGTTCAATCGCGGATTTGGGCAAATGCCCGGTGATCTGCATCGCACGCGCAAAAAACCGCGAATAAAGCAGGTGCAGGATCGCGTGTTCGACACCGCCGATATACTGGTCGACGTTCATCCAGTATTCCGCGTCTTCCATCACGGTGGGAGTGGTGGCTCGCGGGGCAGTGAAACGGGCAAAATACCACGACGAATCTACAAACGTGTCCATCGTGTCGGTTTCGCGCAAAGCGGCACCGCCGCAGGACGGGCAGGTCGCATTACGCCATGTCGGGTGCCGATCCAGCGGGTTGCCAGGGATATCGAACGTCACATCATCGGGCAGGCGGACGGGCAGGTTTTCTTTGATTTCTGGCACGACGCCACAGGTTTCGCAGTGCAAGACCGGGATTGGGCAGCCCCAATAGCGTTGGCGGCTTAGGCCCCAATCACGCAGGCGGAACTTTGTAACGCCTTGGCCTACACCGTTTTCCTCGCAAAAGCTGACGGCGGCGTCGATGGCCTCAAACCCGGTTTGATGCGCATCACCCGCGAAACCGCGATTGTAATAGACGGTGTCGGTTTTGGCCGGAACAAAGGCTTCGGTCAATGTGTCGTCACTGTCCTCTGATGGCAAATAGGTCGAGATGATCGGCAAGTCATATTTGGTCGCGAATTCAAAGTCGCGCGGATCATGGGCCGGGCAGCCGAAAATGGCACCGGTGCCATAGTCCATCAGGATGAAGTTGGCGATATAGACCGGCAATTCATGTGCCGTATCAAAGGGGTGGCGCACGCGAATGCCGGTGTCAAAGCCCATCTTTTCTGCCGTTTCAATGGCTTCTTCCGTGGTGCCCCCTTTGCGGCACTCGGCGCAGAAGGCAGCGATGTCCGGGTTGTCCCGCTCAAGCGTTTTGGCCAGCGGATGATCGGGAGAAATGCCCACAAACGATGCACCCAACAATGTGTCAGGCCGCGTGGTGTATACTTCGATCCGGTCATGGCCGTCCAGCGCGTCGATGGTTGAAAAGGCAAATTGCAAACCGCGCGATTTGCCGATCCAGTTGGATTGCATCAGTTTGACCTTGGCGGGCCAGTTATCCAATGTATCCAGCGCGTCCAGCAATTCTTCGGACATGTCGGAAATCTTGAAAAACCACTGCGTCAGCTCGCGGCGTTCCACCAAGGCGCCAGAGCGCCAGCCGCGCCCGGCTTCAACCTGTTCGTTGGCCAGAACGGTCATGTCGACCGGATCCCAGTTCACCACGGCGTTTTTGCGGTAGACCAGACCAGCGGCAAGCATATCCAGAAACAAGGCCTGCTGCTGGCCGTAATATTCAGGATCGCAAGTGGCGAATTCGCGGCTCCAATCCAGCGAAAAGCCCAAAGGCAGCATCTGCGCCTTCATGTCGGCGATATTCTGATAGGTCCATTCGCCGGGGTGGATGCGCCGGTCCATCGCCGCGTTTTCCGCCGCCAGGCCAAAAGCGTCCCAGCCCATCGGATGCAACACATTATGCCCGGTGGCCATTTTGAAGCGTGCGATCACGTCGCCCATCGTATAATTGCGCACATGCCCCATGTGAATGCGCCCTGACGGGTAGGGGAACATCTCAAGCACATAGTATTTCGGCTTGGAGGCATCGCGCATCGCTTTGAAAACGGCGTTCTTTTCCCAGGCAGCTTGCCAGCGGGCTTCGATTTCAGAAGGGGTGTAGCGCGACATGCGACGTCCTTTTTAACGGCAGAGCGCCGGACGCGTGATTCTCACAAGGGCCCGGCGCTGTCTCTTTGGTCAGGTTGTTTGGTGCTTTAAAGCTTATTGTCCGCGATGCGGATTTGCCGCGCGCGGCTTAGGATTGCGTCCTCAATGGCGCGCACTGTGGCTTTGCTGGCAGGACCGCCTCTGGTTTGCAGGGCAACATTCAGCGATCGCGCATCAAGGGCTGGATCATTGATCAGAATTGTCGCCCGGTACGCGCGGCCACCACCGGGGGGCGTGCCGTAACCCGTTACAATCACGCCGGTAAAGGGATCTACCGATTGCACTGGCAAAAAGTTCAACACTTCCAGTGATGCGGACCACAGGTATTTGTTGACCAAGACATGTGTATCATTGTTTTTCTTTCGAAATGCCGACCAGATCGTGTTTTGTGTGTCGATATTTCCCGGAATGTTCGGATCGGAATACTGGCTTGGACGTTCCGTTGCCGGCTGCAATAACCCACGAACGGAGCCACATGCACTAAGTGAGACCAGAGCCACCAAGGCCACAGTGGTTTTGAAAACGGAGAGACGCCCCATAACAGCTATCCTTTGCCTGTTTGGACACTGGTCTACCCAAGCAGGGCGGCGCGGGCAAGGTCTATGTAATGCTGTTACTGCCAGATGCCGCGTCTGACGCACATTAAGCTATGTATAACGTGTGTTTGTAGTGCGACTGGCAGGCCCATGCGCAAACCCCGGGCAACACAGGTGTGGCAAAGCTGCATCATCCTGCACGACATTGCGATCCAGTGAAGCGCAATCCTTGCCAATCCAAAGGTGAAAGAGCAAAACCTCATTCATACCCTCTCCGGATTCCCCGGTTTGGGCACATGAATTTTAAACCGAGGGAAAACTCATGAAAAAAGTTCTCTTCGCTACAACAGCTCTGGTTGCTACAGCCAGCGTAGCAGCCGCAGAAGTTACTTTTGGCGGTTACGGCCGTTTTGGTATCCAATACGACGATCCAGTTGCAGGCGCATCTACAACAAACGTTACAAGCCGTTTCCGTTTGCAGATCGACGCAACAGCAGAATCTGACGCAGGCGTCACATTCGGTGCCCGTGCACGTATCCAGCAGAACAACACGGACGAAAACGGTCCGGGCGCTGGTCCTGACGGCATCTTGGGCAACGCAGATGATGTTGCCGATGGCGGCCCATCGGGTACAGGCATCAACGGTGTTCGCTTCTTCGCCAAATCCGGCAATGTTGAAGTTGGCGTTGGTAACATCTTTGGCGCACTGGAATTCATGCCTGGCATGTACCCAATCGATCTGGGTCTGACCGGTCTGGGTTATGACTACACAGCATATGCCTTCGGCGCCGATGCTTACTCTTCAGGCGGCAATGGTGCTGCAGGTTCCAACGGTGTTGAACTCCTGTATTCCATGGGCGACTTCTCGTTCCACATCTCTGCGTCGAACTCCGACCTGGACGGTGACGGCCTGGACGACGATCCAATTGCAGCGCACATCGCCTACACATGGAACGGCTGGACATTCGCTCTGGGCGCTCAAAGCGCAGACGATGTTGCTCAGACCTCTACTGAGTTTGCAGCATCTGTTGGTGGTACCGTGGGTATCGCAGACGTGACATTGGCATTCGCCGATAACGGTCTGGCCGGTGATCACTGGGTTCTGGCAGCTGGCTTTGACGTTGGCGCAGCCACAAACGTTGAAGTATTTGTTGCCGATTCGGATGCATTTGCTGAAACAGCTTACGGTATCGACTTCAACCACGATCTTGGTGGTGGTACTTCGATCCGCGGTGGTATCGCGAACCGTGGTTCCGGTGCTACACGTGCCGACTTGGGTGTTCGCTTCAACTTCTAAGTTGAAAATGACTACCTGATAATTTGGGGCGGACCTTCGGGTCTGCCCCTTTTCTTTTGCACGGTCCCTTTTTCATTTGCGCGGGTATGGTATCTAACGGCCAGGACGTAACCCAACGCAGGAACCGCCATGCCACTTAGCGACATTCAAACCCGTATCGCCAAGGCAGAAACCCGTGCAAATCGCGCGGCGGGGGCTGTCACGCTGATCGCGGTGTCAAAAGTGCAACCAAATGCGCGCGTTCTGGATGTTTTGCAAAGCGGGCATCGGTGTTTTGGTGAAAACCGGGTGCAAGAGGCCGCAGGCAAGTGGCCAGAGTTTCGCGAAGCGTTTGACAACATCGACCTGCATTTGATTGGACCGCTGCAAACCAACAAAGCGCGGCAGGCGTTTGATCTGTTTCAGTCGGTCCATTCGCTTGACCGGCCCAAACTGGCGAAAACTTTTGCCCGCCTGGCGCAAGATGTCGGGCATTGCCCGGAATTGTTTATTCAGGTCAACACCGGCGAAGAGCCGCAAAAGGCCGGGATCACCCCGACCGAGGCGGATGGTTTCATCGCGGACTGTCTGGCAATGGATTTGCCGATCAAAGGATTGATGTGCATCCCCCCGGTTGAGGAAGAACCCAGTCTGCATTTCGCGCTTTTGGCGAAAATTGCCGCCAGAAACGGATTAAGCGGGCTTTCTATGGGGATGAGCAGTGATTTCGAGCGTGCCATTGCCCTGGGTGCGACGCATGTGCGTGTCGGATCGGCGATATTCGGCGACCGTGTCAGCGGATGATCAACCTCGTGCCGGGCTGGATTTGGGCGGCGATACGGTGCAAATGTTGGCGCGATAAAGCAACGCAGCCTTCGGTTGGATAGCCGGGTCTGCGAAATTGGTGAACAAAGATTGCCGATCCACGCCCCGGCCGGGTATTCGGCCAATTCCAATCCGTCAGCAACACCAGATCATACAGCGGATCGGCCCGGCGCAATGCTTCGTGGCGAAAGCGGTGGGGTGCCTTAACCATATGATTATATTGCGTATCCTCGACATCGTCTGACCACAGATCGCCGGGACGGATCGGTGTCGCCCAAGGGGCGGGTCGCAGAGTTCGGTCGGGGCGATACAGCATACCGACAATGCAATGCTGCCCGCGCGGCGTGGCACCATCACCTTCGGTTTTGTGCGATGTCAGGCCGGATTTGCCGATCGTGCAGGGATAGGTGTGCCCCCTGAACCGCAATCCTTGCCGGGTCAGAACCAGATCGCCTGGGGTCACAGCATATGGCCGGATTTCGTCGCTTTGGTGGCGAGGTAATCGTGGTTGTGCGGGTTTTCACCGACGATCAAAGGTACTCTTTCAACCACATCAATCCCGCAAGCCTGCATCATTTCGATCTTGCGAGGATTGTTAGTCAAAAGGTTTACAGCACTGAAACCTAGGGATTTTAAGATGTCTGCGCCCAGTCGAAAATCGCGTTCGTCGTCTTCGAAACCGAGGCGATGGTTGGCCTCAACCGTATCGAACCCCTGATCTTGCAGGGAATAGGCGCGCATTTTGTTGGCCAGGCCAATCCCGCGCCCTTCTTGGTTGAGGTACAAAAGGACGCCGTGTCCTTTGGCGCCAATCTGCGCCAGGGCGGCGCGCAATTGTGGGCCGCAGTCGCATTTGAGACTGCCCATCAGATCGCCGGTAAAACACGCAGAATGCAGACGCGCCAAAACCGGCTGGGCGCGATCCGGGCGGCCAATTTCGATGGCGTAATGCTCTTCTGCGCCATCATCTGGGCGGTAGACATGCAGGCGCCCTGCCTCAGAGACCTCTAAGGGCAGTTTTGCACTGACAACCTGGTGCAAGGGACTGGCGGATGTGAGGTGCTGCGTGGCAAGCGTGAGCGGAAGGGATGTCAAACCGTTATCGCGGGCAAATTCGGCGCCAGCTGCCACCGGCACGACAAGAACGGCCGGCAAGAGGCGTGCGGATTTTGCCAAAAGCAACGCGGTGCGATGGGCCGTCGCATCGCCGCCGCGCGCCGATATCAACGGGCCTTTCATTGGCGAACGCAAATCATCTGCCGGATCGGCGATGCTGGAAACCCAACCCAATGCGGCATCGACTGGTAGGGTGATGCGCGCAAGATCGCCGTCATAGGCCCGCGCTTTTAGCGTTGTCGCGCGACGTTCTGTAATGGTCAGAACCGGGTTATCGCTTAGCGCCCTGGCACTGGCCAGCCGATCAGCTGTCAGCGTTTCGGCAGCGAGGATCAGCACCGAGGCGTCGCTTTCAAGGATAACGCCAACACCCATGCGCAGGTCGGCACGGGCACGTGCAAGGCGTTCTGTGAAGTCTGGTGCGAAGCTCATGATGTTACAATGTCCTGAAATGATGCGCGTGATCTAGGCTATTTGTTCGGAAATTGAAACATTTACCCTATTTGATAACACGAGGCCGTTACAGAATGGCACCAACCCTTGCCTGACTGCCCCGGAAGGCACATTTCTGTTGAAAGCGAGGGAGACTATGATGGCTCAATTAAAAAAAATTCTGCTGGTTGATGACGACGAAGACCTGCGCGAAGCGCTGAGTGAGCAGTTGATCATGACCGAAGATTTCGATGTCTATGAGGCTGGCAATGGCGCGGACGCGATGGTGCGGGCCAAAGAGGCGCTTTACGATCTGGTGATATTGGATGTCGGGTTGCCGGACACGGATGGTCGCGAGTTATGTAGGCTGATGCGCAAACAGGGCGTGAAAAGCCCGATCCTGATGCTGACTGGACATGATAGTGACGCGGATACAATTCTGGGCCTGGATGCCGGTGCGAACGACTATGTCAGCAAGCCGTTCAAATTTCCGGTGCTTTTGGCAAGGATTCGCGCGCAGTTGCGTCAGCATGAGCAATCCGAGGATGCCATATTTCAATTAGGGCACTATACGTTCAAGCCTGCGATGAAAATGCTGATTACCGAAGACGAAAAGAAAGTGCGTCTGACCGAGAAAGAGACCAATATCCTCAAGTTTTTATACCGATCCACCGATGGCGTGGTGCCACGTGATGTGTTGTTGCATGAGGTTTGGGGGTATAATGCAGGCGTCACGACACATACGCTTGAGACACATATTTACCGACTTCGCCAGAAAATAGAACCAGATCCGTCAAATGCGCGCCTTCTTGTGACCGAATCTGGTGGTTATAGATTGATGGCGTGATGACTTGGGCTTTGGCCCGAAAATCTTAGCACACCCGCGCATGTCCGGGGTCTTTGACATGCACCTCCCTGTTGGACTTGGCCGGGCACTTTGTGTCCGGTCTTTTTTTTGCCATCTTGTGGGCACGGGCGGTTGAGGCGCGTGCCGCGCCAATGTTATTATTGGACCCTGACGGGTCCTGGTGCCTCCGGCGGCGATATTTTTGCCAATTGGAAGCGGCGGGTGTCAAGTTTTGTGGGCGGTTGGGAGAGATTTTTTCTGACGCTGGCCGGGAATGAACCCGATTGCCATGGCCCCGGTCTGCGGGGACGGGTAATATGGGCGAAATTCTGACGGGAGACGCTGTAAGATGTCCTTTACCCTTGCCACCTGGAATATCAATTCGATACGGCTGCGCGAGCCGATTGTCCTGAAACTTTTGGCGGAACGCGGGCCGGATGTCTTGTGTTTGCAGGAATGCAAAAGCCCGGTTGAGAAAATCCCATTGGAAGCCTATCAGGCCGCCGGGTACCGCCATATGGTTGCGCGCGGGCAAAAGGGGTATAATGGCGTGGCGATCCTGTCGCGGCTGCCGTTGGAAGATGTGGGTGATCAGGATTTTGCGGGTCTTGGCCATGCCCGGCACGTCGCTGCAAAGTTGGAAAATGGCGTGACAATCCAGAATTTCTATGTGCCCGCGGGGGGTGATGTTGCGGACCGCGCGGTGAATGAGAAATTTGGTCAAAAGCTGGATTATTTGACCGGGATGCGGGATTGGTTTCGGCACAATCGGCCGCAAAAATCCATTCTGGTTGGTGATTTGAATATCGCGCCGCGCGAGGATGATGTCTGGGATCACAAGAAACTGTTGAAAGTTGTCAGCCACACGCCGATCGAGGTTGAGCATCTAAGCGAGACCCAGATGGCTGGAGATTGGGTAGATATTACCCGGCAGGATATCCCTGAAGGGGTGTTATACAGTTGGTGGTCTTATCGCGCCAAGGACTGGGATGATGCCGATAAGGGGCGCCGTTTGGATCATGTCTGGGCGACCGCGGATATCGCGGCGGCTGGCCATTCGAGCCATGTGCTGCGCGCCGCGCGGGGGTGGGAAAAACCCTCTGATCATGCGCCGGTGTTTGCGACATTTGATCTTTGAGACAACTTTGATACCAAACACGTAAAGGCCACGTCGGTCGACAGAGGAATATGACACAATGGATCTGAACCTATCACCAACGCCTTCGGCAGATGATCTGATCAAGGATGCAACCGAAGCCAGTTTTATGGCGGATGTGGTTGAGGCATCGCAAACCACGCCTGTGATCGTTGATTTCTGGGCGCCCTGGTGCGGGCCCTGCAAAACGCTGGGGCCACAGTTGGAAGAGGCCGTGCGTGCCGCCAAAGGGGCGGTCAAAATGGTCAAGGTCAATGTGGACGAAGCCCAGCAAATTGCTGGTCAGTTGCAGATCCAGTCTATTCCGATGGTTTATGCGTTCTACAAAGGTCAGCCGATTGACGGTTTCCAAGGTGCTGTTCCGCAGTCCGAGATCAAAGCATTCATAGATAAGCAGATCAAAGCATCTGGCGGTGAAGCGCCGGGTGAAAGTTTGAATGATGCGGTTGACGTGGCCGAAGAGATGTTGAGCGAAGGGGCGGCGTCGGATGCCGCGCAGACCTTTGCCGCGATTTTGGGCGAAGACCCGAACCATGCTGCGGCTTATGGCGGCATGGTGCGGGCGCATATTGCGATGGCGGAATTGGATCAGGCCGAGGCGATCCTGAATGGTGCCCCGATCGAGATATCCAATGCCCCCGAATTGGAAGCGGCCCATGCGCAGTTGGAATTGGCGCGACAGGCAGAAACCGCGGGTCCGGTTGCCGAGCTTCAGGCGGCGGTGACGGAAAATCCCGATAACTTGCAAGCACGGTTTGATTTGGCTTTGGCTTTGCATGCCAGTGGTGATGTTGCCGCGGCCGTGGATCAACTGTTGTTGATGTTTGATCAGGACCGCGACTGGAATGATGGGGCCGCCAAGACCCAGTTGTTCACCATCTTTGACGCTTTGAAACCGAATGACCCGGTGATGTTGAATGGCCGGCGCAGGTTAAGTTCGATGATTTTCTCCTGATGGATTAGCGGGTAATATTGAATGATATGATAAAAGCGTCCGAGCTGCCTGACACGATTCCGATCTTTCCTTTGCCGGGTGCAATCTTGTTGCCAAGATCACGGTTGCCTTTACATATTTTTGAGCCGCGTTACTTGCAGATGCTGGAGGACGGATTGAAAACCGATGGACGCCTGATCGGGATGATACAGCCGACCGAAACTGCGGACGGCTATGGAGACGCATTGCACGCGATTGGCTGTGTCGGTCGTATCTCGCAGTTCTCGGAAACCGAGGATAGGCGCTATCTGGTGACTTTGGCTGGCGTATCACGGTTTCGGGTTTTGTCCGAGGTTGAAGGGTTTACACCCTACCGCCGCTGCAACGTGAGTTGGGACAGTTTTGGCGCTGACTTGAAGCGTGAAGATATCGACCCACCGTTGGAACGTGCGCCGCTGATGGACTTATTAAAGCGGTTTTTCCAGTTTCGGGATTTGTCGGCAGATTGGGACACCTTAAAAGACGCAGATGATGAATTGCTGATCAATTCACTGTCGATGATGTTGGATTTTGAACCCGAGGATAAGCAGGCATTGCTGGAAGCGCCGACTTTGAAGGCCAGACGTGATACGCTTGTAACCTTGATTGAATATCAGTTGCGCGGCGGCGGTGAAAGCGAGGCATTGCAATGAGTACACAGGCCACAAATGCGGATCGCAGGATGTTGGAAGCGCTGATTTGTCCGCGCTCTCATCAACCTTTGAAATATGATGCAGAGGCGCAAGAGCTGATATCGGTCTCGGCAAATCTGGCTTATCCAATCCGCAATGGAATACCTTTGATGTTGATTGATCAGGCACGGGTTCTGGACTAAAGTGGCTGACCGCGCAGCAATCGGGGTAATTCTCCGGTCAGTCCGGCAGCTTCGCGCATAAAACCGCGTCGCAGTCCGGGTACTGCATTCACCAACCCCATGCCAAGGTCCCGGCCAGCACGTAGCAGGGCGTTATCATTTGAAAACAATCGGTTAAATGCGTCCGTGGCCATGGCCAAGGCGGCGTTGTCAAATCGGCGCCATTGCTGATAGCGGGCCAGAACTGTGGCAGCGCCTATGTCTTCTCCGCGCCGGGTGGCATCAGTTAAAACCTCGGCCAGGGCTGCGACATCGCGCAAGCCAGCGTTCAATCCTTGTCCCGCTATCGGGTGAACCCCATGGGCGGCATCACCGATCAATGCAACCCGGTCCGCGACCAAAGCAGTGGCCAGGGACAGCCCCAGCGGATAGGTGTAGCGGTCGCCGGCAAGTTCGATTTCGCCGAGGAAACTGCCAAATCTCGGACGTAGGACGTTCAGGTAATCGGCAGGGGGCATGGCGTGAATTTGCGCGGCGGTTTCGGTGCGTTCGCTCCAGACGATTGAGCTGCGATTTCCGGTCAGCGGCAGAATGGCCAAGGGACCGGGAGGCATGAAGAACTGATGGGCCGTGCCGTGATGCGGCAAAGCGTGGTGCACGGCGCAAACCAGTGCCGTTTGTCCATAATCCCACGCGGTTCGTTGAATGCCGGCGCGCGCCGCAGTGCCAGACCCGCGCCCATCTGATCCGACCAAAAGGTTGGCTTTCAGGGTCTTGCCTGACGCCAGAGTGACGGCAACGCCGGAAGTATCTGCATGTTGCGCGATCACCGCGTCGCCGCTGATCTGCTGGATGGATTTGGACGATTTGACTGCATTCAGCAATGCGTGTCTGAGGTG
>JBAUHN010000020.1:0-4421 GCA_049680295.1 Sulfitobacter sp.
CGCGGTGATGGCGATTGGCGGGTTGCTGCGCGGCCGCAAATGGATTGAACGGCGCGCTGAATGCGGATCGCCCTGCCAGCTTTGCAAGGTGAAATGCAGCTATGGCGCGATCAAGAAGACGGGTGAGGTCCAGTATTCCGAATGCTTCCAATGCCTGGACTGCGTCACCATTTATGACGATGAAAAGCAATGCGTGCCGCTGATCCTTGCCGCCAAAGGGCGTAAAATCAGGATGGCTGCCGAATGACCCTTTCCCGCCGCCGCTTTTTGAGCATCTCAGCCGCTTTTGCCGCTACTCCGCTGGCCGCTCAAGCGCATAGCTGGCAAGGCCATGCCTTTGGCGCAGATGTGTCAATGACCATACGGGGCCGCCGTGAAGAAGCTTTGGCAGCGCTGGACGCGGCGCAGGGTTTGATTGTCGAGGTTGAGCGCCAGTTCAGCCTTTATGACCCGACATCGGCTTTGTCCGAATTAAACCGCACGGGCATTTTGCATGCCCCATCAGAGCAGTTCATCGCAATGATGCAAGCAGCAGACGCGGCATTTACGCTCACGGACGGATTGTTCGATCCAACCGTCCAACCGCTGTGGACAGCAATGTCCGAAGGACGCGATCCCCAGCAAGCCATCAAATCCATTGGCTGGAATCGCGTCCAGTTTGAAGCCGATCAGATCACCCTTGCCCCAGACCAAGCTCTTACGTTCAACGGCATCGCCCAAGGCTATGCGACCGACCTAGTGAGCGACGTGCTTATAAAACTAGGGTTGACGGACATCTTGGTGAACATCGGGGAATATCGTGGGAACGGGGGGCCATGGACGCTAGGTGTGCAAGACCCCGTTCATGGTATCCTCGCGACGCGAACACTCAAGACAGGTGCGATTGCCACCTCTAGTCCGGCGGCAACTCCGTTGGGCGAAAGAGGGCACATCCTGCATCCGCAGGCGCAGCCCAGATGGTCAACCGTTTCGGTTGAGGCCCCGCGTGCCACCCTCGCTGATAGCCTGTCCACCGCAATGGTGCTGGCTTCGCGTGACAAGATTGAGATGATCAAGGATCAAACCGACGTTTCACGGGTAACGTTGGTGAGCTTCGACGGCGACCTGATCACCCTGTAGCCCGCCCCCTCCTAAAAACGCAAAAGGCCCCACCAATTGGCGGGGCCTTCACGCGCGTTCATCTGCTGTCAGGAAGCAGCAGTGACCGCACGACCTGTCATGACCTTGATCAGATGCGCACGATATTCGGGCGAGCCGTGCAAATCAGAGATCAGGTTATCTGCTGAGACAGTCAGACCCTCCAGCGCGGATGCTGAGAAGTTCGCTGACAAAGCTTCCTCTGCCGCCGTCCAACGGTGCACCCCTTCGTTGGACGCACCAGTGACCGCCACCCGCACGCCATCTGCATATTTGGCAACAAAGACACCCACCAATGCGAACCGCGAGGCGGGCTGCACAAACTTTTGATAGTTCGCCGCATCCGCGATCGGGAATTTAACCGCTGTTACGATCTCGCCTTCGTTCAATGCCGTCTCAAACATGCCCTGAAAGTAGTCATCCGCCGCAATCTCGCGCGTGTTGGTCACGATGGTCGCGCCAGAGGCCAAGGCCGCCGCCGGATAGCACGCCGCCGGATCATTGTTGGCGATGGATCCACCGATCGTCCCACGGCTGCGCACCGCCGGATCACCGATATTGGACGCCATTTCAGACAGCGCCTTATAGCTGCCATCTGCCGCTACATCCGCGTGAACGGTCCCGCCACCGATTTTCAAATCACGGCCCGAAAGGCTGATCCCCTTCATCTCGTCAATCCCACTGAGCGAAACCAGCTTGCCCGGATCCGCCAACCGCGATTTCAATGTCGGGATCAGGGTCTGCCCGCCGCTTAGCGCCATGGCTTCGCCGGTCAGAGCTGATACAGCCTCAGCAATCGTTGCGGGACGCTCTATGTCAAATGCATACATGTGCTCTCTCCTCTCAAGCGTTCTGCATGGCCGACCACACACGATGTGGGGTCACGGGCATGTCGATATGGGTGACGTTTTTGCCGCCAGATTGCATGGCGTCGATCACGGCGTTGACCACTGTCGGAGGAGAGCCAATCGCACCCGCTTCGCCGCAGCCTTTGACGCCCAAGGGGTTGTGCGTACAAGGGTTACCCTGAGAGTGATCTACCGTATAGAACGGCAGATCATCCGCACGCGGCATGGTATAATCCATGTAAGACGCGCTCAGCAATTGGCCGTTGTCATCATAAGTGGTGTTTTCCAACAGCGCCTGACCAATACCTTGGCCCAAGCCGCCATGCACCTGTCCGGTCACGATCATCGGGTTGATCACATTGCCGAAATCATCCACCGCCGTCATCCGCTCAACACTGACTTTGCCGGTTGCCGGGTCCAATTCGACCTCGCAACAATAGGCACCTGATGGATAGGTAAAGTTCGCCGGATCATAGAACGCAGTCTCTTCCAGGCCCGGTTCGATGTCCTCAAGTGGGAACTCATGCGGGATATAGGCCTTTAGCGCGACCTCACCAAAGGAGACGTTCTTGTCCGTTCCCGCAACCGAGAAAACACCGTCCTTTAACTCGATATCACCTTCTGAGGCTTCCAGCATATGGGCGGCAATCTTCTTGGCCTTGTTGATCACCTTTTCCGTGGCACGCACCACGGCAGAGCCACAAACCGCAAGTGAGCGCGACCCATAAGTGCCCATGCCAAACGGAATCTTGGAGGTGTCGCCATGCACGATGTCGATTGTCGAGGCATCAATGCCCAACATCTCGGCCACCACCTGTGGAAAGGCCGTTTCATGGCCCTGCCCGTGGCTGTGCGCACCCACCATAACCGACAAATTGCCCGTAGCATTCACCCGCACGGTGGCCGCATCATATAGACCGACACGAGAGCCAAGCACACCAACAAGGTTGGACGGCGCGATGCCGCAAGCCTCGATGTAGGCATTCACACCAAAGCCGCGTAGCAGGCCTTTGGCCTCCGATGCTTTGCGACGTGCGGCGAAGCCTGCCATATCGGCGACCTCCTCCATCTTGTCCATCAGCGCATCGTAGTTGCCGCTGTCGTACTCAAGGCCCGCCGCTGATGCGAAGGGGTATTGATCGGGCTTGATGAAGTTCTGACGGCGCAATTCAATCGGATCGCGTCCAATCTCTCGCGCGGCCTTGTCGATGACCCGTTCCAGCGAATAGGTCGCCTCAGGGCGACCCGCGCCGCGATAGGCGTCCACGGGGGCCGTATTGGTGAACACGGCTTTCACGTTTACATAGACATTCGGTACGGTGTAGTTTCCGGCCATCAAGGTGCCATGCAGGAAGGTTGGCGTGGCAGTCGAGAAGTTCGACAGATACGCGCCGACATTGGCCAAGGTTTCGGTGCGGAAGGCGAGGAAGTTCCCCTCTGCGTCCATCGCCAGTTCGATTTTGGTCACGTGGTCGCGGCCATGGGCATCGGTCAGAAACGCCTCTGTCCGGTCTGCCGTCCATGTCACCGGACGCCCCAGCTTTTTCGCCGCCGCGAGTACCAGCGCCTCTTCACCATAGTGATAGATTTTTGAGCCAAAACCACCACCCACATCGGGCGCGATCACCGTCAGCTTGTTCTCTGGAATGCCCAGCACGAAGGCCGAGATCAACAGGCGCGTCAGGTGCGGGTTTTGCGACGTTGTGTGCAACACATATTCATCGCCCGCCGCCTTATATTCTGCCCGAGAGCTGCGCGGTTCCATTGCATTGGGCACGAGACGATTGTTGACCAACTCCAAAGTGGTGACATGATGCGCGCCTTTGATGGCAGCGTCTGTGGCGTCACGGTTGTCTTCGATCCAGCCCCAGTCAAAACACTGGTTGGTCCCAATCTCGTCATGCACATAGTTAGAACCCGCAAGCGCGTCCTTCATATTCACAATCGCGTCGAGTTCTTCGATGTCGGCCTCAATCGCCTCAACCGCGTTCTTGGCCTGCTCCAGCGTTTCCGCAATCACAGCGGCATAGGCGTCGCCCACATGGCGTACCTTGCCATGCGCCAAAACCGGGCGCTTTGGTTCGTGCATCGGTGTGCCATCACGTGAGTTGATCAGCCAACCTGCGGGGTTGCCGCCTACTTCGGCAAAATCCTCACCAGTGAAAATCGCCAAAACGCCGGGCATAGCTGCGGCGGTAGTGGTGTCGATGCTTTTGATCACACCATTGGCCACGGTGGAGCGGGCAAAAACTGCCACTGTCTCGCCGTAGGCCTTGATATCGTCAGTGTACTGGCCAACGCCTGTCAAAAACCGAACGTCTTCGCGGCGCACTGTTGCGGCGCCAATTCCATCATCTTTGGGCATGGTTATCCTCCCTTAATTTTTGTTACTCGGCTGCGATGGCGGAAACATCTTGTCCAGACGCGGCCATGATC
>JBAUHN010000021.1:0-1761 GCA_049680295.1 Sulfitobacter sp.
GAGTGGGACATATGACGACATTTTCCGCAAACTTGGGTTTTCTTTGGGCGGGCCGCCCATTGCCTGACGCCATCCGGGCGGCAAAAGCGGCTGGATTCGTGGCTGTGGAATGCCACTGGCCCTACGATACACCTGCCCCAGAAGTGAAGGCGGCTTTGGTCGAGACCGGTCTGCCGATGCTGGGGCTGAACACGGTCCGGGGCAATGTCGATGCAGGCGAAAATGGATTGGCGGCCTTGCCCGGTCGCGAAGATGAGGCCCGCGCAGCCATTGACCAGGCCGTGACCTACGCCCGCGCGATTGGCGCGAAAGCGGTTCATGTGATGGCGGGTTTTGCCCAAGGGCCTGCGGCTGAAGCCAGTTTTGTGGCCAACTTGACGTATGCGTGCAGCCGGGCACCTGATTTGACGATCCTGATTGAACCGCTGAACCGTCACGATGCGCCGGGCTATTTCTTAGCCAATACCGAAACTGCCTGCGCAATCATTGAACGGGTCGGCGCGTCTAATTTGAAGCTGATGTTCGACTGTTACCATGTTGGCAGGACCGAAGGCGATCTACTGACACGGCTAAAAAATCTGGGCGATCTAATCGGGCATATTCAATTTGCATCCGTCCCCGACCGTGGGGCGCCGGATCACGGCGAAATCAACTATCCCTGGCTTTTCGCGCAAATTGACAAGCTTGGGTGGGGCATGCCGCTTGGCGCTGAGTACAAGCCCGGACAGGCGACAGAGGATACCCTGCATTGGCTGCGTTGAAATATGTAGCCGCCACAGGTTTTGCGTCCTGGCAACTGTATCTTCAAGGTGCCAGATCAGATCGCGAATGCGCCAATACTCAAACCACCTGTTGTGCTGGATCTGGTGCCCTTGGCGTTGAGGTCGCAAATTTACGAATTGCATGATGGTCTGTTATTGGTCATTTTCTTGAGCATGGATGCGCTTCAATTTAATCATAATCTTTTGCTGGTTGTGATGTCCTGCGTCGTGGCGCTGGCCGCCGGATTCACCGGGCTGTCGTTGACGCGCAACCTGTCGCAAAAAACCGTGATCCAAAAGAAACTCTCGGTGGCACTGGCGGCAGTCGCATTGGGCGGCGGCATTTGGTCAATGCACTTTGTGGCAATGCTGGGCCTGCAACTGCCGGTCTTATTCTACTACGATGCGGCAATTACCCTGATTTCTGCGTTAACAGCCATTTTGATAGTGGGGGCTGCGTTGATCCTGCTGCATTTTACCAAACGGACCCCGCGCGTGATTGCCGCTGCCGGATCTATCGTCGGGTTCGGCATATTGGTGATGCATTACATCGGCATGGCCGGACTAGAGTTATGCCGGGCGGTCTACACCCCGTTTGGAATTGCAACCTCGTCCCTTGTCGCGGTCGTTCTTTGCATATTTGCGTTTTCAGTGGCTTACGGGCACCGCACCAATCGCAACATTTTTCTGGGGACCGTGTGCTTTGCTATCTCTGTGTGCTCGGTGCATTTTCTGGCCATGGCTGGCACCAGCTTTGTCGCTGAACCGCAATTGGCCGAGTTTGGCCCAAGCATGAGCAACGAAATTCTGGCGCTTGGCGTCATCTCTTCCAGCTTTGTTATCTTTGGAGGCTTTCTGTGGGTCGGCATTACTTATCTTATCCCCGCGCCTGTTGTTGCGGCCGACCAACTGCGCACCGCAGCCAAACACCCCGAACCGGACGAAAAATTGCAAATTCCCTGCGAACGAGACGGCAACAGAGTATTCGTCGCTTCAAATG
>JBAUHN010000022.1:0-2835 GCA_049680295.1 Sulfitobacter sp.
GTGTATGCTGCTGCGATCATAATGTGCCTAGCATTGGCGGCATCGGAACGTTACCGAACAAAGCGGCGTAAGCGGAACATCTAAAGCGTATTGTTGAAGATCAATATTCCGTCCAGCCGTGCCCATACCCATTCCAAACCAACCCCATCGCTGTCATCCGTTCATAGAGTGCCCCGCCGTAGACGTAACGCGATGGTTCGGGGCGGCACTCCAGCTTGTCCACGACCTCTCCATTGCGTGTTACAGTGACCCACCCAAAATGCGTCACAGACGGGATGTCGTCGGCAAACGGTTCAGACACAAACAAGCTTGCGACCTCATAGGCATAGTCACCATTGCGAAATGTGATCGAACCCGATGTCGGCGCGGGTGCATCCCACGGATGATAGTCAACGGTCGCAATAGGTTCCGAAAGATAAAGTTGGGGAGCGGCCCCAGCTACACCATAGCTATAGGTCACGGTGTCATTGTTAAAACACACCCGTAAAACAGTATCCTTGCCCGCGATGTCACAAAACGTAAGCGGATCAAATCCAGGCGCACAGTCAGCAGTGGCATGACTGGCCCAAAACCCCAGCACAAGAGCCACGAATATCTTTTTACAACGCTGCAATGGGACCTCCTCCAGATCGGGCCAAGTTAATACGAAGGGCTTATAAAGCTGATGCTGCCAACACGTTTGTCCTGTCCAAACTCGATCAACATACCCCATTCATCCTCGGCATCCTGCACGTCAGAGCACACGTGGGTATAATATCTATCTGACGCGGCATTATATCCATTTGGCACCCTACCAAGAATGTGGATCACTTCGCCACGGGTCAAATCCACGCTAAGCCCTGAGGGCGTTTTCCAATTCGGCGATGTAGTGGACATTCCATAGACCTTGTTCTGAAAAATATCGATGTTCGCGCCGACAAGGACCATCCGATCAATCAACTCACCGCTGCCAAAAGGGTCTGTGACCATTTCTGGTGACCCAAGCTTGCCAAGCGCATCCAGCGGGTCACCCATACTGACACCATTCAGGCTAAATTCCGATGCGGGCAGGCAGTCTTGGACCGTCTCGTACAGATTACTTTCCATTATAAGCGGGGTAACTGTCGGCACAATACTGTCGGATACCCATGTAAAGGACTTCGAGTCCCACGTCTGCCCAGCCGCCACTTTGATGTCATGGATACCACCGCCGAAACCGTAGCTGACTGTTTCGGGGATACATTCAAGGTATGCAGCAATCGCACCGCTTTCGGTCACCTCGACCCAGCCAAAGCGCCTGATCGGTAGCGCCATCTCTTCATCAGAAAACGGACGATCAAAACCGCCACCAACGTCATAGGCATAGTCATCGTTGTAAAAGGTAACGCTTTCGCTGATCGCTTTCCCCAAGCCCGACCAAGGTTCAAAATCGACACGTTCAATAGGTTCGGACAGGAACAGATCAGGTGTGCCGCCGATAGGCCCATAGCTGTAGGTCGCAACCTGATCGTCGAAACAGACAAAGACCTCAGTGTTGCGGCCTTCAATCTGGCACGATGTGAAGGCTTCTTGGCCCGCAGTGCAGTCCGCCTGCGCCATGGTGCCGAGAAGGATGCCGTAACTGGCAAGGCAGACCCCTAATTTTTGACCCAAATCCCTGACCCCTTTGCCAAAATTCCTATTATGTTCACTTGATAACGACTTGCGTGAATTAAGGCTAAGGAAATGCCTATTCGTCAATCAAACCAAGACTAAGTGCGGCTTGCCGCATCGCATCGGTTGCCTGCCATGACGGGTTTGTCGCGCATATTCCCGATACCTCATAGTAAAAAACTGAGGACAGGATGGGCGTTGAGGGAAACTTTCCTTCAATGTGCGCCTCACTGATGTTGTTGTCCCGCACAAACCACTTGATCAGAACAGCAAATGGCACAACGTCTTCGGGCGGCAATCCAAGGTCATTTTGAAATGACCCTGCCTGCCTGAAACGTGCAACCTCGGCATCATGAAAGGCATCGATAACTTCCAAATGCCGTTCGCCAAGAGCCTCACAGGTCAGTGCTGCAAGCTCATCGGCGGAGTAATGCTTGATCTCAGACGGGCCTGCCCAAATGAATGCCGCCAGCCCAACGGCAGAGGCACACAATGTCAAAGCTGCGGCAACAAATAACTTCATGGTGCCAAATAAGATCTATCAAGCTGGCTTGTCAAAGTTTCTGAGGTTGCCCAGAAATGGCCGAGGTGCAAACGCAAGTCCGCCTCCAAGAAGCGGGGCCTACGGGGGAGCAGTGGACTACATTTTTTGACTGATTGCTCATCCCCGCTCTTTTCAGATATCGTATTTCTGACCGACCAAGGGACCCAATTTGGCTCAGTTGTCTGCAACCAAAGGCTAAGCACGATCCGTCACATAATCTCATTCCTGCTCTTCGGACTATTAGTGATCTTCGGGTATTTTTATTATGCCCAACACTACAAGTGGCGCGATTGCTTCAATGAAGCAGGCCGTTGTTTCGATCGGCAGTCTGGTGTCGTATATCTGGAGCAATCGGGCATAGCTTGGATCTTCCTTACTTTGCTGACATTTGGGGCTTTGGTTTCCTGCCTGTGGTCATCTCGACTGCCAAAGTCAAAATAGGAGCCAGAGGAACACTTCCTAAGAGCGGTGGTTTCTATAAAAGCCGTTGCTGACGCCGGAATCGTTGAAGAATCTTGTGACACAAACTCTTGGCAAAAGATTGCCTTTAGTTTTGTCACCATTTTGGCCACGGTGTGAGGAAGCGGTCGTTGGTGCACTGAGCAGCATCGGTCGTTTGGGCTCTAACCGGACACAACAGGCAGGCAGATCGGCGGTTT
>JBAUHN010000023.1:0-13953 GCA_049680295.1 Sulfitobacter sp.
GCCGTGGATTACCCGTCAATGCGCGTCAAGTCGGCCACGCCGGCACATATCTGGCGCACCTGACTGAGCAAATTCAACCGGTTACGGCGCACTGTCGGGTTGTCTGAATTGACCTGAACAGCCTCAAAAAACGCATCCAGCGGCGCGCGCAGGGCGGCCATTGCTGACATTGCTGTGCCAAAGTCCTGCGTCGCCATCGCCGGTTTGATTTTCGCCTCAGCCGCATCGAGGGCAGCAAACAGCGCGCGTTCCTCATCGACTTCGGCAAATTTCACGTCGCCACCATAGGAGTATTCGACACCATCCTTGTCTTCGGCCTGCGTCAGAATGTTGTTGGCACGTTTGAACGATTGCAACAGGTTTTCGCCATCATCCGTCGCCAAAGTTTCGCTGAGCGCGCGGGCGCGTTTGACTAAAAGGTTGATGTCATCGCTGTTTGGCGTCGCACCAACAGGTGCGCTTTCGGGAATACTGATGCAGGCGTCGATGACGTCATGGCGGATGCCCTGATCCTTGAGGTAGACTTTGAGGCGGTCGTGGAGGAAGGCGAGGAGGCTGTCGCACATCTTTGCGTTGACCTCTACCTTATGCGCTGCGAAAGCCTGAGAAAAACCAGGTGTCAGCGTCAGTGAGAGATCATTCTCAACCAAAATCCGAATAACGCCCAGTGCCGCCCTCCTTAACGCAAACGGATCCTTCGATCCGGTTGGTTTTTCGTCAATCGCCCAGAACCCGGTCAGCTTGTCGATCTTTTCGGCCAACGCCACCGCGATTGACACCGGCGCTGTCGGCACATCGTCGCTTGGCCCCAGCGGCGCATAGTGGTCCTGGGCCGCCGCCGCAATCGCGTCCGACTTGCCCGCAGCTTTGATGTAATAGCGGCCCATAAGCCCCTGAAGTTCGGGGAATTCATAGACCATTTCAGAGCTTAGATCGGCCTTGGCCAGACGCGCGGCCTCTTCCGCATCATCCGGGTCCGCACCGACCAACGGGGCCAGTTCGCGGGCCAGAACCGCCATGCGGTTGATCAATTCGGCCTGCGTGCCCAATTTGTTATGGAAGGTCACGTTTTCAAGCGCTTTTACCCAGACGCTCATGTCCGACTTGGCAATCCGCAGATCGTTTTCCCAAAAGAATTTCGCATCCGCCAGCCGCGCGCTCAGCACTTTTTGGTTGCCTGCCAATATCGTCGCGCCATCGTCGGCTGTTTCGCGGTTGGCCACGGTGATGAACCGTTCAATCCGGCCTGATTTGGGGTTGCGCACGGACAGGAATTTCTGATGTTCACGCATCGAAGTTTGCAACACCTCTGGCGGCAATTCCAGAAAATCAGCGTCAATTTTGCCCATCAGAACCACGGGCCATTCGACCAGACCGGCGATTTCCGCCAGCAGGCCTGCATCCTCGACCACCTCCAGCCCATTGGCGAAAGCCTGCGTTGTCGCATCATGCCAGATCGCCTCTTTGCGTTCTGCCGGATCAAGCACAACAAAGGCGCGTTTCAGCTTGGCGGCGTAATCCTCAAACCCGGTGACGCAAATGGCATTGGGCGCCAAAAAGCGGTGGCCGCAGGTCACATCGCCTGCCTGAATGCCGTCAATGTCCATTGGCACCACCTGCGCGCCGTCGTCATCGGAAATCAGGCAAAGGATCCTTTGCAACGGACGCACCCAGCGCAAGGACCCGGACCCCCAGCGCATCGCCTTGGGCCATGGGAAATTCCGCACCGCCTGTTCCAGCACCTGCGCCACGATATCAGCCGCAGGCCGCCCCGGTTTTTCGATCCGTGCCATCAGCACGGGGCCTTTGGGCGTGTCCATTTCCGTCAATTGATCGCGGCTGACACCGGCCCCACGCAGGAACCCTTCGATGGCTTTCTCGGGCGCGCCCACTTTCGGGCCTTTGCGTTCCTCGATCGTAGTGGGGCTGCCCGGTAACATGCCTTCGACCGTCAGGGTCAGACGGCGCGGCGTCGAAAACGCTGCGGCTGAGGCATAGGTCAATCCCGCCTCGACCAGCCCGTTTGTGACCAGCTTTTTCAGATCTTCCGCTGCGCGGATTTGCATGCGGGCGGGGATTTCTTCGGAAAACAACTCTATCAGCAGATCAGGCATTAATTTGCCTCCGGTCTTTGGGGACATTCTTCGCCAACGATGGTGCCGTCGTAAGCTTTGTCGCCGCATTCATTCAATTCGTGCCAGACATAGCCGCGCCCACTTTCGGATATCGCCACTACGCGGTCGACACCAAAGGCAATGTTTTTCTGACCCAGAAACATCAGTGCTGTGCCCGCATCCAGTTCCGCCGCAATCCCTGCGGCGTCAAAGCAATCAAACCAGCCGGGCGCATTGCGGGGCACGATGTCATCCACACCGACATAGGTTTCTGTCAGCATGCCAAAACTGGCGGATGTGTCGAAACAGGCGCGATACCGGATGGGCGAGCTGTCGGCATCAATCGCGCGGAAATTTTCGGTCAGGATCGGTTCGGGCAAGCCTGATGTCAGCGAGGTCAATTGCACCTCGGCCCCGTCGACCGAGGCGTCGCGGTAAAATCCGAACTCCTGAAGATAATAAAGCGCCGCACCGGCAATGGCTGCTGAGATCAAGATGGTGCCTCCGACGATTTTGCCATTCATGCCGCATCCTCGGGACGCCATCCGCCCGCGCGGGTTTGCACGAATGCGTCGGCGCAAAGCTTCGACAAGCTGCGCACACGGCCAATATAGGCCTGCCGTTCCGTGACCGAGATCACCCCGCGCGCGTCCAGCAGATTAAAAATGTGACTGGCCTTGATACATTGATCGTAAGCGGGATGTGCCATCACGATGCGTTTGCCGGTTTTTGGATCTTCATGGCTCTGCTCCAGAATGGTGCGGCATTCGGCCTCGGCCTCCTCGAAATGGCGCAGCAATACGTCGGTGTTAGCCACATCGAAATTCCAGCGCGCGTATTCTTCTTCGGTTTGCTTGAAGATGTCGCCATAGGTCAGAGCAATGGGGGTTTGCGGATCGTTAAACGGCATATCCATCACATGATCCACGCCCAGGATATACATCGCCAGCCGTTCCAGCCCGTAAGTCAACTCGCCCGACACCGGATGGCAGTCATAGCCGCCAACCTGTTGAAAATACGTGAATTGTGACACTTCCATGCCGTCGCACCAGACCTCCCAGCCCAGACCCCATGCGCCCAATGTCGGGCTTTCCCAGTCGTCTTCGACAAAGCGGATGTCGTGCAGCGCCATATCCACGCCAATCGCCTCAAGTGAGCCGAGGTAGAGCGCCTGCAGATCGGGCGGGCTGGGTTTGATCAGCACCTGAAACTGATAATAATGCTGCAACCGGTTGGGGTTTTCGCCGTAACGCCCGTCTGTGGGGCGGCGCGAGGGCTGCACATAGGCCGCGGCCCAAGGCTGCGTGCCCAGACTGCGCAGCGTGGTTGCGGGGTGAAAGGTGCCGGCCCCGACCTCCATGTCATAGGGTTGCAGGATGGCACAGCCGTTCGCGGCCCAATAGGCCTGAAGTCTCAGAATAATCTCCTGAAAGGATTTTGGGGTCGTGGGGGTCTGTGACATCTGACAAAGCCTATGGGTTGCGCGCGCCTTTCCTATGCGCAGCACCCGGCGTGGTCAATTGCACGCAGTTCGATAATTTGGCGCATTGACTTATAGCATTTCCAACGAATTCCTGCTTTACGTCTCGCAATCTTATTTGAGCATGGGCGACAGGCAGAATGATGCGGACAATTGCAGCAACTTTAATGATGATTTTGGCACTTACGCAGGGCGTTTGGGCGCAGGCCGAAAATGACGTGGTCTGGGTGCAGGTCGAGGCACATTCAACCCTCGCGACGGCAACCGAGCGCGCGCGCGTTCTTTCGACGCAAATCGAAGATGTGAACGGCTTTTCGGTGGGTGGCGGTTGGTACGGGATCGCACTTGGCCCCTATACACGTCGCGATGCCCGGCAGGTTTTGCAGGTCTACCGTCGCGAACGGCAAATCCCAAGTGACAGCTATATTGCCGAAAGCGCATCATTTGGGCAGCAGTTCTGGCCGGTTGGCGCGAATGTTCTCAACAGTGGTGTTTTGCAGGCCCCTGCCAATGTGGCCACCGATGAGGCGACGGCAGATACAACGACAGATGCGCCTGCGCCCGAGCCAGAAGTGGTCGCCGCCCCCGAGCCTGCGGATGAAACCCCCGCCGAGGCGCGGCGCAGCGAAGCAGAACTGGACCGCGATCAGCGGATGGAATTGCAAGTTGCCCTGCAATGGGCGGGTTTTTACACTTCGACCATTGATGGCGCATTTGGGCGCGGAACACGGGCCTCGATGGCCGCGTGGCAAGAGGCCAATAATTTCGAAAAAACCGGCGTTCTGACGACATTGCAGCGCGCTGCACTTTTCAAACAATATAACGCCGTTTTGGAGGGGTTGGGGCTGAAGCGACTGGTCGATGCCAAGGCCGGGATCGAATTGATGATGCCAACAGCGGTAGTGGCCTTTGATAAATATGAGCCACCCTTTGCACATTACAAAGCCAATGGTGATATCGACGCCCGTGTTTTGCTGATTTCACAAGCCGGTGATCAGACAACATTGTTTGGTCTTTATGACATCATGCAGACGCTGGAAATTGTCCCGCTGAATGGCCCGCGCGAGCGTAGAAAGGACAGCTTTTCGCTGGTCGGAGAGAACGCCGAATTTATCAGCCAGACTGAGGTTAAACTGCTGGATGGCCAGATCAAAGGCTTTACGCTGATTTGGCCCACAAACGACGAAGAACGCAGGCAGCGGTTGCTGGGCGAAATGCAGGCCAGCTTTTTGCGGCTGGATGCGGTTTTGGACCCGGCGGCAGGCTCTGACAACGCGCAAGCGATTGATCTGGTTTCGGGGCTGAAGGTGCGCACACCCACGTTGTCGCGATCCGGGTTCTATGTAGACAGTGGCGGCGCGGTGGTGACGACGGCGCAAGTTGTACAGAATTGCACACGTATCACACTGGACGACGAAAACGAAGCGCAGGTGCTGGCCGTGGACAATACCAAAGGCGTGGCCCTGCTGGTGCCCGATCAGGCCCTGTCCCCTGCCCGCGTCGCAGGTTTCAGCGCCCAGGCACCGCGCCTGCAATCTGATGTTGCGGTTGCGGGCTATTCCTATGGCGGTGTGCTGACGGGTCCGTCGATGACCTTTGGCAGCCTGTCGGATGTCCGCGGTCTGGCCGGTGAGACCGATTTGAACCGTTTGTCACTGACACCCTTGCCCGGCGACGTCGGTGGGCCGGTTCTTGACGCTGTGGGGGGTGTCTTGGGGATGTTGCTGCCCGTACCTGAAGGCGACAAGCAATTGCCAGCCGAGGTCAGCTTTGCGCTGAGTGGCGATGCGATCCTTAACTTTGTGTCACAGGCAGGTGTGTCAACATCCAGTGCCGAGAACACCGTCGAACTGGCACCACAAGACATCACTACACGTGGCCGGGACATGACTGTTCTGGTCAGCTGCTGGGAATAATCTCAGGCCTTAATGTCCGGGGTGACGTAGATCAATGTCGGGCCGTCTGCGTCAAAGGCGGCCCTGACAGCATCCTGCATCTCGGCAAGTGTTTTGGGGGCCGCGGACCCCGCCCCAAACGCCTGCGCCAGTTTGCAAAAATCAGGGTTGCGCGCAATCACCGCATTGGGGGCAATCTGCGCGCTAACCATGCTGGCCTCGATCGCGCCCAGCTTGCCATTGTCCCACAAGATGATCGGCAGGCTAAGCCCCAGTTCCACTGCAACGCCCAATTCGGCCATTGTGTAGTGAAAACCGTAGTCGCCGATGATTGCCAGCGTCGTTTGATCAGGTTGACCAACCGCACCCCCAATGGCGGCAGGCAGCGCGTAGCCCAATGTGCCAAAGCCGTAAGGGTGGTGCCAGTGGCCGGGGCGGTCCATGTACCAGACCTCTTTGGCGGCATAGGCAAATTGGGTCATGTCGGAATAGATCAGTGTTTTTTCGGGCAGACAGGCCCGCAGCGCATCACAAATCTCTGGAATGCCTGCATATTCTGCCTCGACCTCAGCGCGCCAGCGTCTGCGTGCAGCACTAACTTCGGCGGCGGTCCACGCGTGGGTCAAATCCTGCGACATTTCTTCGAGCAGATTATCCAAGAAACAATGAGCATCGCCCAGAACCTGTACTTCGGCCCGGTGTTGGTCGCGCAGCACTTCTGGATCAATATCAACCCGGATCATCGGGCAGTCGTGGCCCAAACGAAGGCGCCACAAATCCACCTCGGCAAGTTCAGTACCGACAGCGATAATCAGGTCCGCCTTTTGGATGACAGTCACACTGTCGGGACGCGCCAGAAACGAGCCAAAATTAAGCGGCTCATCAGATGGCAAAATGCCGCGCCCCGCATAGGTTGTGAAGGCCGCAGCACCTGTTCGCTTCATCAGCGAACGTGCCGGGGCGGCCGCGTGCCGTGCGCCACCTCCAAAAATGAAAAGCGGGTATTTTGCTTTCGAAAGCAGCGAATGCCAATCGCGGGCGATGCCCGTTGACGCATCCGCACAGGTTGCCCCCAAAGGCGCATCAAAACGACGCGGTGGTGGCGGTGCCAGCGCCTCAAGCTGTCCAATGGGCACCTGAATGTGTTTTGGGCGCGGTCTGGCGGTCTGAAACTCGCCCAATGCGCGGTCGATCAGGTTGTAGGTAGCCTGTGCACTGAGTGCTGTTTCCGACCAGTCGCACACGGTTCCTGCGGCAATTTCCTGATCCTTCATTTGATGCAGCTGACCCCGCTGGGCTGCGGTTTCATCCAGACACGATGACATCACCAGCATCGGCACAGAATCGGAATAGGCCTGCCCCATCGGCGTCATGATGTTGCACAGGCCCGGCCCGGTAATCACATAAGCCACCCCCGGTTTGCCAGTGGCGCGCGCATAGCCGTCCGCCATGAACCCCGCGCCCTGTTCGTGACGGGCCAGCACATGGGTAATCCCGGCCTCTTCGATGCCACGATACATTTCCTGGTTGTGCACGCCGGGAATACCGAAAATCACGTCGACACCACGCTCTTTGAGCATATGCGAGATTTGCGCCCCCAACGGTCGGGTTTGTGGCGACCGAGCAGTGTTTTGGGTTGCGTCAGACATCAGGCTCTCCAGAATTTGATTGTGAGAATGGCGTAGACGGCCATCAGTTCCAGCCGCCCCAGCAGCATCGACACGATCAAAATCCACTTGGCCGCGTCATTCAGCCCCGCAAAATTGCCTTTCGGTCCGATTTGCGGTCCCAATCCCGGCCCGATATTGGCCAAAGCCGAGGCGGCACCAGACACAGATGTGATGAAATCAAGACCCGTCAGGCTAAGTGCTACCGCGACAACCCCCAACGTCAGGATGAAGAAAACAAAGAAGGACAGGACAGAACTGATCACGTCTTCGCCCACCGGTCTGCGGTTATAGCGCAACGAAAACACACCATTGGGCGAGCGTATTTTGCGCACCTGCATTCGGATCGCGGCAAACAGCAGCTGGTATCTGAATATCTTAACCGAACAAGCGGTGGAACCAGCGCAGCCGCCGATCAGACCGGCAAAAAAGAACAGCGAAATCAAAAAAGGGCCCCATGTCATGTAGTCGGCGCTGGCATAGCCTGTGCCAGAAATGATGGAGGTAATGTTGAAAAGCGCTTCGCGCAGCGAGATTTCCCAGTGATGTGGAAAAATCGTCGTCAGCATAAGCGTCGTTGCAGTGACCAAGATAAGGATCGTCGCCAGAAACACCCGGATTTGCGTATCCTGGAACAGGGGCGTTGATTTGCCGTTGATCAGCTGGACATACCGCACAAATGGCAGTGCGGCGAGGATCATAAACACCGTTGCAGCGTATTCCAGGTAGCCTGAAAATACGCCGAACGATTCATTATAGTTGGAAAACCCACCTGTCGCCACGGTGGTCAGCGCATGCACCGTCGCATCAAAGGTGTTCATCCCCAACGCCAGATAGGTGATCGCACAGATCATGGTCAGCGAGATATAGATCGACGAAATCTGGCTGGCAATCTGGGTCGCACGTGGCAGGATTTTTCCCATCGTGTCAAAAGCTTCGGATTTGAATATCTGCATGCCGCCGACGCGCAATTCGGGCAAAAACACCATGGCCACAACAATGATACCGATGCCACCAAGCCATTGCAGGATACCGCGCCACATCAGCAAGCCTTTGGGCAACCCGTCCAATTCGGTTAATATGGTCGATCCGGTGGTCGTCAGGCCTGACATCGCCTCAAAAAACGCATTGACGAACCGCTCGTCGGTATCGCCCAGAATAAAGGGCAAGGCGCCAAAAAGCGGCAAAGCGACCCAGACGCCAGTGGTCAACAAAAAGGTTTGCTGGATGCTTAGCCCTTGCCGGACGCCATTGGCACAGGCCAATGCGATCAGCGCGCCGGCCAGAATCGTAATCATCGCGCTTTCGGCAAAGGCAGGCCAATGGCCTCGGCCTTCGGCAATATCGACCATCATCGGAACAATCATCGCAGCACCAAGCACCGCCACGAGCAATCCGATCACATATCCTACGGGTCGCAAATCCAACATAGTCGGCAGGGTTGGCTGGTGCGCGCAGAACTGTCAAGCGGCCTTGGGATCAGCACCCATTTAGCCAACGTGAAACAGCGTGTTAAACAGCTTTGGATCAAGGCTCTCGGATGAGAAAACATCGCCATGCACAAGGATGCTGACCGCATCATGACTGTGCAGGCTTTCCTGGTGGCTGGCGACCACCCGAAAATCCCCGATGCGGGCATCGGCCTGCAATTCCTGGCAAAACAGGCGCGCGGCATCTTCGACGAAGATCGGATTGGCGGCGTTCAATTCGGCAAAGGCCTGTTCGTCTTCGCGTTTGACCATGACCTGGGTCTCCGTTGGCACCGCGCGACGGCAGGCATCTATCAGGTCTTCGAACCACAAGCAGTCCTGATCGCAGTTAATCTCAACCGAAATGCGCGCAACAGATCGTTGCGAATGCGGCGTTGCCAACTGCCCCCGCGCCGCGCGGGCATGTTCCGACAGTTCCAGCGAACAGGGGCAGGTCGAGGAATAAACATAATCCAGATGCATGATCTTTTTACGCACACCTTTGGTCTCGATCAACTCAAGCGCGATGTCATAATACTGATATCCCGACAGGCCCGAACGCAGACTGTTCACCTTCATCGGAAAAGACAGCCGCATCTGGATGCGCGCATCAAAGCTTTGCAAATCGGTTTTGTAGTCATCAAGGGCCGCTTCGATCACCTCAAAGCTGAATGTCTCTTCGGCATGTTTGTAAAAGCTGCGCATGATGCGCGACATGTTGATGCCTTTTTTGTCGGCCTCAAGGCTGACCGAGCCGGTGACCGAGGTTTCCAGTCGTAACGGGTCTTCGTCACGGGTGCGAAACTGAATGGGCAGGCGGAAATTTGAAATGCCCACATGTTGTATCTGCCGTTTGGAGCCTTTGATCAGACTGGCCGGTCCGTTTTGCAGGTCCGGCAATGAAGCAACATAAGCGTCATCGACAACAAAGCCTTTCGGGTAGTCGCGCGACAATTTGGGCGCAGCAGCCGCCGCCAACAGGTCTGCCGCATCCGGTCCCAGCGCTTGAACTTCGCCCGCAGGCGCGGTCTTGGCCCAATGGCGTAAAACATCCAGTGCTGCCTTTGCGTCGTCGCGGCTGGGTGTCTCGGATGTGTCGGGTGTGTGGATATTCATATCGCTATTTCCCATGTCAGACCTTGCCCTCATACCTAGGGCTGCGCGGGCCGATTGCCAATAGCGCTCACTTTTACGTCAGAACGCCAGTGACGGTGGGTAAGGGAACCCCGCCCCTATTTGCGCGTGCTGGTTAGACTTGCGCCAATGCGGACAAAAGATCGTTTTTCAAATCTTCCACATCCTCAATACCGACGCTGATCCGAACCAGCCCGTGAGCAATGCCCAAAGCGTCTTTTTGATCCTGAGTCAGGCGTTGGTGGGTGGTCGTGGCCGGATGTGTCAGAATGGTTTTCGCGTCGCCCAGGTTGTTGGAAATAAGACAAATATCCAATGCATTCAGAAACCGAAAGGCAGCTGCCTGCCCGCCTTTGACGTCAACGGACAAGACCGTGCCGCCCTGCCCCATCTGCCGTTTGACCAGATCGCTTTGCGCATGGGCTTCAAGGCCGGGGTAGATCACGTTTTGCAATTTGCCATGCCCTTGCAACGCCTGCGCAATCACCAATGCGCTGCCCGCTTGTGCGCGAACCCGCAGATCCATCGTCTCTAACCCTTTCAGCATGATCCACGCGGTAAAAGGGCTCATCGAGCCACCGGTGTGTTTCATGTAGGGTTCAACAGTTTTGCGGATAAATTCGCGGCTGCCCAGAATGACCCCGCCTAACGCGCGGCCCTGCCCATCAATGTGTTTGGTCGCGGAATAGACCACAACATCGGCACCCTGGGCGATGGCATTTGAAAACACCGGCGTCGCAAAGACGTTATCAATCACCACCAGCGCGCCTTTGGCATGGGCCAGCTTTGACACTGCCTGAATGTCCACCACTTCAAGCGTCGGATTGGCGATGCTTTCAAAAAACACGGCGCGCGTCCGGTCGGTGATAGCCGCCTGCCATTGCGCCAGATCGGTGCCATCGACAAAGGTGACGTCAACGCCAAACCGGGTCAGCACTTCTTCCAACACGTACAGGCACGATCCGAAAAGCGCCCGCGCGGCGACCACATGATCGCCCGCACGCAGCATCGACGACAATGCCCCATTTACCGCAGCCATACCACTGGCGGTCGCAAAGGCGTCTTCGGCGCCTTCCAGCGCGGCCATGCGTTGTTCGAACATTGCGACCGTCGGGTTGCCGTAGCGGGCGTAGATAAATTCGTCGGGTCCTGCCTCAATAAACCGCGCCTCGGCATCTTCGGCGGTGTCATAGACGAACCCTTGCGTCAAAAAAATCGCTTCCGAGACTTCGCCATATTGGCTGCGGCGGGTGCCTGCGTGCACGGCCTGCGTGCGTGGTTTCCAACTGTCGCTCATTGCTTCCATCCTTTTGCACAGGTGTTCCCTGCGCGCATAAAAAAACCCCAGACGCGGCCAAGCGACAGGGGTTCCCTCATCGGTGACCTTTTAGCGGGATATTTAACGTGGCCCGCAATCCGGTAACAAATCGCCACGCCAGTTAGCTACGCCCAGATGGATGGGGCGTCAACAGAAATTGAGTGGATGTTTTGCCTTTTCGAATGCTTGGGAAATCGCGGTGCCTCAGGCGTCCGTGTCGTCGCCGTCCTCATCCAGCCCATAGGTCTGGAACAGCTTGCCTTGGGTCATAAAAAACAAAAACACCGCCGCCGTCAGGCCGAAGGTTTTGAAATAAACCCAGATTTCGGTGGTCATTGTGCGCCAAATCACCTCGTTCAAAACGGCCAGCCCCAAAAAGCACCACATCAGACGTTTGGTCAGAATCATCCAGCCTTCATCCGCCAAGGGCATCACTTCACCCATCACGAATTTCAGATAGGACTTGCCGCGCATCAGACCAAAGGCCAAAAGCCCGCCAAAAATCAGGTAGATCATCGTCGGCTTCATCTTGAAAAACCGATCGTCATTCAGCCAGACCGACAGGCCGCCAAAAACAACAACCAGAACCAGGGTCACGATCTGCATTTTTGAGATCACCCCGGTCAGCGCCCAAAGGACGCCCGTCGACAGGATCAAAAGCGGGATAAAAGCTGCGGTGACAACAATAAATCCGTCGTATTCGGTGCCACCGATGGTAAAGATATCGTCCTTGAGTTTCAGGTAGGCGATAAAAAACACCAGCACCGGGCCCAGCTCAAGCGCATTTTTCAGGTACCGGTTGATCGGCCGTGGCGTGCCCATTTTCGTATCCATCCTTGTTATCCGCCCATTTCAACGATTATGGCGCCAAGTGCAATCAGCGACATCAACGCGATCCGTCTGGGTCCGACCGTTTCTTTCAGAACAAGCCAGCCGATCAAGGCGGCAAAAATCGTCGAGGTTTCGCGCAGGATTGCCGCCTCGCCGACTTTATCCAGCCGGGTCGCCAGCATGATTGAACCGAAGCTCAAAAAAGCCACCACGCCGCCAAACACACCACGCAGCATTAAAGGGCCAAGATCGGGTCGGTTTTGCATTCTGTTCCAGCGACGCGCCGCAACAAAAGGCATAAACAGCCCGTCGATCATGAAAAACCACGCCAGAAAGGTAAACGGATTGGCCGTGGCCCGAATACCGTAGGCGTCATAGGTGGTATAAAGCGCCACAAAAAGCCCGGTGAGCAGCGCAATCCCAAGCGCCGCTTTCAACGTGTCACGCTCGGCCACCAGATAGATCATATTATACAACGCAAGGCCGAAAATTCCGGCAATCAGCGTGGCCACGCCCACCCATTGGACGGCTGAAAACGTCTCGGAGAAAATTGCATAAGCTGCAATCACGGTGAACAGAGGTGCTGTGCCGCGCACAACCGGATAGACGACCGTATAGGCGCCCTTGGTATAGGCCCAGGCCTGAAGGGTTTTATAGATCACATGGATGATCCAGACGACACCAAAGATCGGCCACATATGCGGTTCCGGCCAAGGCACGACAAACAGCGCAAAAGGGGCGGCCATCAGACCATATGAGACATCAATCGCACCGCGGGTCAGCCAGGGATCATGCCGCCCTTTTTGCAAGGCGCCGAATACGGCATGTAAAAACGCCGCCAGAATGGCGAGAATCAAAGCAGCAGTATGACCCGCTTCAGTTCCCTCGATGGTCAACAGCCACTCGGTCACGCGGGCATTCCGCCGCTACGCTGCGCGGCGGCGTGTGCCCGGCTCAGCGTTCCAGCCCCATCAACGCATCGGCAAATTCACCGGGATCAAAGGCGTCCAGATCGTCAATCTGTTCGCCCACCCCGATGGCATGAATCGGCAAGCCGAATTTGTCCGCCAATGCGACCAATACGCCGCCCTTGGCGGTGCCATCAAGCTTGGTCATGACCAGCCCCGAGACATCCGATATCTCGCTGAACACCTTGACCTGATTAAGCGCATTTTGACCTGTCGTGGCATCCAGAACCAGCAACGTATTATGTGGCGCGGTTTCGTCCTTTTTGCGGATAACACGGACGATTTTGGCCAGTTCTTCCATCAGATCGGTGCGGTTTTGCAAGCGCCCGGCAGTGTCAATCAACAGCAAATCAGCGCCATCGTCACGGGCTTTGGTCATCGCATCAAAGGCCAGACTGGCCGGATCGGACCCTTCGGGTGCGGTCAAAACCGGCACGCCCGCCCGTTCGCCCCAAACCTGCAATTGTTCAACTGCGGCGGCCCGAAACGTATCGCCTGCGGCAATCACAACGTTTTTACCCGCACCGCGAAACTGGCTGGCCAGCTTGCCGATTGTGGTTGTTTTGCCCGACCCGTTTACACCCACGACCAACACCACCTGCGGCTTGCGCGGGTAAAGCGGCAGCGGCTTGGCGACGGGTTCCATAATCCGGGCTATTTCGGCCGACATCAACGCTTTGATCTCGGCGACGGACAGCTTTTTACCCAAGTTGCCTTCAGCGATATTGGCGGTGACGCGTAATGCCGTGTCCACGCCCATATCCGCCGAAATCAACAACTCTTCGAGTTGTTCAAGCATATCATCGTCAAGCACCCGGCGGGTGACTGTGGCCGCGTCGCCACGTCCCATCAAGCGGCCCAGCAATCCTTTGCGGGGTGCAGCAGCCACAACCGTCTTGGCCGCCAGATCATTTGATGCATCCAGCGGTACCGGTTTTACGTGTTCGACAACATCCGGCTCTGGCTCTGGCTCTGGCTCTGGCTCTGGCTCTGGCTCTGGCTCTGGCTCTGGCTCTGGCTCTGGCTCTGGCTCTGGCTCTGGCTCTGGAAAGTCATCTTGGCGTTGGGGGGCAGGGT
>JBAUHN010000024.1:0-3408 GCA_049680295.1 Sulfitobacter sp.
GCTGCGCAAGCGGCATAGAAAGGACGCTCAAATGACGAACACCGGAGAACTCAAGCAGGGAATGGCCCTATCTGCCGTACAAACGCCAGACTACAACGCCGAAGGTGCTGCGCCGTGGCAGGTTGGAACACATGGCGTATCAGCCATCACCGTCACGCAACTTGCTGGCCCTATGGGCTGGTACGACTGCGCAAAGATTGAATGGAACAACGGCAGACCTATTCAAATCGTCCCACTTCACCACTGCGATTTTATCGCACTCATTTAAGGACCGAACGCATGGCAGACCATGATCATATGAATGCGGCTGAACCAAATTGGTTAGATCAGGCAGACAGCCAAATCTCTGACCTCTACGTCACGCTTTCCGAGTTGGGAGACCCCACCGCCCTTGAAGTCTGGGATCAGCTTGAAGACAGGCTTTCTGCACTCCGCAGTTATTCCATTCAAGATGATGATGACAGGGGGTAAGTCATGGACCTGTACGTAGGCACATCATCCAGCGATAGCGACTTCCTTGAGGCCGTCGCAGATCATATTGAAGCGCAGGGTGTTCACCCCGCTCAAATCAATCTCGAAAAGGGCGCGTATCGCTCTCAACTAAACATCGAATGTGAGGCGCATGAAGTGGCCGAAATTGCCACGCACTTCGCATCTTACAAATCAGCATAGAAGGACGGATTGATATGGATGACGAATTTGTAAAAGACACATGCAAGGTGGGCCAAGGGGCTACTTGCTGCAAATATTTGATGATGGGTAATGGTTGGGAATGTGCAAAAGCAAGCCCGTCCATGAAGTCCACTATAGACGCACGCGACATGAATGCGAAAGGCGATAACTGCCCTGGCTTTGGTCTTAAGCAATACGTGCTAAAAGCCGATTTGTTGGGTTACAAATCTGGTGAGAAATTCGTTGAAAGCGCTGGTTACGATTACGGTATGAAGTCCGATCACGAAAGGATCACGGGCGAACCGCACATCAATCTCAGTGCAGACGGCGGTTATCCGTTTATATGCGTTCCTGTGTCACAAGCTGACCTCGTTACATAGAAGTACCGCAAAACGACAAAACCCCGCGACAGCCTGAGCCGCGCGGGGTTTATTATTTACGTGATAGATAGATCAGTTCTGCTTTGATCGAACCCAAGCTTCAATTTCCTCAACTTCGGCCAACGTCACAGCGCCAGACCTGCCGAACATTGCACTGTGCCGATTAGCGCAAGTTCCTGTGCCATTCTTTCTGCCACCAATAAACAATTCTTCTGACAAGCTGGCCAAGGTTGTGGCGTGGTTCGACATGAATTCCCCGTTGATCCTTAAATCGGTTCCGGTCACATACCCGCCAGACACCAATGTTATGACAACATCCTCGCTGGGCATAACAAGTTCACTTGGACTAAAGATGTTCGTATTGGCTGGCTGAATGTTTACCGCAATTAATCGCGCCGAAGCATCGAAGCGAATGTTTGTGACCCGATCGCTGGCATTATCGTCAATGTCCATGATGTGATAGACACCGAAAGCCCCCATCAATCGCAATGCAAAGCAGAATACCCCTTGCCCACCATTGTACAGATTGATGGCAGGCGTGCTGAAGCGAGACGAAGACAAAGCACCGGAATTGAACTGACCTATGGCGAGGTATCCTTTGCCATCATCGTCACGGTATTGGCCACGCTGCGCTGTGGTTGCGTCCCACGTCAGATGATTACCGTTGCCTGACAAATCGGTGACGCGCTCAACCTCTTGATCTGTGACGGTGATCGCGCCGGTTCCGTCATTGTTCGCTGAGAAATTTGCAGGATCAGTGAAGTCGAAAGCAAACAACGAACCTGATGGCATAGCCACCGATGCCGGGGGAGTAAACAGCACCGGACCGCTATCACCATAGGCATAGAGGCGTTTATTGGTAGCCCCGCTGTCGCTTGCGCTGGTGGCGACCTCTGACCATATCACCCGCAAATCTGGATGCGCGTCAAACACCATTGCGCTTTGTTCAAGGTTCGGGCGCCCGGTCTCAACCTCTTGGATCAGCTCAGCCGCACCAACACCAGAACCATCATCCCCGCTTGGAACATTGCGTCGGTAAATGCTGCCACCGCGCACCCTGTCCGTTCCGCAGTAATACAGATCAACCGACCCATTGGCGCGGGCAACCGGCATGAGCGTTTCCAGCCAGAAATCCAATGTTGCAATAGATGTGGACGCTGTAGCGGCTGTGCCACCGGATGGAATATAAGCGTGATATGCTGTCATGGTTGTTGCGCCGCCAGACGCCTTGCGACCAATGGAGAACGTCACATGCAAGTTGCCATTCGTGTCTTCGGCCATTTGCGGGATCGTTGTGGATGTGTCCGAAAAATCAACGGCGTGTTCATAGATGCGGGCATTCGCGTTCGCAGTAGCCAAATCAATTGGCCACGCCATGATGGTTCCATCCATTGCCAGTGACCGCGAGTTGTCGGGATCATGGCGGAACATGTAAACATCGCGGCGGTGACCATCGCCAAAGTTTGAGCGGGTTGCGACTTGCCATATAAATCCGTCCGAACGTAAAATCGCATTGCCTTGATAAAAGCGGGTATCAAATCCGAAGTTACAAACTTCTTCCTCAACTCCAATCGTTGGCGTTGATCCCGAAAAAGTAATTGGTCGATATTTTAAAGGCATTTCACGGGGCGTGAAATCTTCATTTCGAACGAAGAAATCCAACCGCCCGCTGGCCTGCATGACAGGGTGCGGATAGGTGTAATTCCCTGAAATTGAAGCGCGTGAAAAACCTGATGGATCATGCGCGTTTAGCGATGTTCGTATGATGATATCTGCGTTGTGTGTCCCCCAGAAAACCACAATGCGGCCATCGCCGTTGATCGTTACAGATGGCACACCGTGATCATCGTTTTTAACTCCAAGACCGCGATCAACCGCATACACTTTCGTCCACTCACTGGTCGTGTGATTATAGCCAATAAGCCGCGTAAACCGGTCCTCAATTTGCCTGTCGTGCGTTTGCCATGCAATCCAAGTGGTGGTCACTGCGCTGTCATAAACAGCGTTCGGACTGGTCGCCAAAGCGTACCATGGATTTGTGGCACCAGATTGCGAGAAATATGACCCGCCAGACGGAACCGGCGCACCGCCTGTGCCATTACGGTAGTTTTCCAAATTTATGCCAAGGTGAATCCCCACAGCGGTACTCCTAGAATTTCAGTTATTTCTTGCTTTCAGAAGTTGCAGAATTTCCTCAAGGTCTTCACCCTGGGATATCTGCTCTGTCTGGATGCGCTGAACCCGTAGCTCAACCTCGCCCTGCCTCTGAATAAGGCGGCGCTGAATAAGCTCGATATCATCTTCGTTAGCTTCAACACTGTCCGATAGGTCACTGATTTCAGAGGCGTTGTTGCCG
>JBAUHN010000025.1:0-1922 GCA_049680295.1 Sulfitobacter sp.
GATTTGTCCGTCATCCCGATCAGCGCGCCTAACATGGCGGCCTTCGAGGTGTGGGTGTGCAGAATGTCGAATGTGCCGTCACGCAATATGCGACGCAGCAGTTTGAAGGCCTGCCAATCCGAAGCCCCCCCCATCAACCGGCGCATTGGGATGGTCACAATATCGACGCCCAAGGCTTCGGCCTCGGCCCGGTGACTGGGATGGATGTTGTCGCACATCAACGTGACCTCAAAATCATCGCTGAACCCGTCAATCAGGGTCATCACGTGATCAGGCACACCGCATACGTCCATGCGCGTGACAAGCATCGCAATGAGCATTTTCGGTGATGTCATGTTTGGCGGGCCTTGGGCAGTTTTGCCAGGCGCCCGGCGGTTTTATTCAACACGCGCAGGATATTACGGTACATAACGGTGTCCCGCACCCCCAGCCAATCAAACACGCCATGCAGTTTCAGCGCGAAAATAAGCGCCGAATCGGTCGCGGATACTTCGGTCCGATTCAGCATGATGGTGTCCGCGCCGACAACATTGGTGCCCGAGCGTGTGGTGAAACCCATGTCATACCCGGCCTCGCGCGCGGCACGGAGCACCCGTGCGTCCACATCGCCGCCCGGATAGGCCACCGATATGCAACCCTGGCCAAAGCCCTGTTGCAAACCTTTTCGCGAACCGCGCAATTCATGGGCCAACTCTGCGTCATCCAGATGGGTCAACACCGGGTGGGTGATGGTGTGCGATCCGATCTCGTGGCCCGCATCAAGCCATGCCTGCAACTGCGGTTTGGTCATGAACTGGCCAAGACCCTTTACATCGCTCATCGGCCAGCATTGGTTGTCTTTGCCAATCAGATCCAGCACCGGAAACACCGTCGCGGTAAACCCAAATTCGGCAAGAATGGGGGCCGCATCGGTTAGATTGTCGGCGTAGCCATCATCAAACGTCAGCAAAATCGCCGATGCATCGAAAGGCATCTCGCCCGACAACATTGCCCGGCACTCTGCCAAGGAAATGGTTTTGAACCCCTTTCGCGACAGATGCGCCATTTGTTTGCGAAAACGGCTCTGCGACACAGAAAGTTCGCGTGACACCATACCCAATGTCTTGAAATCATAGGTGTTTACCCGATGATAAAACAACACCCGTACGCCTTTGGGCCGGGGTACGAATACCCCAATGGGCGCAAGGATGTGCTTAAGCCCGATTTTCAATGCAATTCTTAGTCGGGACACCCATAAACCAGGCGCGGTTGGATACAAATCAGGCATGCTATTACGTCACCAAACTAAAGCTCAGCGTGATCCCTCCGCCAGCAAAACAACGCGAATTGTCTGCATGATGATGGCAATATCAAACCAGATTGTCCAATTGCTAAGGTAATACAAATCGTACCGGGTTTTACAGCGCGCATCCTCGATCGACGCACCGTAAGGATAGCTGATCTGCGCCCAACCTGTCAGGCCCGGTCGCACAGAATGACGCAGATTGAAGTTGGGTATGTCATTTGACAAAAGCTCAACAAATTCGGGGCGTTCAGGGCGCGGGCCAACCAATGCCATATCGCCTTTGATGACGTTGAACAGTTGCGGCAATTCATCAATGCGCGACTTGCGCAGAAAGCTTCCGACACGTGTCACCCGATTGTCGCCGACAGTGGCCCATTGTGGTGATCCGGCTTTTTCCGCGTTTTCAACCATCGAGCGGAATTTCAGAACCGAAAAATGTTTGCCATTTTTACCAACCCGCGTCTGACGGTAGAACAACGCGCCCCCGTCCTCGAGTTTGATTGCAATCATCGTGCCGATTATGACCGGCAAACAGATCACTATCACGTTCACCGCCAAAAAAATTCCCAGGATTCGTTTGATCACAAAGATTGTTTGCCCCTTGGCCAACTGCGCTTCGGTCTGGGCGATGTCGAGC
>JBAUHN010000026.1:0-6277 GCA_049680295.1 Sulfitobacter sp.
TCTGCCTGGGCATATGATCGTGCTGCTGGCCGAGGCCAAGGTGCCTTATGACATTGTGATGGTGAGGGACGAGATCAACGACGACTTCCCTTCGACGGATGTGGTGATTGTCATCGGCTCCAATGACATCGTTAATCCCGCTGCGCAGGATGATCCGAATAGCCCCATCGCGGGTATGCCTGTTCTGGAATGCTGGAAGGCAAAGCAGGTCTTTGTTTCCAAACGTGGACAAGGAACGGGGTATTCCGGTATCGAAAATCCGTTGTTTTTTAAAGAAAATACTCGCATGTTCTATGGCGATGCCAAGGCGTCCTTGGACAAGCTGCTCTCGGGGATGTCGTAATGGGTGTTGATTTAAAGCCTGACCGAATGGACGGTGATTGTGTTGGCCGAGAAACGGCTATTCTCAGTCAAGAAATCCAGATGTCAGTCACCGAAAGCGGCCCGGTAAATCCGAAGCAAAGCCTTGCTTGTCAGGGTATCATTGCGAAATCAGCCCGTTACAACGCGTCTGAAGCAGCACTATTGGAAACTGCTCTAGCAAAAAACGAAGGAGTGTTGAGCCAATCTGGCGCGCTTGTAGTGACGACAGGCAAGTTTACCGGTCGGTCGCCAGAGGATAAGCACATCATTCTGGAGGAGAGCAGCCGCAATGACATTTGGTGGGATGGAAATCGGCAGATGTCACCAGAAGCCTTCGAAGTTCTCAAGGCCGATATGTTGGGCCATCTTCAGCAACAAAGTGTCGAGGTTCAGGACCTCGTCTGCGGTTCCGTTGCTGAGCATGCCGTCAACATTCGCCTGATCGCGGAATTTAGCTGGCACGCACTGTTCCTTCGCAACTTGATGCGCAAACCAAACGCAAACGACGTCGCATCCTATGTGCCCGACTATACAATCATTAACACGCCGGGCTTTCTCGCGGATCCTGATCGACATGGATGCAGATCGGAAACGGTCATAGCAGTCAGTTTCGACCAGAAGCTCGTGTTAATCGCGGGGACGGAATACTCAGGTGAGAACAAGAAATCTGCTTTCACAATCCTTAATCACCTTTACCCTGAAAAGGGCATCCTACCGATGCACTGCTCGGCAAACCATGCCGTTGGAAACCCAAGTGACACAGCTGTCTTTTTTGGCTTGTCGGGCACCGGCAAAACAACGCTTTCAGCCGATACAGATCGCGAACTGATCGGCGATGACGAACATGGTTGGTATGATGGCGGCGTTTTCAATTTTGAGGGCGGTTGCTATGCCAAGACCATTCGGCTGTCGCAAGCGTCAGAGCCTGACATCTGGAATGCCGTCCACTCTTTCGGTACTGTTCTGGAGAATGTGAAGGTTGATGCGGATACGCGCCAACTTGATCTTGATGATGCGTCAATCACTGAAAACACCCGCGCGGCCTATTCCTTGGAGGCTCTGTCTGGTGCAAGTGTAAGCTCGATCGGAGGCATCCCCAAAAACGTGTTTTTGCTGACCTGCGACGCCTTCGGTGTGACACCCCCGATCTGCAGGCTTTCCGCAGAAGAGGCCCGCGCGCTTTTTCTGCTGGGGTTCACATCAAAAGTATCAGGCACAGAAAGAGGTGTTACCTCGCCAGAGCCGACATTCTCGACCTGTTTCGGCGCGCCGTTTCTGACAAGGAAACCTGAAGTCTACAGCGATCTCTTCGCCGCACGGTTGTCCGAGAGCGGCGCCAACGTCTGGCTTATCAATACGGGCTGGACTGGTGGCGACTATCGCACTGGAACCCGAATGCCTATCGCGGTAACCCGCGCCTTGTTGCGCGCCGCGATCACTGGGGGTTTCGATGACACCGGGTATCGATAGGACGAAGTTTGGGGTTTGCAGGTACCGGAAGACGGACCGGTAGAAACGATCCCATTTCTTCATCCGATCCAGACCTGGCAACATCAAGAAGCTTTCTGGTCGTCGGCCAAAGACCTGACAGATCAAATTGCGCCGAAACTAAGCCAATTGGGTATATCTGATAGTATTGGAAATTCGCGCGCGCGGGCTAAATGAACAAAAGTCAAATCATGTCACTGTTAAGAGGAGAACGCCGTGAAATACATTGTGTATGTAAGCCAAGCAGCCAAGGCGTTTTCTACGGACGACTTGGCAGTCCTTCTGACCCATAGCCGCGAACGCAATGCGGCCGACAGCATCACCGGATTGCTTGTCTATCGCTACAATACGGACTTCAAACGTGGCAATTTTCTGCAGGTTCTTGAGGGCACAGATGACGCGCTTAAGGATGTTTGGCGCAGGATCTCAGGCGATCCGAGACACCATACGATTATCGTCCTCGATGAAGGCGAAAACGATAGGCGCATGTTCGCAGACTGGTCTATGGGCTTTCGCAATGTGGACGCGCGTGATCTTGCAAATTTCGCCGGTTTCTCTGAGTTGGGTAGCGATGAATTCTGGAAGGATGCAAAGAGGCAAGCCTTGCCTGACGCATTGTCAACACTACGCAGTTTCTATGATGGGGTATGATGCCGGTCATAAAACATCCGCAGGAGCGGCAGCTGAGCGAAACTTGGATTTCGACGCGCCCGCCTGCTGCTTCTAACAGCCTTCGTGATGCCCGAAAGCTCATCGCCGCGTGGCGTACTGACTTCAATCACCACCGCCCACACACAAGCCTCGCTGGCCTGACACCAGTGGAATATGCTAATCGGTCTGCAGAGGACCAAAAGTGCGGAAAATCTAACCCTGGACGGGGGCACTTTGGGTAGCACAGCAAAACCTGAACAGAGCTAACCTAAATTAGCGGACTCAATGGGGAGCAGGTCATGACACAACAGGTAAGCGGAATGGAATTGTTCGACCTATGAGAATATTTCTCGCAAATGTCGAACAAGTTCCGCCAAACTTCCATAGTGATCAGTGTATGGCCAAATTCATTTATGGCGCTTCGATGTCTATTGACGCCAGGAAGTTATGGTTGGATGCGGGATGCATCGCTGAGTAAGTCTTAACTGATTTTCATTAGTTGCGCGGCAAAGGGTTGGGTCGAACCGAATCCAGAAGAGCGCGGCTAGCACTGTTTGGGTATTAAAAGTCGTAGATAAGATACCAAAAGAACTTCCATCGGACGCCCGACAATTTGCGATACAGGTCGATAATAATGTGATTTCCAGTCGGCCCGGAATAGTGTTCAGCTTCGTTACCAGTTTTGCAGAGAAGACCCATCTTTCCAGATGGGAAGCACACCCTTTTCACTATTAGGTTGCGGGTTCCACGATGAGTCAAGAAAAGTAGCCAGTTCTCCAGCGATTCTAGGTGTGTCTGAAAATATTCAAACTTTTCTTTGTGTTACGAGACACTTTCTAAGTGATCTCAAGTGGGTTGACAACACTTTTTTAATTAACTAACTAGTCAGTAAGAAGATATGTCGGAGGATATTGAATGCAGTACAGGCTCGGTATCGACATCGGCGGAACGTTTACGGACATCGTTTTGTATGATGACCAAGGCCGCACAGATATCTTCAAGATCGCATCAACCCCCGAGGAACCGGGAAAAGCGGTTGTTGATGGTGTCTTGGAGTTCCTCAAGCAACACAAAATCTCGCATTCCGACATCAAAGAAATTGTGCACGGCACGACAGTAGGGTCGAACACGATCCTGCAGAAAGTAGGGGCCAAGACTGCGCTGGTTACCACCAAAGGATTTCGTGATGTGTTGGAAATCGGGCGCATCCGAACTCCGGGCATGTTTGATCTCACATGGGAAAAACCAGTTCAGCTTGTGGCGCGCCGCCACCGGGTCGAAGTAGTTGAACGCATGTCTGCCACAGGCGAGGTTGTTACCCCGCTTGATAAAGTCGGGCTGCGCCAGGTTGTCGCCGAGGTCGCGGCAGAAGATTGCGAGGCCGTCGCAATCTGCTTTTTGAATTCCTACTCAAATCCTGCACACGAGATCGAAGCTCGCGCCATTATCGAGGAGGAATTTCCCGACCTATTGGTGACAGCGTCGTGTGAGGTGCTGCCGGAAATGAAGGAATATGAACGCACATCAACAACCGTTGTGAATGCCTATCTGCTGATGCAGATGAGGCAATATCTCACCTGGTTGGAGCAAAGCCTTAAGGAACATGGGTTTTCTGCACCGATGCTTGTCGTGAATTCGGCAGGAGGTGTTATGGGTGTTGATGCGGCCAAGGAGCGCCCGGTCTTTGTCGTGGGTTCCGGTCCGGCAGGCGGTGTCGCGGGAGCTGCGAAACTGGCAGCTGCTACATCACTGGATACGTTGGTGGCATTCGATATGGGTGGCACCACGGCGAAGGCGTCAATTGTCGAGAACAACCAACCGATGTTGATCAACGAGTATGAGTTTCGTGAAGGCATCTCGAGCCCCAGCAGATTCAACAAAGGTGGTGGGTACATGATAAAAGTACCAGCCATTGATGTAGCTGAGGTGGGCGCAGGCGGGGGCTCTATCGCTTGGATTGATGCAGGTGGCATGTTGCAAGTCGGCCCGGTTTCAGCTGGGGCGATCCCGGGACCAGCGGCCTATGGTCTTGGCAATGAAAAACCGACCGTAACAGATGCGAATATTTACCTGGGCATGATCGGAGATGCAGGATTGGCCGGAGGCAGCCTGCCTATCGAGCGAAGCCTTTCTGAAAGAGCGATCCGCACATATGTCGCCGAACCGCTGAATATTTCGGTGGATGAGGCGGCCCTAGGTATCCGCCAACTGGCCAATGTGAACATGGCCCGCGCGATCCGGTCTGTCACTGTGGAACGCGGTCTAGACCCGCGCGAGATGGCAATGATGGCGTTTGGCGGTGGTGGTGCCCTGCATGCGGCGGATCTGGCTAAGATATTGGGAATTAAAAAAATTATTGTTCCGGCCATGTCCGGAGTTTTTTGCTCGGTTGGTATGTTGTCTTCCGATGTCGAGCACAAGCTGGTGCGGTCCACCCTTGGTCTTGCCGCTGACTGGAGCGGTGAGGCAATCGCAGACGTGATCGTCCAGCTTCGCGCCGACATGCTGGCCCGTTTGGCGATGGAGGGATTTGCGCCCGACCAAACCCGACTGACATTCGGTGCCGACCTGCGATACTTTGGTCAGTCCTCAGACCTGACGGTCGATATCAGTGCGCAGACGATCATCGCCGAGGGTGGACAGGCTCTGCAACCTGTTTTCGACGATGCATATGAAACGATATATGGCTATCGCGACGAGGCCCCGGCCGAATTGGTGAACCTGCGTGTGACCGGTGCTGGCATTCGTGATAAAAAGCTGGATTTCACTGCATTGGAGTCAATCCGGTCTGCGGATATTGCCGGTTTTGCCGGCCATCGGAGCGTTTGCTTCCAAAGCCCGGGAAACTGGCAGAACACAAAGATCCTGCACCGGGATGGGGTATTGGAATGCGACATTCAGGGCCCTGCGATCCTGGTCAGTTATGACAGCACCATCGCCGTGCCAGAGGGTGTGAGGGCAACCACCGATGGGTGCGGAAGTATTGTATTAGAAATTGAACATGCTGACTAGGAGATGGCCATGAAAATTGACCCGATCACCCTTGCTGTCATCAAAAGCGCTCTCGATTCAATCGTCGACGAGGTCGCCTATACAGTGCTGCGCACTGCCCGGTCAGAAATCGTCAAGGACGTGATGGATTATTCAGCGGCGATTTGTGATGCGAATGGGAAAATGATCGCCCAGGCCAAGACCATCGCCTTGCATCTGGGCGCAGTACCGGAAGCGATGCAGGCCATCCAGAAGCAATATGGCGACGATATTCACGAGGGCGATGTGATTATCCTGAACGACCCCTATCAGGGTGGAATGCACCTTCCAGATATCTTTATGTTCACACCGATCTTTCACCAGGGAAACCTGGAAGGGTTTTCCGTCGTGATCTGCCATCACACGGATGTGGGTGGGCGCGTGCCCGGCTCAAACGCGTCGGACAGCACCGAAATTTATCAAGAAGGCCTGCGACTGCCGGTTTTGAAACTTTACGACCGTGATGTGCTGAATACCGCCGTTTACACCATCATCGAACGAAATGTGCGCGTGCCTGACCGTGTTCTGGGTGACCTGAAAGCACAACGCGCCGCCTGCCATGTCGGAGCAAGGGAACTGGCCAAGCTAATCACGAAATATGGCAGGGCGGTCGCCCGCACTTATTTTGCCGAGCTTCTGGATTATGCCGAGCGCATGGCGCGCGATGACATCAAGGACTGGCCTGACGGGACCTACAGGTTTACTGACTACATTGATGACGACGGGTTCTCGGACGATCCAATTC
>JBAUHN010000027.1:0-17469 GCA_049680295.1 Sulfitobacter sp.
TGCTAGCGTTTGCGCAGGAGCACTTCCGGTATGGCTCTTCCGGCACCTTCGCCGCGTGATCAACGAACGACGGCTCTCAGAAACGACGCCGTTCGCTGCGCCGCGCACGAACTGGTAAGATGCGGACAAAGCACCAATTCGCTGCTGCTGCGCCAATGTCTGGTTCCGGGAAATAGGGCAATCAATTGCCACCTCTCATCACCGAGCTTACGCTTGTCCCATGTTGATACAATGCATCGCATCGGATGCAATCTTCGATCATGCCCAAGCGCCACTCAAAGTGCCAGCGTCCATTTTTAGGCAGCTAGATGCTCAAACAAGCGAGCGACAGCTTCGGCACCTGGATCAGTATGACCTTTCAGCTGATCTGAATTGATATAAGTGGCGCGCCCAGCCTTTGCTGTGGTCAGTGTCGCAGTATAGTCGGCACCCAGCCGCGCGGCTTTCGCGGCTTGTTCAAGTCCTTCATGAAGCACCTCAAGGGCTGGATTGAGAGCATCGACCATGGTCCGGTCCCCCGGGTTCGCCCCGCCGATCTGGCGTAGGCGCGTCAAGCCGGATTGCAACGCCAAATGCATCGGCTGTCCTGACGATGATGCATCACCCGCGGCTGCAAAGAAGATGGCGAGTAACACACCCGACGACCCGCCCATCGTTTGGCTGAGTTCGAGGCCGATCGCTCGATAGAGCTGTGTGTGATCAGCAAGCGGGAGCGTATCCATCGCATCGATCAATGCGCGCGCGGCTGTCGCCAGAGTTGACCCAGTGTCACCGTCTCCTGATTTAGCATCCAAGGCGTTCAAGTCACCTTCGGCTGCGATCAGCACTTCGCAGCAAGAGGTCAAGAAGATCCTTGTTGGCTCATGTTCTGACGCTGGTGCGCGGATGGGAGACAACCCATCGGGCAACGGCAAGACGGATGTTAACGCGATTGGGTGGCAACCGGGCCAGCCGGGGCAATCGACAGCTTGCCCGAGCAATGCTTCATCGCCGCCAGCCAATTCCATCACTGAGATTGAAACCCCGTGCATATCAAGTGCCGTCATCATTGTGGCTGGTCCAACGACGCATTTGATCCTATTGCCAATATCTTGGGACAGGAGTTCATTCGTCAGGATCGACATTTCAAGGACAGTCGACCCGCCCAGATTGTTGATCAGGGCGACATGCGGTCTGTCAGACATCGTCGCGATGAGCTTTTCGGATATTTTCCCTACAGCATCTTTTGCACCTGTCGATATCACCTGCTCGACGCCTGACTCTCCGTGAATGCCAAGGCCCAATTCGGCCATACCTTCGGGGATGCGGTCTTCTTTGGATGAGCCGGGCACGGTACAAGTATCAAGCGACATACCGATGCTACGGCTTGCCTTGACCACACGCTCAGCCGCTTCTGTGCAGTCTTCCAAACCGGCACCGTTTTCAGCTATCGCGCCGGCGATCTTATGAACGAACAAGGTGCCCGCAAGACCCCGTGCTTGCGGGAGGTCAGGCAGCGCAACGTCGTCGTCCACGATGACCATATTCACCTTGTGCCCAAACGCCCGCGCTCGTTCGGCGGCCAGTCCGAAATTGAGCCGATCTCCGGTGTAGTTTTTGACGATCAACAGGCAGCCCGCTGGCCCTGTCACCGCCAAAATACCAGCCAGTACCGCATCGACAGACGGGGAGGCAAATACGTCGCCGCAAACGGCAGCCGTGAGCATACCTGCCACAAGCCAGTGATACCGGGCAGTACGGCGTGACGACGGTGTGCATGGTCTGGGTATTCGGCGACTTCCGACACAAGTGCGGGACGCGGACCGACCAGTGACATATCTCCCAACAGCACGTTCAAGATTTGTGGCAACTCATCCATTGAGGATCGTCTCAAAAGGCGGCCAATCGGCGTGATACGCGGATCCCTTTTTACCTTAAGACAGATTCCATTTCTGTCGCTCAGCGTTTCCACCTCTGCCCTGCGCGCTTCGGCGTCCTGATACATTGAACGGAACTTGAAGAACTTGAATGTTTGGCCGTTCAAACCGACGCGCTGCTGCACAAAAAACACTGGGCCACGCGATGTCACGGCAATGGAAACCGCGATCATAAGGAACAATGGCCACAGCAGCAATAATGCCAGCCCACTCATCACAATATCCATGGCTCTTTTAGCCCATGCCGTATGCGTTTTGTCTGCAGTGTGGACGAGTGCTACGCTTGGAGTAATCAAGTTGAATTCTTCTGTGTATCTTAGCTTCATGTTCTGAGCTCCAGCCAGGGATCACCAGCGCGCGCGCTACGCATGACAGCGATGCTGCCATTGCGCGGCAAGCTGTCGAGCCGGTCTATTTGCGCGAAGACTTTCGCGCGGGTGTCAGAAGGTTTGACAGCCAGCACGGCGACTTCTGCATTGGATAGGATGACTTGGGCCGACAGACGGTCCTGCAGGCTGCCTGCAGACACGATTATGACGTCAAAGCTGCCCGCAATCTTATCAAGTGCTGCACGCACCATGGGTGCTGAAACACCACGATCTTGGAGGCTATGGTCACTGCCCACACCGATTTCGAAAAGATCGCTCGCCCCTTCAACCTGCTGTGGTTGTGCAGTCGTCCCGGAGAGAAGATCGCTCCATCCGATATCGCCGCCTTCAAAGCTGCACCCGTCGATGTCCGCGTCAATAAAGAGCGTTTTCATACGTGACCGCGCAAAACTTTGCGCCAGTGCATGTGCGAATGCGGTCGTCTCGCCCCGTTGAGCGCGTGTGACGGCGATGACTGGTGGTTTGCCGACAAGCCGAGGTTTTCTGAGGTTTTGCAGCTGCAATTCATTGCGTAACAGGTCGGAGGCGTGTGGGTCTGTGTCGTCCGCAGCTGACACCTGCCGGACGGGCACGCGGTGCTCAAACGGGACAAGCGTTTCTGCAAACCTGATCCGGCGCTCGGAAAAGGCCGTCGCCAGTGTCAGCGCCAGAGCAAGGAAGATGCCGCCCATGCCGCCCGCTGCTGTCAGCATCTTGCGCGTATCTTCCGCAGGATCGACCGGCGTCGATGGGGGCGACATCACAACCGCATAACCAGGAAGAGCACGTCCGGATTCAAGACGGATCACTTCGAGCGCATGCCGCGTGTCTTCCAGCAGGCCTTCTGCTTCTTCAATTTCGTTTTCAATGCGATCTAATTCGATGCGCCTTCTGTTGAGATCTTTTGCCTCTTCACGCGCGCTATCGAGTTGCCCCGTCACTTTCTGAAGAAGTGAACGAATTTCGTCTATCGTACTCTGATCACTTTGTTGACTGGCGTCAGTAAGAGCACCTGTTTGTCCAAGCAATCGAATTTGCTCTCTTCGATCAGCACCCGCTTGCTCTATTACGGCAATTTGAGCCAGCTTCGCTTTCTCCTGCTGCCGAAAACGCACATCATTTTCCACAAAAAAACCAGCTCGGAGTGCAGCTAGTTCACTCATCAATTTAGCTCGCTCAAAGCTAAGATCCGCCATTGAGCGGTCCAACAGAGTCGCTCGCATGATCTCCTGATCTGATGTATCTGCTGAACTGGGCCCAGTATTTTGTTCTAAGTTTATTAAAGTTGCCGAAACTTCAGACTTTCTTGACGCCAAACCGCTGACCTGAGCAATTTTTTCGACATGAGCTTTAGCAAGTGCGTTCAAACCAAACTCTCCGCCGACCTCAAGCTGATTTGATCTTAGTTTTGACAGACGCATTTCCAATTGGGCTTCGCGCGTACGCAGTTCCGATAAACGTACTGACGTTCGCGCCTCTTCAGCCTCTGCGTTCAGCGCAAGATATGCGGTGATCAGAGCATCTAGTTTCTGGCTTGCGAAGGCCGCTTCTTTGCTGCGCGTTTTCAGGACGATTAGGCTGTCAGAGCGTTTGATTTCGATGGAGCCGGAAAGATCTGACGCCTTTATGTTTTGTGAGAGATCGGGTCGCTGCATTGCGATTTGCTGTCGAGCGCGTTCCATGACTTGATGCGATGCGACATAGGTCGTTTCGGCTTTAACGAAGCTATCGAAAGTTTTTAAAACTGACGCCTCTCCTGTTGCATAAAGTATGTTGGATTCCTGAGGATAGACGCGCAGGATCGCCTGAGATTCGTAAAGTTGAACACCAGAAAAATACCCAGCCACCGCAAATGCGGGTGCAACAAGCACCGCGCCCATTACTGCCATGCGCCAACGCCCTCGCATCGCGCGCGCCAAAACCGCGATGGGATTGGGCTGAGGAGCGTCCGGAGCAGATGGCGCAAAAACGTCCTGCGGCTCTTCAGACGGTATTGACAGAGCGCCATTCATTTCAGCGCACCACTCTGGTGGTGAGGTCACGTTCCCACTGGCCTGCTTTTCCAGACGATCTTAGTGCGAGATTGATCCGTACCGCAGTATTGACAGCAAGATAGACCAGTACCGGCATCGAGTTCGATGGCTGGTGCAACACGCGTCCAATAACAACTGCGGCACTGGCGCCATCCGGCTTGCGCAACCCCATGGCCTGAACCTCGCGGGCACCGCGTAAACTGCGGCACCTGACGTTAAACAGGCTCGACAAGTCTAACGGGGCCCGCGCGGCGAAACGGCAGTCTTTAACAAGGGCAATATCATCAAGCGCAAAGCTACGCCGGATGAACTCATCATCCGCGGTGATTTCAGGCAACGGGAAAACCATCTTTGCCCCTTCCGAGGACAATGCGAAAAGACCTCCGAATTTCCCTCGATCGAAGTACGGATTTGTACGCCACCCCTTGTAGTAGGCACGCACCACAGAAGACGCTTCACTTGCATGCACATCCATTTGACCGCACGCAGCCTGCGCTGTGCCATGGCTCACCGGACGAATGAGCGCCATCAAGGATTCCGCCGTCACGTCCAGATCCGCATCAAGGCAGATGACCGGCTTGCCCAGGTCCGCCTCTTTGTACCCGAGATTGAGCGCATTGCACTTGCCGGGCGTAGATGTCTCAAGCACGACCGCCTCGGGCATGACGGATCGCGCCTTGGCGGCCGTAGCGTCAGAGCAGGCGTTCGCAATCACCACGATCCGGAAATCGGAAAAGGACATGCCTCGCGACAAATGCAAAAGCGTTCTTCCGATCGCCGCAACTTCGTTGTGTGCGGGAATGAGGATTGTAGCGAGGGTCATGCCGCCTGGCGCCCGTTGGCAAGCGCGTTCACCTGCACAGGCGCCGTGTCTTTCCACACGAAATCGCGGATCGTATCGATCAGAGGGTCGAGTTCGGACGATGTGTCAGCGGATCGCGCGCGAGGCACTTCAAAGTTGCGGGCACGCGCAAGATCCAGAGCCTGATGCAGAGACTCGCCGTCCTGCACAATACTGACGTTTGAAAGACGCGCCATTTCACGCGCCGTATCGCACTGGTGGTCATTGCGGTGTTCGCCGAATTTTGCCAGTCGCGGCATCAGGATCACGGGCAGGCCAAGCTCAGCTGCGGAAAGGATTGTGCCCATACCAGCATGGGCCACGATTAACCGCGCAGCTTTCATGTGGTCGCAGAATTCAGACTGGCTTAGCTTCGTAACGGTTTGGATGTTTGCAAATCGGCTGCTGCTTGTACCGGCTTGCGCGACAATGCTGACGTCCTGGTTGCGCGCCGCCCAGCTATCCATGCCACGCATCAACCGATCAAATGGTAATTGTGTTCCAACAGTTGTAAAAATCATATCACATTCCTCTCTTCGGTTAAGGCTTTCAGATGACCGCGCCGCGGTACTCAGCGCCGGTTAAAGCGGCGACACCTGGCCATTGCGACAACACGCGGTCAGCAACACCAAGCGAAAGGCGCGCAGAAATCGACAACTCGCGCGCATTGGCGATGGAATCGATGAACATCGTGCGGGCGCCGATCAGCCGCGCGAGACGTATTGCAAGAAAACCGCCCGCCGCACCGGTGGAGACAACCACATCCGGACGCAACCAGAAGACGATCCAAGACAGACGCAAAACGCACAAGATCAACCGAAGCGGTGTGTCTTTATTGGCGTCCGGATAGACGTGCAGGTTTGAAGATCGGACACGTTCGATTGCCGTGACATCGGTCGTTGCAAAGTACACATCAGCGCCCGAAAACGCAGGGGCAAGCCGTTGCATCTGAACCCAGTGACCGCCTCCTGACGACACGGCGAGGACGACGGGGCGTGTTCTATTTTGTCCGAGCATGATGATGATCCTGTCAGCTTTGGTTGATTACAAACCAAGGACTAACCCGGATCAACGCATTGATGTTACTGCGTAAAAGGGTGTTTTCAGGACACTATCGGAGTAGTGATACTAACCTTTTGGATAGATGCGGGAACCGAAGGATATTCAAGAATATCATTGTAGAGAGCCAGCAACGCATCTGCTTTCGACCCCCAAAGACCTTCACGCAAAACTTTGGCACGCGCGCCATCCCCAAGACGTGTTCTAAGCGCTGGCGCGCCCGCAAATTGGCGTAGTGCAGCGCTGATATCGCCCGCAAATTGCGTTGGTTCTGTCACGGCGATAAGAAGGCCACATGACGCATCAATAATGCTCGCAGGACCGCCACGGTCAGCCGCAATTACGGGCAGACCGTGCCGCATTGCCTCATAGAGCACCCCGCCTGCAGGTTCGCGGAACGAGGGAAAGCAAAACACATCATGTGACGCATAGAGCTGTTCGACCTCGTCGCGGCTGACTTTGCCTTTGAACGTGACGCGATCTGCGACGCCCATCCGATGTGCTTCTGCCCGGCAAATCTCGATCTCTTCGCCCATGCCTGCGCTGGTAAGGGTCACACCCGGTAAATCTTTTAGCTGCGCCATTGCTCGGACGGTATCCCGCAGGCCCTTGGTGCGGACGCCGCGCCCCACGTGCAAGACGCGCATGTGGCCTTGCTCTGTGGACCGGGGTGCGACCTCTTCGACATCGTCAATCCCCAGTTCAAGCACAGATTCAAAACGACGCAGGGGAATATCCGACAGGATTTCTTGAACGTAAGGTGCAACCCCAAGGATGCAGACGGCGCGCTCATAAGAGCGTCGCAACCATGGATCATGCCGGAACCGATAGCGATCAAGGGCGCGCAACCGTGTGAAAAATGGCGCGCTCGCGGCTTCACCGCGAAACGCCTCTGGCGTATCGAGCGCACCTCCCAAAGGGCCGATGATATACGGGATATCGAAATGGCGCATGGGTGACGCATAGCGTGCCGCCTGAGGCATCAATTGGTGAGCGATATCAAATACTTCGCCAGCGCCAATTGCTGACTTCATCCATACTCGCACATGGCGGGAGAAGACCGGCCACGCGGGTTTCAGCATGGCATTCAAACGCTCATTTTTGCGCGCCCAAGCGGGCTCGGGCCACGTCACAACACGCGCGTTTGGCAATTTTCCAGCAAGATGAGGTCTGTCCGGGCGCTGGAACGCCAATACGGTCACATCCGCAATCCGCGAGAGCGCATCGGCCCACTTAAATGCAACGAAAGCTTCGCCCACATCTGTCGCATCTATATTGGGCGCGATCAAAAGAACCTTCATACTCATATCCCCCGCTGCGCCGTATTGCCGGGCCATGCCTTGTGCAGGTTTGCAGAAACTTTCCCGAAATGGCACGCGCGAGCAGCGGCACCAGGACAGCTGAATATCGTTGATAATGACCAGAACACCGTGCGTGAAATATTGTGAGACATCAGCAGAATATAGCACAAGATACCCGCAAAAAGCCCCCCGTGTTTGAGGTGCAACCGCGTTGTGCCTTCCGTCATCAGGACGTCTCGTTTGTGGTTCAACTTCCTCGCTGATCCATTGCCAAAATGAGTGATTTCGGGGATGGGCGTGAAAACAATTTCCCACCCCGCGTTGGCAAAGCGACGGCACCAGTCGGTTTCCTCGCCATAGAAAAAGAAGGCTTCGTCAAGCAGCCCAACCTGTCGCATCGCCGATGCGCGGACAAACATCGCAGCCCCGGAAATGATATCGACATGTCGTTCAGAGGACCGATCCCATCCAGTCATCCGGTAGCCGTCAAAACGACGAATGCGCGTCAACCCAAAGGTCTGCATCGCCAGATACCCAAGCGACGGAAACGCGCTGCACGAGGCCTGCACAGTGCCATCAGTGTTCAGCACTTTTGGTCCCATGATGCCGCATTCAGGGTTTTGATCCAGCCAAGCGACTGCATCTGGCAGCACTGTACCATGCACCAGCGTGTCGGTGTTCAGCAACATAACGTAGCGCCCCGTCGCTTGACGCAGTGCCACGTTGTTCCCCCCTGCGAACCCGAGGTTTGACGCACTTTTCATCAACACCACATCCGGGAATTCCGCGGTGACCATATCACAAGACCCATCGGACGACGCGTTATCCACCACCAGCACCTCGGCCTTTAGGTTGACCAGTCCTGCGCGCACAGAACGCAAGCAATCGCGCAGTAAATCCTGCGTATTCCAGTTCACGATGACAATCGAAAGATCCATGGGGTTTCCTTTACTCAATAAGATCAGAACAAGCGTGCAGCGGGTCTGAGGTACATTTTAGGGGTAGAGGACCGCGTTCTGCGGTTGTGCTTACTTTCGGGTTTTGCGTCGAGCAACCAAGCCCCCGCACCGATCAGAAACAGAAACAATACGAACAACGCGTTCCACAGATGCACTGTGGCGGCCGCCACTGTGATCCCGAACAAGGTGAATGCCCAAGCGTGACGCGCGCGCCGCCATTCAGCAGGCAGATTCTTGCGTTGTCCAACCGCCCAGACCAGCCCAAGCAACAAGGCAAGCAGCAGGAAGAGAGCAGGCAGACCATATCTGACGGCAGTGACCAGCCAGAAATTATCCATGCTGTCAGACATCCAAACGGGCCGTTCCCAATCACCAAGCCCAATGCCAAAAATCGGATAGCGCGCGACCTCGGCACTGCCAAATTCGAAAATCAGGATACGGTTGTAAGCGGACTGCTTGGAGAAGGTGAAATTATTTACAAAGACATGAAACGGAGTCTTTGAAGAAAAGAGATCGATCGCGATATAGGCCAGTCCAAACAGAGTAAAAAGCGCGGCCCACCTGCCCTGCACCGTGCCGAGAACGCGTTCCCATGCGCACACAAAGCCCTGCATCATCAGCACCAGATAAGGCCCGCCCGACGCGGACATGAACGTGGCAAGCACAACGCCTGCGACCTTTCCCATACCTGAGATATTCATCAGCTGCCGTTTCGCGATCACAAAATAGGCCAGCGAGAACGACGAGGCAGAAAACACACCATAAAGGATCGGGTGGTCAAAGGGGCCAAAGGTACGCTCGATCCCCATGCGCGATTCAATATAGGGTGCCATCGGCCCGCCCACAGCGCCCGAGATGCCATCGTGCAGAATATGAATGCCAGTCAATGCCTCGGGGATGGTAAAGACAAGCATGGCCAGAACCAATCCTACGTAGGCGCGGGCCATAGCCGCAAAGTCTTCGTAAGACCGGATGTAAAGACGACCCAAAAGGTATGCGCCGGCAAACTCGACAATATAAATACCCCCCGATTCAATGCCTTGCGCCACGCCACCCCAGTTCATCAACGCCAAAAGCGCCCATCCGCAATGCGCCAGAACCAGAAAGTCAAAGACATGCGCACGCCCGCGCTTGCCGGTCACAAGATCCATCAGCATCGGCAGGATCATAATCAGCAGCACAACGCGGTATGCAGAAAGCCGCAGCCCGCCAAGGTTCAGCGACACGGCCGTTGGCAGCATCATCGCGATGAAAAATAGCGCGACTGGGACGGGTACGCCAAATATGGTTTTCGATGCAGTGCGGGTCTGAGCCATTTTCTACACCGTTGCCCGCCGCGCACGCAGGCTTGGCTGCTCCACCAGATGCCAGCTTAAGTAGGCTATCGGAAAGGTACACAGAACTGTCAGTGCAGCCAATGCCGCAGGCGATGTTCCGGGTGCCAGATGGACAATCGCCTGAGACACTGGCCAGCCATAGATATAGAGCCCGTAAGACGGATCGCCGCGTAGGTTCACAACTGGAATTTGCGCCACGAATATGAGTGCAATCAGACCCACAGGACCAATTGCTAACTGCCATGGCAAAAGGATCGCCAGAAACAAAGATGCAGAGGCCACGCGGAAATTCAGTTGGATTTTTTCACGATAAATATACGTGGCCATGCCAAACGCGAAGGCTGCGAAGAGCGGTGCAAAAACGCCAAGCCGTCCCGAGAGGGCATCATGCAACAAAGCACCCAACATGGATAGCGCCAGCAAGGCAACGATCATCCATGTGTTGCGAGAGCCAAAAATCCATATGAAACAGACGCATATTCCGTAGGCTGCGAATTCGTAGAACAAGCTCCATAGCGGGCCGTTGACGACTTCGGGGAATGGATTGCCCGCAAAAGCACCCGGCAGGCGGTGCTCGATCGATACCAGTGAAAACGCACGCAGATACCAGACCGCCATCTCAGCAAAGTTCGCAACTGCGCCACTGGCCAAGGCGATGGCAAGCGTGACCAACAAGGCGACGCTAAGTCCGGGCAGTATTCTGCGCGCCCGAGCGGCCCAGAAACGCACCTTGCCGCTGCGTTCTGCACTGCCTGCAATCAGCAGACCGGACAAAAAGAAAAACAGCCCCACAGCCCATCCGCCAAGCGACCGCCACGTGAGGTCCTCAAGCGGCTCTGACGTGCCAGGCCCCATGGCAATCGGCCACGCGTGGCTGACGATCACCGACACCGCCAGCAACACCCGCAGCAGATCAAGATTTCTGCTGCGTTCAGACCGCAGTGCATCCCCAAGCGTCACTGGCCACGTCCCGCAATGACGACGGGACGCCATAGTTTTTCACGCAAGACCCGTTTCCATGTGCCAAGGATTGATTGGCCCTTTTGCTTGACCGATAGCTTCAGCCACAGCTTGAAAATCTGTTGGCCGCGATCGGCAGGGGCAGTCATCCCCAACGCACGCATGGCCAAGCGGCGCCCCCAGACGGCACCATGCGTGGCGCTCAGGTTGGGTTGCGCACGTGCTATAACATCCCGCGACCGGGCTTCTGCCACAAGAACACCCGCGGCGATGGCCGCTTCAACAAATGCACGCCCACGCGCGGTACGTGCCACAATCAGCGACCGCCCTGCATCCACATCACCCTTGGGTGGCGCATGCCACGGGTCACCTACCGAGATGTCGGCAAAAGCACCTGTATGATCGGCACAGACCCGGCAGCGCCAACGGCGACTGGATTGTAAGATTCTGCCCCAACCTTCTGCGTAGGAAATGCCTTGGCTCAGAGATCGGGAACCGTCACTATTTTCCCATTCTGCCTGCATCAAACCTGGCCAGCCTTGCCCACGATACCGCAAGTCCGTCAGACGGGCATCTTCCGGCACACCTAAGCGGTCCAGAAGGCTTTGCGTTGCGACAAGGTTGGGCGCACCCGCACAGAAGATCGCAATCGTCAACGGGATATTGGCGGCCAACTGTGGATCCGCCTGAATGGATTTGGCCACGGAAGCCACATCGCAGGGCTTACCCACCAAAGCTATTTGTTCGTTTCCCTGCGCGATCCCACCAATCGTCTCCGCCGGGCTCGCCTGTGCATAGCGCGACCCTGCCCCGCGCATCAGATCCTCAGCGTCTCGGCTGATGACGGCTTCGTTCAGGCGGGGATCATCGGCTTTGGCCGCCACATGGGCCACGCCCGATGCGACACCACTTGCCAGCGCGAATTGCGACAAGGCAGTGACCGCACCACCCGATGACCCGCGATGCCTGACATCTACGTCACCGGCCCAGCCTTCCCACGTGGCAAGCACAGGCCCCCACGCCTGATCAATCTCGTCCTGCAGGGACAAGCTGGCCCAATCTGTGCCACCGCCTGCACAATAATCTGCGGCCTTGCTCGCTGCATGCCGGCCTTCTGTGCTAGCCTCAACCACGGGGCGCCGCCCCTGTTCGGGATCCTCCACCATTGTGATGAAGTTGGGAAAGGCGCCGGCACAGCCGCCACAACCAGTGCATAGATTGCAGGCGACAATTTTTGAGATCGGGTCCGTAGTCATGCCAAAGCCTCTTTTATATCAACTCTTTGCGTGTGCGTTTGCGCCAGTTGCCATGCACGCAGCGTGGCGCCGGCCTCACCAAGGGCTGCAGCAGCGGCAATGGTGGCGAGTGGCCAACCCAAGGCTGCAAAACAAGCCGCTGGCAGCAGGGCGAAGGCGCGCACGAGGTTAGCACGTGCAGGATCGCCCGTACGGCCAGTTGCGATTGCAAGTTGCGAATAAGGCGTGCGCAAAATTCGGAAACCTGCAGCAACTCCAAGTGCCAGTGCCAACGTCGCGCTTGGTTTGAATGCGGTACCATAGGCCACCCCGATCACAGCCGGTGCCAACAAAGCAAAACCGCCGACCATGCAACCTGCCAGAATGACGTGATAGCTGACGACCGGTTGCCAGACTTCGGCCAGACGGTGTACGCGCAACGCTACACGCAAACGCGGTAATACCAGTGAGGCCGCAGCCCGCCCGACGATCTGAGCGGGCAAAAGCGCCACTTGCAACGCCACACCGTAGAGAGCAAGCGTCGCCCAGTCATAAGCACCGGCCACGATCACACGGTCGGCATAAAAGGTGAAAAACAACAGAATAGCATTCAGGATCAAGGGCGCGCCGAAACGCCACGCGCGCACCATGGCAGACAGGTCAAAACATACGCGGTACCGGCGGTGAGCAACCATATGCGACAACGCAGCAAAGGTTGCTGCGTGGGCAATCAGGACTGCACACATGGCTCGGTGATCATTAGTCAACCATGCTGCGGGCAGCACGCAGATTGCCATGGCCAGCGTGGCACCGCCTTCTACCATCGCCATCCTGCCGTAGCTGCGGTGCCGTTCGGCCCTGCGGAAATCCAGATGCGCAGAACCGCGCAAAAGCGGCACCAAAGCGAGAACCGCATAGGCGGCCACGTTGGGACCATCCGCAAAAACCCCGGCCAAAACCGGCGATAAACAGAGAATAAGAACGCTGGTGATGAAACCGCGTGCGATCGTTACCCCTTGCAGGTTCGATTGCAGGCGAACTGCATTCCCGTCAGGCGCTTGGACAATCAGCCGGTCAACGCCCACATCGCTTGCCATCTCGACCAACCGCACAGTCAGCGCCAACATCATTGCCTTGCCCAACTCGTCAGGTCCCAGGGCCCAGGCAAAAGCAATGGACCGCCCCAGTGCACCGGCCTCGGCGGCCACTGGGGTCGCCCAGGCCAGCGCCCGCCCGGATGAGAGAGCAGCAGTCATCAGATCAAATCCCGCACTGACGCGCGATGGTGTCCATTTCATCTGCGGCGCGCGCGCGAATACCGTCCAGTCGCGCCTTTAGCCCAGCCCTGTCGCTGTCGCGCGCCAAGAATGACGCGACAGCACGGTCAGCAAGCATGCCCGCATCCGTTTTGCGCAGATCTGCCACGTCTTTGCCAATACCGCATTCATCAAACACACCTTGTGCCTTGTCGGTATAGCCCAATCCGAGGGTTGGCACGCCTGACGAAAAAGCCCCAATCGTTGCGTGCATCCGCGCGCCAGCAAACCAATCAAGTCGCGCAAGAATCCATTTCAGTTCCATCGCATTTGGTTGGCCTTCGACGATGCGCACGCGACCTTCGGCAAGAGAGCCAAGACTTTGAACCAAAGTGCGGGCCGCAGCCAGATCACTTTCCGGCTCTGCTTCGTTCTTGTGAACATGGGACACCAGCAGCAACCGCATCTTTGGGTCTGCCGTCAAAAGCCCGCGTGCAACCGCCTCAATCTGCGCGTCATGCGGGCCTGCAAGACCGAATGTCTGGCGCGATGCAGCAGCATCGTTGCACAACAACCCCGACACGTTTAGCCCGGCAACCGGAAACTCTCGATTTGCGGCCAACCAAGACCTCAGGGTAGCGTCCAAATCTGCAGGCTCTGCTTGCGGCAGAGCAACGGCCACATCGACCGCAAGGCGATGTCGCTCCGGATCGAAGTCACGGCCAAGGTTCTCTTGCAAAAACGCATGGCTCTGCGCATCCCGCACCCAAACAGCGGACGCTTTGCGCAAAATATCGACCGCCTCGTCGGCTGCCGCCTTGTTACTGAACGGTCCCAGCTTCTGCGGAAGCAGGATCAACGGCACGCCTGCATCGAGCGCCATACGCTTTGTAAGCGCCATCGCCTCAAACCGTTTGCGCCCGTAAATGTCGGTAAAACTGTCGCCGCCAGAAATATCCAGTACAGCAGCGGAGCCTCTGATCGTCCGCGCGGGCGCATTGCCTCTACCACCAATCCGCCCAATTGCCCGTGCCGTCCGCAAGCTGTCGCCGCGCCAGAAACGGCGATTATGGGTCAAGCCAACAAGGTCAACACTTGTATAGCCCCAGTTCGCCTGACGCAAACCGCGGCCGTGATCCGCAATCGTCATGCGGCCTGCTCCGCGTCGCGTCAGCCCGGCAACTACAGAATGGCATAGGGCGCTGACACCCTGGTTTCCGGTGTCCGGTGCGGCGTTGAGTAAAGTAATCATGTGAACTCTCCAAATAACGTTCACATCTATACTTTAGGGGCCAAAGACTTGTCCGCTACGCAACCGGGGAAGCAAACGATCAGTTGGCTAGCGGCTTCTATCCTTTCGGGTAGGACGTACGCCCAAACGCCAACGGAGTATTGGCGTTTGCAGGCACCGAAAACCGGAACCCGCTTGAATTCTTAAACCAGATTTCTGTCGCGGGCGATCATGGCGGCGTGGGTCCGGTTTTTCGCCCCCAGTTTACGGCTGAGCGTTTTGGCGTGAAGCTTCACGGTTGCTTCGTGCAGGTTGTAATCCCGTGCGATTTCCTTGTTGGACTGCCCGCGGCAAATACCATGGAGTACTTCAAGTTCTCGGTCAGTCAGCAAATCACTGGATGTTTCGGACTTCTTTTGCATAAAGTTAAAAGGCGCATAAATCTCGCCCGCGGCCATAAAACGGGCCGCGCTGATCATCGACTTCGCGCCAAGTGTTTTGGGAACAAATCCGGCGGCACCGAGCGAAATCGCTTCCTCGGCAAGGGCCTTCGTCGTCGTACCGGAGATAATGGCGACCGGGTTGCTTTGGTTCTCCGCAATCATCTTCTGCAGGCCATCAAGACCATTCATGCCCGGCATATTATAATCCAACATGACTAAATCGAACACGCCTTGATCTTTGACCAGCTTTAAAGCTTCGGCCAACGTGCCAGCCGTTGAGACCTCACAATCGCCCTCGGCAACCAGAAACGCGCCTATGGCTTCGCGCACAAGGTCGTGGTCGTCAGCAATTAATACCCGCATGTCACACATCCCGTATAATGACTATTGTCGCCGACGTTTAAAGTGTTTAGCCGCAACTGTCGGCAAAGCACCCTTGGAGCGCTTTGAACTGTGGTTAGCACCACATCGCTTAACAACTCAACGGGTTTAAAAAGAGACAAAAACCGGCATTGGCATACCAAAACTATCCGAAAGGATAGTTGCCAATCCTTTTGACCGGATGACGCACAGCCTTTTCCATGACAAAGAAGGCGCGACATGAGCAAAGGAGCCGGAACATGAAAAGACTGCAACATTTGGCCGCCCTGATTTGTGCCTGCATTACCCTCACTGTCTGGTCCGGTAGTCAGGCGCTGGCGGACGGGCTTGGCGATCCTGCCGGCGAAATCGTTTTGACTGTATCAGGCGACATCAAGGTCACCAACACAGACGGCGCCGTGGCCTTCGATATGGCAATGCTTGAAGAGCTTGGCGCAACAACCTTCGAGACGACCACCATCTGGACGGAAGGCGTGCAAACCTTTGTTGGCGTGGAACTGCAAGATCTCGTTAAAGCGCTCGGTGTCGACAGCGGAACGCTAAGGGCATCAGCCGTCAACGATTATGCTGTGGAAATTCCAGTCAGCGACGCGGTTGAGAGCGGGCCCATCATCGCGTTTCGCCGCAACGGAGCGGAAATGAGCCTACGCGAAAAAGGACCGCTATGGATCGTTTATCCTTTTGACAATAGACCAGAATATCAGTCCGAACTCATCTATTCGCGCAGCATCTGGCAGCTAGACCGCATCGAGGTACTCCCCTGAACAACCGCGCCGACACCACCACACGCCCGGGCAATCCGTCAAAGGCACTAAGGCGGCGGACATGGTTTATTTCCGCGGCGGCACTTCTGTTTGTGATCATCACATTTGTCGCGCTCTTCGAGATGAACCGCCTGATCCGCGATAAGATCGGAGCGCTGGCCACCGCGAATTCCGACAGCGTTCAATGGTCGCTTGCGCAATCTGATGTCGAACTGTTGGCCCTGCAGGCGACTATATCAGGTGCAATCGCCGACCCCGCTCTGCCTATCTCAACAGTCCGGACCCGTTTTGACATTTTTTACAGCCGCGCCCGCACCCTATCGACGAGCCCCCTCTTCGAGGACGTACGCAAGGATCCGGAAATGGGATTAGCGCTGGGATCAATCGAAGATTATCTGGAGAACTCTGTCGCATTGATAGACAGCGACGATCAAACCCTACTTGATGCGCTGCCGCGCCTGAGGACAATGACATCCGAAATCAGAAACGATGTCCGGAACTTCAATATGAAGGGGGTCAGCGTCCTGTCACGCATATCGGACGCCCAACGCACCCAAACCGCCGAAACGCTCAATTTGGCAGCCATCATGATTTTGGCGTTATTTTTCATTTTGATCGTGATGCTTGGATTGCTTGTTTATCTGTTCAGAAGATCACAGCTTCGCACTATCGAGCAAAGCCTGATACGGGCAAGACTGGCAGCTATTGTCTCAACTTCTCTGGACGCAGTGGTCGCCGTCAACAAAAGTGGCGCTATCATCGACTTCAACGGCGCCGCAGAGCAAATTTTCGGCTATACGCGCGAAGAGGTGGTGGGGCGGCAGATGGAAGACGTCATCGTTCCTGAGCATCTGAAAGACGCGCACCGGAACGGCATGGAACGCTACAGCACAACCGGCGTTAAGCATGTCATCGGCAAAGGCCGTGTCCAGCTTGAAGCGCGGCGTAAGAACGGAGAGATATTCCCGGTCGAGTTGTCCATCGCGAGCGCGGACTCCGAGGAAGGCAAGATTTTTGTATCGTTCCTGCGTGATATTTCCAGACGGGTCGAAGCGGAACAGGATCTAATCAAGGCGCGCGACGACGCCGTTGCAGGCGAAAAAGCAAAAGCGGATCTGATCGCGGTTATGAGCCACGAGATGCGCACGCCGCTGAATGGTATGCTGGGAACATTGCAACTCATTGATCCCTCAAACCTCTCTGCTAAAGAAAAGGAATACATCGGGATCATCGGCGCTTCCGGCAAGCTCTTGCTGCACCATGTGGACAACGTTCTGGAGATATCCCGTGCCGAGGCCGGCAAAATGGAAGTGGCCGACACGGTTTTTTCCGTGCGCGCATTGGTCAGCGAATTGGTGGAAAGCCAGCGCAGCGTTGCCGAACAC
>JBAUHN010000028.1:0-2030 GCA_049680295.1 Sulfitobacter sp.
GAGCGAATGGCCGCGAGGCGAGTGTTCCGGCTTCGCGCGCTGTTACCTCGTTCCTCCTCGCAGAAGGTCAGGAACCGACCGATGATGTCGGCGTCAATGTGAGCCACATGTAGCTCAGTCGGCGGCAATCTGGTCTCCGCTGTCGCGTATTTCAGCAAGAGCCGGAAGGTGTCGCGATAGCTGGCGATCGTGTTTGGACTGGCCTGCATCTGGGTCAACAGCCGCTCGGTGAAGAACCGTTGCACGTAGATGGGCAATGGGTGGGTCGCGATCATGATGCGCCCTCCAGTACCCGTCGTTCGGCCCGCGCCGCAGCCAACTGCATCAGCTCGGGCACGGCCTCGATATACCAGAATGTATGCTTGGGCTCGGAATGGCCGAGATAGGTGCTGAGCTTGTACATTTCGGATTCGATGTCCCGACCATCGCGGAACCAGTCCAGGATGGTATGGACGGCAAATGTGTGCCGTAAATCATGGATGCGGGGACCGTGACCGTGCCTGTTGAAGGCCTGCGGGGACCGAATGCCAAGGTTTTTGCTCACTTGCGCGAAGTTGTACCGAGCCGCGCAGTCTTTTGCATGTTTGCCATCTTCCTGGATGAAGAACCGGGACGAGTTTTGTGGGACCAGCCGGTCCCGTAACTTGGCGTAGTCAGCAAGCCGACCAGCTGTGTCGTTGTTAATGGGAAGCTGCCGGTCCTTACCATTTTTTGTATTTCTTAGTGTGAGAAGTGCGCGATCAAGATCGACGTCATGCCTTTCCAATGACAAAGCTTCGTTCACCCGCATGCCCGTCACCGCAATTAAGCCGAACAGGGTCTGCCACAAAGCGGCCCGAAGGCCATATGGTGATGGCAGCCGATCGGCCTCCGCAACAATATCAGCAATCTGATTGGGCGCGTAAATGTAGGGCACCCGTCTTCGGTATCGGCCGATGACAAGCTGGCTGGACGGGATTTCGGTCTGATCATCGTGCTCCGCAAGCCAAAAGGCAAACCTGCGCACCATACCAAGGCGATGAGACCAGGTGTTGTTGTCCGCGTTGCCGTAGTTTGCCTTCCAATCAAGGAACAAGGGCGTCGAGATGATATGCAACCCGTTGTCGTCGGCAAAGCTGACGAACTTGCGCAGGACACGTTCATCAAAGGACAGGTCAAAACCCATCGAACGCCGAAGGGCCAGGTATTCATCAAGTCGTTGGGAGAGCGTCTTCATTACTTGTCTCCCAATGCTGGCCACGGGCGCGAGATCGAGCGCAGGGCGTCAATGTCGTATTGCGCATAGATGGTTGTCGTCATTGAAGAACGATGTCGGAGCACATCTCTGATCTCAGGCAAAGACGCGCCCTTTCGCAGCATGTCCGTGGCCAGGCTATGCCGCAAAATGTGTGTGCCGATATAGGCTTGTGGCGGGCTGATACCGGTCGCGTCATATGCGGCGCGCAGTATCCAGCGAAGGATTTGAGCGTCCTTGAACCGTTTGAACGGAGGTTTCACTGAGACGAACAATGCCCGGTCTGGTCCCTGCCGCTCGTTCCGGATGTAATCGACAATTGCCTCGCCGACTGCGGATGGCATCGGCATCCGATCATGCAACTGCCTTTTGCCGCGGATCAGGATTTCACCGGCACGCCAGTCGATATCGTCCAGCTCAATCGCCGTCACCTCGGACGCTCGAAGACCAAGCCGCGCGATCAACATCAGCATCGCATGGTTTCGGCGGCCTGTTTTCTGGTGGCTGCGCACCACCTCAATGAGACGATTAACCTGTTCCGGTTCGAGATACCTCGGGATGCCGGTCGGTTTGGGCTGTCGTGCCTTTGGCACGGCGTTGCTCAGATTACGCTCGGTCTTTCCGCTCCAGAACAGGAACTGGAAGAGGTTGCGAAGATGTGATGGGCCGGTCTTGTCCCGCGGCGCGTTTTGTTCCTTGCGCAACCAAAGTATGAACCCAGTGATGTCGTCTGGCTTGATGGTGTTCAAGTCACCCAGGCCAGAGCCGAACTTCGCAGTCAGGAACCGATCAAAGA
>JBAUHN010000029.1:0-2564 GCA_049680295.1 Sulfitobacter sp.
TTCTGATCGGGGGACCTGGCACCGGCAAAAGCCATGTCGCCACAGCTATCGGTGTCCAGGCCATCGAACATCACAGACGCAAGGTGCGCTTTTACTCGACCGTCGAACTGGTCAACGCATTGGAGCAGGAAAAGGCCCTTGGGAAGGCCGGGAGGATGGCTGAGATGCTCACAAAGATTGACTTGGTCATCCTTGACGAGCTTGGCTACCTGCCGTTCAGCCCGTCTGGTGGCGCACTGCTGTTCCACCTGCTGAGCAAGCTCTATGAGCGCACCAGCGTCGTCATCACGACAAACCTCAGCTTCAGTGAATGGGCGCAGGTCTTCGGCGATGCAAAGATGACAACAGCACTCCTCGACCGGCTCACACACCGCTGCCACATCCTCGAAACAGGCAACGACAGCTACCGCTTCAAGGCCAGTTCAGAAGCTGCAAAGAAAACCACAAAGGAGGCCACCATATTGACCAAAGCATAGCCGCCGATACATAACTAAAGCGGGTCAAATCTCGGTGACAATACCGGGTCAGTTCTCAATGACATTCAACAGACGCGGTGCCGAAAGATGCCTTGGGGGCGATGCAACAAAGATGCCCCTCACTCGCAATCCAGAGTTGCGTAGCTTTCCATCTGACGCAACCTGGGATGGGTTCGAATAGACCAAAAAGTAGCGTATCTGCAACAAAAGGTTAACAACCTCGCGCGGGTGCTAATCTTTCAATTGCTTGAATTCGTTTGTCGTATTCATTGAGCCTAATTTGTTGAGTGAGAGTGTAATGACTAGGTACTGTGCGCGTCGCCTTTCGATCTACACGTTTTCGATGTTGAGCCTTATTGGCCGCGCGACGCGAATCTGGTCCGGAAAAGCCTCGGTTGATGTCGCGTCAAACCGACAAAAGAGGGCCATTGCGAAGACGGATAATCAAGCGGAAGTGCTAACGCCTGCCAAAATCACTTGTGCCTCTTGTCATGGCGCGACTTTGGCGGTGGGTGACATGGTCAACTGTACATTTGATTTGGCAAAAGGAAATCGTTTAGTGACTAAATCCAGCCCGCACGCGGAACCGCCGCGCCAATGTTTTGGGCGGGGTTTTCTGTTTCTGATTGCAGAAAGTGGCTTGAAGGAGCGCCGCAGGCCGTACGAAATCGGGGCAAGTCCAAGCTTAAGAGTGCCTGCATTTACAGTTTTATTTACATTTATTTGGGCATTGCTTTTTGCGATTCGTGATCGTGTAAGATTATGCCGTAAATACATATTAAAATACCTGTCTATACTGATATTTTCACTTAGCGCGACAGTTGCTGTGAATGCGCAAAGCCTAGATTATGCAGATTCTGGGAGTGGCGCCCATCGAAATGAGATTGCATGGTTAAGTTGGGCAGGAACGACACTTGTTGACGGAATGAGTAGCGGCGAATCTGCAGTTTTTCCATTGCCGTCACAATGTCGCAGCGGAACACTGACGGCAACATTTTCTAATGTAAACACAGCAGCACAAAACAGTGATATCCGTGATATGCAAACTTGGGCTGGTGCGGTTGCTTTCCGTGGCTACCAGGTGACGTCGTCCTCAAGTGAAGCAATAAATATAAGCACAGTTGGTGCGACCGCAACTTTCGATGTCACTTTTTCGATGGTTCTAAATGGCTCTGTAGTTAGCCCTGACATTGTTGTCGTTGATGCTGAATCTACTTTTTCACCAGTGGAAACATGGCAGGCAATATCTTCTAGTGGAACGTTTAGTGCCATTGATGACATTAATGGCTCGGGGTATGTAGCAACAGGTTTCGGATCCCCAACAGTATCCATATCTCAGACAGAACAATCCGTCTCTGCGCCACTTCTACTAAATGAAAACGCGAGCACTCTTTCAATGAGCATGGGTGGAGGGGGCGCGCAAGGCGTTGCGTTTGGTTTGGTAGTGCCATGTGATCATGGCGATGCCCCTGGATATGGGACACCGGCACATGCGTTCACTATGACAACAAATGGCGTTGCTGGTTCGACGGGTTCACCTGCCCCTTTAGTGAACGCAGCAAGCGAAACTTTTTTGGGTTCAGTGCGCCCTGATGCGGAAACTGCATTATCTGCAGACGATAATGCGCAGGGCAAAGCTCCGACAGACGAAGATGGTGTGACTTTTCCGACACTTGCACAAGGTTCAATGGTGACCATTCCGGTGACTGTTTCTGGGGCCGCGGGAGTATTGCAAGGTTGGATTGATTGGAATGATGATGGCGATTTTTCTGGCCCCGGCGAGCAAGTAGCCACAGATTTAGCTGTGGCAACTGGGACTAACAATATCTCTGTAACTGTGCCGGTAACAGCGGCGACTACTCCGACCTATGCACGGTTCAGATTAAGTTCTGTAGGCGCTATTTCTTCATCTGGCATTGCGCCCTTTGGGGAAGTCGAAGATTATCCGATAACTGTGTTGGCTCCTGAGGTTGGGTCTTCGAAATCCGCCTCTGTTGGGACGATCCAGGCGGATGGTACGTTTGATGTGACGTATACGATTTTGGTTGAGAACACCGGTGATGTGACGCTGGACACGCTGACGCTTGT
>JBAUHN010000030.1:0-9999 GCA_049680295.1 Sulfitobacter sp.
CGCCCGCCAGGACGCAAACGACCGGGCCAACATCGGATTGGCCAGCACTGACATGATCACACGCGCAAGAATGAAAAGAAGCAGGCCTGTCATCAGCAGGCTAAACCGACCTGATTCAATCTCCAACATCTCAATCCGGGCCTGCGCGATGATCCCTTCCAGCCCCTCAATATTGCGCCGCAGCGCTTCAACACTACTCTTGCCGGTAGCAATCGCGGTTTCCAGTTGTTCGTTTCGCAGAGCAAGCTGAATTTCAACCGATGCAATGCGTCCGGCGACCGATTGCGTAAGATCAGCCCAGATGCCCCGACCGATCAGGATCAAAGCGAAAGTCTCAAGTATCGTGAAGGCAAGCATCCACTGCCACAACCCCCTAAAGCCAAACCAGACCGGTCCCAACACCAGTGCGGCCTTGTTCACAGTCCAGACAAAGCCGCGGCTATCTCCGATGGCGAAAAATGTTCTGGCATAGTAGTCTTGGTTTATTGAGCCTGTGAATTGCGCGATGGCGTCATCCCGCGTGCGTTTGCCAACGTCCATCATTCCTGGTCCCCGTTGATCACGGCCTCTAGCAAATCAGACTTAGTGATGATGCCGACAGGGTCGTTCGCGTCGTTCATGATGACAACCGGACCATCGACGCGCGCGGACGCTTTGATCAGTGCATCCAACTTTGTGTCCATTGGCATATGCAATGCATCGTCCGGCGGTGGCCCGTGTTGTGCGCTCCATTCGCTCAAATCTTTCATCAACGCGCTTGCACGGACGATTTTCAGCCGCGAGATCCCGGCGACGAAATCCCGCACGTAATCATCCGCCGGGGCCATGACGATTTCTTCCGGCGTCCCGATTTGAACGATACCGCCATCGCGCATGATGGCAATCCGGTCTCCGATCCGAACCGCTTCTTCCAGATCATGGGTAATGAAGACAGTGGTCTTCTTCATGATCGACGCGAGCTTCATAAACTCGGTCTGTAGCTGGCGTCGGATCAAAGGGTCTAGGGCACTGAACGGTTCATCCATCAGCAGGACTTCGGCGTCAGCTGCAATCGCACGCGCCAGCCCGACCCGTTGCTGCATCCCCCCCGACAACTCATAGGCGAATTTGTCGGCCCATTCCGCAAGCTCCACCATTTCCAAAGCGGATTGGGCCTGAGCAAGCTGCTGGTTTTGCGACAGACCACGGATGGCAAGCGGAAGCGCGACGTTATCCAAAACCGTTCGATGCGGCATCAATGCAAAGTTCTGAAAGACCATTGCGATATGCTCATTGCGAAACTGGCGCAGAGCCGAGGCATTGAGGTCCATAATCGCGTCGCCAGCAACATGAATTTCACCAAATGTAGGTTCCAACAAGCGATTGATGTGGCGTACCAGTGTGGACTTGCCGCTGCCTGACAGGCCCATCACACAGAACAGCTCCCCTTCCGCGATAGAGAGCGAGACATCCGCGACGCCAATCACACAATTGTGCCGCTCCAAGGCCTCCGACTTGCTGATCTTACCTGATCGAATCTCCTCCAGAACGGGACCATCAGAAGAGCCGAAGATCTTCCAAACATTCCTAAGTTCAATGGCTGCGTCTAATGGCATGGGTCAAAATCCCGCGGAAATAGGAGGAGAGGCAGCGCCAGGCGAGATACACCTGGCACCGCGCAGTAGGGATTAGATACCGAACCAGCTGTCGACGCGATCTGCGTTCTGCTCCATCCAGGCCCGCACCAATGCTTCCGGTTCCTTACCCTCATGGCCGATCTGATATGACCATCCGTTGACCGTCTCGATATCCAGCTCAATGTTGGCCATCAGTTCAGTTGCAAGAGGCGCACGTTCTTCAAGGCTCTTGGACCAAGCCATCTGCATTGTCAGCGGCGCGCTTGCGCAAGTGATCTTGGAGCGTTCAAGCCAGTCATCCTCAGATTGCGCGATCAATTTCCAGCACCCGCCGCCATCATTTTCCGGCTCTTCGAGCTGCACAAGATCATAGGCCTCCCAAACCGAATCCGGTTTCGCGCAGAATGTTGCGTATCCTTCCCGTTTTTTGACGGCATCCGCCATTGCAGCCTGATTCACACCAACCTCCGCACGGACCCATTGGATATTTTCGGACAGGCCATAATCCCGGATCTTCACCATGTTTTCATTGGTTGAGACCCAGCCATTGCGCCCGATCCAAATCTCGCCCTTGCCATCGCCATCCTTGTCCAGTTGCGCGGCGATTTCGGGACGCGCCAGATCATAGATGGACTTCACATTTTGCTCTTCGTAGAAATAGCGTGGCACACAGAAACCGCCTGATCCGTGATAAGGCTTGCGGCTATAATCGACGGTGCCCGCCTCTTCGACATATTTCTTGTAGAATGATCCTTGGTTTGGCAGCCAGGTGTCGGCATGGATGTCGAAATCTCCCTCACCGGCGTCCATCCCCGCCCAAACTGCTGAGTTTTCTCCGGGTTTGGTTTCCACCTCATAGCCGAGACGTTCTTCAAACAAGATCACCAGCAAGTGCTTGATTGCCTGAAATGATGGGTATGGGTTGTCGTTGATCGTAATGGTTTCTGCTGAAGCAGTGGTTGCCCCCATAAACAGGCCAAAAACCGAAGCCATGAGTGGTTTGGTAAAGCTGTGCATATCCTTAGTCATCTTTCATCTCCCCTATGGGCCGATCCGAACAATGCCGGACCCGCGTTATGAACGTTAGCTGGTCATCCACCTTGAGGTTTGGGAACGTCAGCCGAACATATTTTCATTTTGTCCGACAAAAAAAGATTCGCAGGAGCGTGTTTTTAGCCGGAATGGTATATTTCTGACATTCAATCTTGGTTTTGTATACAAAAAAGAATCACCAATTCACTTCAACCCCTCATAATGGCAATTTATTAGCTATTAGTAGCAGAAATTCATCCATGCGGCGGTCCGCCTTCGGTGCGAACTCTTATTTTTGTCATACAAAAACTTGCGTTGGTGATCCTCTACATGTACCGTCGATCCAAATCAGCGGGCGGAACTCTGAGCCTAAATAGCCAAATGCAGTGTTCCAACCTTCCCCGATAATCTGCCTAAACTCGGCAAGGAGCTTCACTTGAGTACGATCATCAACCTACCTACGCAGGACGCTGACCAAGACGGTGAGAGTCAGACTCAAGAACAGAGAACCTCATCGCCGGAAACCTCATTACGTGAATCGACGCAATCATGGATTCGCGAAGCCATCTTGTCCGGTCATTATCAGGCAGGTGAAAAGCTCATTGAGCGGGAGTTAAGTGAGATGACCGGTGCCAGCCGGTCTGTCTTGCGGGAAGCGCTGTCACACATCGAGGCAAGAGGTTTGATTGTCAGACAATCCTTTCGAGGCTACACTGTCGCAGAACTGTCCGCACGCAGTATTTTTGAAATCTTTGAACTACGCGCCTCAGTGGAAACGCTGGCTGCGGAACTGTTTGCGGAACGCGCCAGCGATCAGGAAGTGAAAGATATCGGCGCGGCATTCAGCGCCATTGAGGCCGGCATTCACGCCAATGACCTCAAGAAAATCCGAACCGCAAAGGATCAGTTCTTTACCATCCTGTTCTCCGGATGCCGCAATTCGGAAATTCGCTGCGCGTTGGAGAATGTCATCGACCGCATCTCATATCTGCGCACGCAACTGATGAGCGACCCGCGCCGACGGCAGGACTCGCTTGTGGAAATGCGCCTGTTGGCAGAGGCCCTGCAGGACCGAAATCGGGTAGAGGCCCGTGCCGCGAGTCTGGCGCATCTGGAATCAGCGCGCGATGCGCTTGTAAAACAGCTGTCCATTGCGGCCAATTCCAAGGTCGCCAAAGCAACCGCAAGAACACCAAAAAATGGCTGAGGCGACGCCTGACAACAACGCTCCACCGGAGGGTCGTCCCGAACCCCGATTGCAGCGATTGGTCATTCGTGTTCTTGGTCTGACGCTTTTTGCCTATATGGCCTATGCCACTATCTACGGACCTTACAAAACGACAGTTGTGCATCTTGCGATTTTCGCAGCCGTCATGCTGTTTATCGCGTTTTTGGGGCGCGCCCGCAGCGCAAGCTCCTTACATAGAAAGATGCAGCTTGGGTGGGACACATTTGCCGCCCTCTGCGCTGTAGGCAGCATGGCCTACGTCGTGTTTGACTATGAACGCCTGCTAAACCTCTGGGGGTCCAGCTATCTCACTCAAATGGACATCATTGTCGGTCTGACGATGGTGTTCGTCGCGCTGGAGGGCGCGCGCCGCCAGTCCATCATGTTGGCGCTGCTGGGGGCGATCAGCGCAGCATATATGCTGTTTGGTGACAGTCTGCCCGGTGTCTTTTCCCATGCCGGGATGGATATCCAGCGGTTTACTTACGTTGTTTCCTACACCAGCGAAGGGTTGTTTGGCACCGGGCTGAAGGTCGCGGCAAACTATCTGTTTATGTTCATGATGTTTGGTGCTGTGCTGCAGGCCACAAAGACCGGCGATTTCATTATCAAGCTCGCCAATTGTAGCTTTGGGCGGCAAACAGGCGGTGCTGCAAAAGGCGCGATGGCCGCCAGTGCCGGGCTTGGCACGATGGTTGGGAGTTCGGTTGGCAACGTGGTCGCCACCGGAGCCTTTACGATCCCCTTGATGATCCGGACCGGGTTTCGACGTCATATCGCGGCGGCGGTAGAGACAAACACTTCTGAAGGCGCGCAGCTTGTCCCCCCGATTATGGGGGCCTCGGCCTTCATTATGGCGCAGCTGACTGGCATTGCTTACGGGACCATTGCTTTGGCAGCGGTGATACCTGCGTTTCTTTATTATTTCTCGCTCTATTGGGTCATTCACATTGAGGCCCTCAAGAATGATCTTCGCGGTCTGCCAGAAAGTGAGATTGAACCCATCGGACAGGTCCTTGCCGAAGGTTGGCACCTGCTGATCGCGCCAGTGGTGTTGTTCTATCTGCTGGTCTTTCAGGCCTATACGGCAGCGTTCTCGAGTTTTGTCGCCCTGATCATTGCCGTGCTGATCGGTGCGTCGCGCAAGGTCACGCGGGTGTCGTTGCGTACCTTGCTGACCAGTCTGGACGATGGCGTTCGGCAGGCCGCGGCAATCACGGCGCTGATCATCTCCATTGGCTTGTTGCAAGCCGCAATTGTTGCAACGGGACTTGGCCCGCGGTTGACTGAGATTATTCTGAACTTCAGCGATGGCTCACTTATCCTCACAGCGCTTTTGGCGGTGGTCGCGGCCACCTTGCTGGGCATGGGGATGCCAACGCCCATCGCCTACCTGATGCTGGCGATGTTCGCGGCACCCGCAATTATTTCCGCCGGGGCGCCGGTCTTGGGAACCCATCTGTTCCTATTCTACTTTGCGATCAAATCCGGCTCCACGCCACCTGTGGCCTTGGTAGCCGTTGTTGCAGCGGGCATTGCGCGGGCCAATTGGTGGACAACCTCGGTCGCCGCCTTTGTGCATTCGTTGCCGGGTTTCATTGTTGCCTTCATGTTCCTTTATTCCGATGCCTTGCTGATGCAGGGAGACGCGATTTACATCCTTCTGGCTGCATTGACGGCCAGCGTCGGTGTCTTTGCCATGGCCGCCGGTATTCAGGGATGGTGCGTTGACTGGATCTCCTGGCTTGAACGGCTCGCCCTGATCGGAGCGGCGCTGTCACTTATCAAAAGCGGCGGCCTGACCGACACTGTCGGTCTGGCAATCGTCGCTGGCATTGCTGCATTCAGGTGGATGCGCAAATCCGGCACCAAATTATCACCCAACCTCTCAGAATAGGAGTAAAAGAATGATCAATCATCCAATTAAGGGCCTGCTTGCTGCGTGCATGCTCACATGGGCAGGGGCAGCGCATGCACAGGATAACATGTCAATAGGTGCCAGCGGCTCTGGCTCCGGCCCATATATCAACGGCGCATTGATGGCTGATACGGCCAACAAAGCACAGGGGGATTACAAGTTCTCAGTCCAGACAACCGGCGGGTACAAAGACAATCTGGGCCTCGTCCTGACCGACAAGGTGGACATAGCGCTGAATACGTTGATTGGGTTGAATTTCGCCTATAACCAACGCGACGACTATGCCGCGTCACCGATGAAGGACGACTTCAAACGGCTGCGGACATTGTTTGTCTTTGGCGCTGTGCCGCACAACATATTTGTCCGCGACGACAGCAACATCAACAGCCTGGATGACATTCGTGGCAAGCCATTCAATATCAATGTGCCGTCAAGCTTTACCCATGGCCTGAACCTCAAGATGTTGGAAGCAGCCGGGATTGGGCTGGATGAATTCGAGGTCGGCCAGATTCCCACAGGACAGGTATTTGATCAGGTTCAGAACGGTATCTTCAAAGGGGGTGCACATGTCTATCAACTAGGTCTGGGCAATGCCCAACGTTTGTCGGCAGTGACCCCCATTCGATACCTCGATATCCCACAGGACACGATCGACAAGATGAACGAGGGGTACTTCGGCCTGCTTGTTCCCTATGAAATTCCTGCGGGCACCTATCAGGGACAGGATAATGTCGTAAAGACATTTGGGTTGGCGCAAGTGGTCTTTACCGATGAAAACGCGGATGAGGAAATGATCTATCAGTTCACCAAGTCTTTCTGGGAGAACATAGAAGCGATTCAGGAGAGCAACACCAGCTTTACCGGGATTACCCCATCCTTGGGTGCAAAGGATTACGGAATCCCGATGCATCCGGGTGCCGCGCGCTATTTCAAGGAAATCGGCGCACTTTGACAATTTTACCCTGCAGAGCGCATCGCGGTGCTTTGCAGGATATTTTATGTCGACGATAGACTTGATCGAACTACCAGCTGCGAATGGTGATCTGAAGCGGTCCCAGCTTTTGGACAATTTTGGATCGCATGCCATTCCGAAATGCGACACAACAGGCGCATCCGCGCAGGGTGCGCGCTACCCTGACTTGCGACTTTTGAGTGATAACAGCCTATGGATTATCCCGGCACAGCGCTCCAACGACCCTATGCCTGTATAAAGTCCACGTAAAACCGATCGCATTGGGGCTAACGCCCACGACTTTCAGCTTCACACAGTTGCTGCGTCATAGGTTTGGAATTTTTTGAAGCACAGCGGGCCCTTGGTTGGCCAAGCAAAGGATTCGGCGCGACGCGTGACAGAAAAGTACGATATCGTACTTGATTTTGATACGATATCGAATTATAAAGTCCGATATCGTATCAGATGGAATCATACAATGACACTTTCAAGACGTAAAATGATCGGCCTAGTAGGCGGCGGAGCAGTGCTTGCCGCGACTGCCTCAGCGGGCGGCTTCCTGGCGACCCGCCGCCCGACGCGCGCGCTTGCGCCCTGGGCGGCGGCGGGTGACTATACTGAACCAAGGATGCGTGCACTTTCTTATGCCATTCTCGCTCCTAACCCGCACAATCGACAGCCGTGGGTCGCTGAATTGCTGGGCGATGATCGGTTGGTTATCCACCGCGACAAATCCCGGAATCTGCCCGAGACCGACCCGTTTGACCGCCAGTTGACTATAGGCATGGGTTGTTTTCTGGAACTTTTGCGCATGGCAGCGGCTGAAGATGAATATGAATTGGAAACCGATCTCTTCCCACAAGGTGATGACGGGCCGGTCGCTGCGATCCGGTTTGTGAAGGGCGGCGCAAAAGATCCGTTGTTTGAATATGTCTTTGACCGACATACCAACCGAAACGGCTATGAAGACCGGCCCATTGCACAAGATGCGGTCGCAGCCTTGGCCGGTTATGCTTCGATAAAGAATGATCCCGTCGACGTCGATGCGTTGCGTGCCCTTACACGCGAAGCAATGGAAATAGAGATGAAGACCAAGCACACCATGAAGGAAAGTGTCGACCTGATGCGGATTGGCAAAGCCGAGATTGAAGCCAAGCCCGATGGAATTTCTCTGGGCGGCCCGTTTCTTGAAACTCTGAAGGTGGTCGGGATGTTGCGCCGCGAAGATCAACTTGATCCGTCCAGCACCGGCTTCAAACAAGGGCTTGATATGATCCTAAAAGCGTTGGATGCCACTAACGCCTATGCGGTGATAACCAGTGCAGGCAACACCCGGTTTGATCAGATTGACGCAGGGCGTGACTGGATCCGGTTGCAACTGGCAGCGACAAGCCAGGGGCTGGCGATGCAACCCGTCAGCCAGGCCCTGCAGGAGTATCCGGAAATGGCAGCGCACTACAGGCAGGCCCATGAATTGCTGGCATCCCCCGGACAGACGGTTCAAATGCTTGGACGGCTGGGATATGGTCCGGAAATTGACCCGAGCCCGCGCTGGCCATTGGAGACACGTATCATACATGGCTGACGATAAACTTGGTCCCTATTTTGCGCTGATCTACGAAGTGGGGATCATCAACCAAATCGGCACAGCGTTTCTGGAGGCGCGCCTGCCAGGCGGCCTATTGGTATCACATTTTGGCGTCGTCAGCCACCTGATCAGAGTTGGTGATGGTGCGACGCCGTTGGAATTGGCGCGCGCCTTTCAAGTGGCAAAAACGACAATGACACATACATTGGCCGGGCTAGAGAAGCATGGGTTTGTCGAGATGCGCCCCAACCCGGGTGACAAACGCTCGAAACAAGTTTGGCTTACTTCCTCCGGTAAACAATTCCGCGATGACGCGTTGACGAAACTGGCACCGTTGTTCGAGGTGTTGGACAAACAGTTTTCGTCTGACCGCGTCGCCGCGATACTGCCTGAACTTGCCGAGTTTCGCGCGGTGATCGATCGTCTGAGAGATGAGATGCCATAGCAAGGGGACGTGCTTGCCTGGCGATAAAGCGTCCCGCCTTTAACCTGAGCCATTAAGCATCACTTTTCGCGTTGAGCCGCAGGCGAAGGCGAAGGCAGCGAACAAGTGAAACATGTTTAAGGCGGGGCGCTCTAGTGGGCACAAGGCTGCTAAAGTTCACGCGCTGATTGGGGCGAGCTTCCATTGCAGTAAGCCGCAGGCACCGACAAACGCTGCTATTCCAATTGCCGCGATTATGCCGCTCGGGGTTGTGATCCACAGACCGAAAATCAAAAGTGCACTCGTCGCCGCCACCCAAATTGCGTCTCCTAATGCGAAGGCAAGAACACTTAATCTGTCCGGTTGCGCGCGTAGGCTTGTCCAGACCAGCATCACCGAATTGATCAAAAGCCCGGCGCCCAACAACTGTAGCACGAGAATAGGCGGTGTGCCGACGATTTCTGCCGTCGCCGGGGCAGCAAAGGTAAACAGAGCACCGAACAACGCGCAAGAAGCGGCATTTGCTCGTAAAACTTGTTTTAACATTGTAGGTCTCCGCGCACCTTGTTAACTTGGTTTACAATTAGCGGGAGAAACCCATCATGTCAACCAGGTTAACAAAAACTTCTGCAATCGCTGGCTATGACTTGGTCGACAGCCACGCTCTTGCGTTCACCCAAGCGACGGAGTCTTTTCGGGAGCGCATAATCGTGTGGTTGCTTTCAAAGCTTTGGAAAGATGGCTTCGAAGGACTTAAAGCCAACCAGCTTGTCTTTTTGGGGTCTTTGGATTGTGGCGTGAATTTCGCTTCCGAGTTAGCGCGAACCCTTGGGATATCGCGTCAGGCCGTGCACAAGACTGTCCGCGAATTAGAAGATGCTGATTGGCTGGCGACACGACCTGACGCGGCACGCGGCAATCAGCGTGTGATCGTTTTCACCAAAGAAGGCGAACGCATGATGTCACATGCACGCGCACATTTTTTGACTTTAGACACTTTACTGATGCAAAAATTCGGCAAAGAAAGACTGGCCGAACTTCTGGACCTATTGAGTCTTGATCCCAACGCGGACTGATACACCGAATTCCGTTATCGAAATGTAGCCTGCCTGAAAAGACGGTCGTTTTTCTGTGGTGCGGTGGGTCTCGGCCTTTTTACGTGTCTTGATGGTTCGGGCACGGCGCGACGCGGCGCGCAGCAGAACCACACCGACAGGAACAGACGCGATCATTCGATCATC
>JBAUHN010000031.1:0-4057 GCA_049680295.1 Sulfitobacter sp.
CTCTCAGACTTTGGGTGCGCCTTATTCCGTTCCATACAATTGAGGTTTACGAACATCGTGTGCGGCTGTGATCAGATCGCAGTCGCCAATTCCTTTTCCTTCCAATCAAAGTCTTTGCCTGAGTTCAGAACGCTCCAGGGGTCACTGCATAAAAGTGACATTATCGTCCGGTTCGAGCGAACTTAACGGGAACATAAACAGTTTCAGTCGGATTTCTGGCCTCTGAGGGCGTTGTAGAGGCTCGTTTTGCTGATTTTGAGACGCGCGGCGGCCTCACGGACAGTCAGACCATCGTTGATGTGGGCTTTGGCTTGTTCGATCTTTTTTGGCGTGACAACGGGCTTACGTCCACCCTTTCTACCGCGCGTCGCGGCGGCTTTTAATCCGGCCTGTGTGCGCTCGATTATGAGGTCGCGCTCAAATTGGGCAAGTGCGCCGAATAGATGAAAAACCAGCGTGCCGCCGGTGGTGGTTGTGTTCACTCCTTCGGTCAGGGATTTGAAACCGACACCACGCTCTCCGAGCCCCGCCACTGTTTCCACCAGATGCTTCATCGATCGGCCTAGGCGGTCGAGCTTCCAGACCACTAGCGTGTCGCCATCTCGCAAAAAGGCAAGCGCTTCATTCAATCCCGGGCGCTCGGCTTTGGCACCGGAAATAACATCTTCGAACACTGTTTCGCAGCCAGCAGCTTTGAGGGCATCAACCTGTGGTTCCAGCTTTTGCTCTGCTGTCGAGATCCGCGCATATCCGATCTGTGCCATAGCGGCCGCCTTGTCCGTTTTCCTGTCCACAAATCAACTTGTCCGACTTCCCGTTGTCAAGCCATATTGACGGACGGAATTTGGGATTCCGCCAAACGAGCGTTTCACGGACATCGATGGGAAGAGGGTAGTTTATGGCACGGCGACAATTATTGACGGCAAGTTTTTGGTCTCGGTTGATGGCGCCGACCTCGGAGGATCGAGAGGTTGCGATGTATTGCACGCTCACCCCGGACGAGATCGAGGCTATCGCCAGAAAGCGAACCGCTGCCGCCCGTCTGGGCTATGCCGTGTCATTGGCTTATTTGCGTCATCCCGGGCGGGTTCGTGAGGTTGGAGAACAGCCCAACGACGTTATGCTGGCCTTCCTTGCAGATCAGGTTGATGCCAGCGCTTCCGATCTGGCGGTCTATGATCGACGTCCGCAGACGCGACGCGAACATATCGCGCAAATCATGGCTCGGTTTGGATACAAGGCGTTCACAAAGTCCCTTGTGCGGGAGTTTGTTCATTGGCTGACACCATCTGCCGGAGAAGATCCGCGGGCCGAGCCTTTGGCGATCTCGTTGATTGAAGAACTTAGGCGGCGGCGTATCCTGATCCCGGCACGCCGTACCGTTGAACTGATTGTCAGGCACGCGATCCGGCGTGCGGAAAATGTCAGGATTTCCGCTCTGACCCGGGACCTGCATCCGGATCACCACGACGCCCTGCGTGCATTGATTGCTCCACCTGAATCGGGTGAGGTGTCGACGCTGAGCTGGCTTAAAGCAGCACCCAAATCAGCATCCTCCAAATCCATCAAGGCTGTTCTGGATCGCCTGAAGGTGGTTCGAGCAATTGGTCTACCCACCAGTTTGCGCCAGAATATCTCGACATCAGCGCTTGATCGTCTGGCCGGCGAAGGCTTGCGGATCACGGTGCAAAACCTGCGGCGTATGGCCTTGCCCCGGCTATGGGCTGTATTGTCGGCCGCCTGCTTGCGGCTTGAAGAACAGCTGACCGATCTTGCATTGGATATGTTCGATAAATTGCTGGGTCGCAGCTTTCGAAAGGCGGAACAACAAAGCTCTGACAAAGCGTCCAAGCTCCTGATGGATATCATCCGCCCCTTACAGTCTCTCAAAGCTTTTTGCCGTGAGGCGCTGAATGCTCGCCTGCAGACCGGTGATCTCAACGGAATGCTGGACACGGCCAATTGGGACGAGATCGAGAGTGCGACATCCGCAATTGAAACCGCCCTGGGAGACGGGAAGCCCGACAAATATACTGAACTCATCGGAAAATATCAAACAGCCCGTCAGTTTGCGCCCATGATATTAAGGGGTTTTAGCTTCAATGGCGCGGCCAGTGCCGCCAGCCTTCTGCGCGCGGTGGATCTCCTGCGCGTCATGTATGAGGCGAACAAACGCAGCCTGTCAGACAATCCGCCAACCGGGTTCATCCGGAAGGTCTGGCGCCCATTTGTCTTTCCGGCGCCCGGGGAGGTCAACCGACGCGCATACGAGCTTTGTGTCTACTTCGAATTGCGTGATCGTCTTCGAGCAGGGGATGTCTGGGTCGAGGGAAGCCGGCAGCGCCGCAACTTTGACGATCGGCTCATCCCCAAAGCCACCTTCGAGATCTTGCGTACCGAGGGGTCGTTGCCGATCGCCGCTGCGGCGGATGCAGAGACCTATCTTTCAGAACGGCAACAGCAGATCGAGGAGGCCATGGCCATTGTCGCGGCCCGTGCCGAAGCGGGGACGCTGCCGGATGCCGCCATTCAGGGTGGCACCCTGAGCATCACCCCGGTCAAAGACGAAACACCCGACGCCGCCACGGCCATGAGCCGACTGGCTTATGGGCAATTGCCACAAATCAAGATCCCCGACCTGCTGACGGAGGTGAACGCCTGGACCGGATTTGCGGAGTGCTTCACCCATTATCGCTCGGGCAGACCGGCGGAAGATCAAAAGGCGTTGTTCGCCGCTATCCTGGCAGACGGGGTCAATCTAAGTGTATCCCGCATGGCTGCGGCAACCCACAATCTGTCTGCCCGGCAAATCGCATGGGCGCATGATTGGCATTTGCGCGAGGAAACCTATTCTGACGCTTTGGCTTGTCTGATCGACATGCAACGCGAGCTCCCTCTGGCCAAACTCTGGGGGGACGGCGTTACGTCTTCCTCAGATGGGCAATTCTTCCGAGCCGGTGGCCGCGGTGAGGCCTCTGCAGATATCAACGCAAAATACGGGCGCACCCCGGGTCTCAAGTTCTACACCCACATCTCCGATCAGTTCAGCCCGTTCCACTCAACGGTCATCACCGCCACCGAAAGCGAAGCGCCCTTCGTTTTGGATGGTCTGCTTCGTCACCAATCAGGCGTCGCAATCGAAGAGCATCACGTGGACACTGGCGGCGCGACGGATCATGTCTTTGCCCTGTGCTATCTCCTGGGGTTCCGCTTCGCGCCACGCTTGCGAAACTTCAAGGATCGCAAATTGTATCTTCTGCCCGGCATGAAGCCCCCGGCCATCATGACACCCTTCATCGGTGGCACCATCAAAACAGGTCACATCGTCGACAACTGGCCTGAAATCCTCAGGCTGGCGACCTCCATCAAGGCGGGGACCACCACCGCATCGGCGGTCCTCAAGAGCTTGTCCGCATATCCCAGGCAAAACGGACTCGCAATTGCCCTGCGCGAACTGGGCAGACTGGAGCGGACCCTCTTTGCCCTGGAATGGATGCGCAGCCTTGAATTGCGAAAAAGAACCAGCGCAAGTCTGGCCAGAGGAGAAGCGAGAAACGCCCTCGCACGCGGCGTTTTCTTCAACCAACTCGGTGAAATGCGCGATCGCAGCTATGAGCATCAGATCCACAAAGCATCCGGTCTCAACTTTCTGGTTGCCGCCATCATCCTGTGGAACACCAAATACCTGGAAGCCTCAATCACTGAACTGAAGAAAAACGGCGTGGACTTCCCAAACAAAATCACAAAACATATCGCGCCGCTTGGCTGGGCACATGTCGGTCTAACAGGCGACTACCTGTGGAACATGAACCCGCCACTCAGCCCAGATCGCCTCAGGCCACTTCGGAAAAATGAACTTCGCGATGCCGCATAGGTTCTCTGTTTGTTCGCGCGAACCGGACAATAAGGACACTTTTATGCAGTGACCCCGGCTGGGCTGGGCGCGCGAGTTTTCACAGCAAATTGCCGTTTGTTTGTTGGGATCGCGCGCAGGCTGCGGTGTGCGCAGGATCAGTGGGGCAGGGGAGTGTTGCGCAACTGAGCCTTTGCGCGCGTC
>JBAUHN010000032.1:0-1981 GCA_049680295.1 Sulfitobacter sp.
TTTCACGACTATCGGCAAAGCGCATCGGGTGCCGGGCAGTGGCGTTCAAAAAGGCAGTCATCCGGAGTTACTGTGTGCCGTTGATATGAAAAATCAGCGCAGCAAGCTACCAATGTCCGCCCCCCTAACAGGGTGCTGAAATAGTCCCTTCTGGACAACGATTTGAGAACATGATTCCTCCTCCGCAAGAGATCGGTGGGGGTCAAGATGCGCGGGACAGATGAAACGAGCGGTTCGCTGTTCAGCTACGTCGATCTTGAGGATCGCATTCCCGCCAGACATCCGCTGCGCAAGATCCGGCAAGTGGTCAACGATGCTCTCGCCAGCCTCGATGGTGAGTTTGCCCCGCTCTATGCCGATTTCGGCCGCCCCTCTATCGCACCCGAGCGGTTGATCTACGACCGGCAGGGCATTGCGCAGCAATGTCCCGAGAGGCGGGCCAGCCTGATCCAAATCCTGTTTTCTGTTCGAGTCACGCCAGAGGCGTGCCATTGGCACGACGCGCCAGTTGATGGAACAGATGCAATACAACCTGATGTTTCGCTGGTGCGTCGGCCTTGGCATCGACGACCCGGTTTGGGTCGCAACGGTGTTCACCAAGAACCGGGACCGGCTGCTGACGACCGACATGTCGCGCAAAGTGATGGTGGCGATCCTGGCGCACCGCGAGGTGGCACCGCTGTTATCCATTGCCCGGCAGGGTATTGCGCAGCAATGCCCGAGAGGGGGATGAGCATTTCCCGGTCGATGGCACGCTGATCAAGGCGTTCGCCACGGATCTCGAACCGGTGGCGACCACGTGGCTCACCGTCGATGAGAAGTTTCCAGCCGAAGTCGGAGGGCACGCCGCCCGACGATGAGGGGCCAGATGATCCGCCAAAGCCTTCCATCGCCTCTGACAATCAGCCCACCCAATCCGAACCCGAGACCGAACCCGAGACCGAACCGATGCCCCGCTCCAATCACCGCAACCGCAACGCCGAGGTCGACTTCAAGGGCGAGAAGTGTTCGAATGCGACACACGCTTCGACCACGGACCCAGAGGCACGGCTCTATAAGAAATCGCCCGGCACTGGTGCGGCTTTGTGCTTCATGGGTGGAGGAGGGTCAGAAAACGGTCCGGGAGACCGTTTTCCCGACGACCGCGCTGATGGAGAACCGGCACGGGTGATTGTTCAGGGAGACCTCACCCAGGCCCCCTCCCGGCAGCATGCTGCGCATGCGCCTGCCGGGCAATGGACGGTCATGCCGAACGGCGTGCCGCCTTGGACATGGTGCATCGCCACTCCCCTGGATCGACCCGGCGGCTGACACTTGGGGCAGACAAGGGGTATGACGCCGCCGAGTTCGTCTCCAATCTTCGGGAGGCCTGCGTCACTCCGCATGTCGCGCAGAAATCGCGATATTCAGCGATCCCCTCTCGGCAGATTGCTGCGCAATCGCCTGCCGGGCAATGGACGGGCGCACTACCCGACATCAGGGCGACGCCATGTCGATAAAGCACCGAAAGCGGATCGACTTGCGTCGGGAAAACGATCCACCGGATCGTTTTCTGATCCTCCTCACCTTCGGCTGGGCCAAGACCGTCGGCGGCATGGCGCAAACCGTATATCGCGGCGTCGAACGGGTGCGATCCCGCTTCATTCTGACGATGGCCGCCAATAACCTGGCCCGACTGCCAAGATTGCTGACGGCATGAGGCGGAAGGCGGCTGCATGGGGTCCGAAAATCTCCGGCCCTTGTTGGCGAGCGCAGGGCGCATTCACCCCATAGGCAGAACAATGTTCCCGAGCGGCGACTAATTCAGCACCCTGTTAATGGTGGACTCCGTAATGGCACTGGCAATAGCTTTGCCGCGTTCACTTTGTACTTCAACAAAACGTCCAGTTCTGGCCTCGCGTTTGATGTACCCGCCATTTACGGTCGTTACCTGCATTTGATTGCGCGCGCCTTCACCTTTTGCCTTTGAGGTTGTCATAGC
>JBAUHN010000033.1:0-21151 GCA_049680295.1 Sulfitobacter sp.
AAACTGGCCGCATCATAGTTCAACACATAGGTGACATCGCCCTGCTGCCAAAGCTCGATATCCCTGACTTTGTGTTTCGCCACTTTTTCGTATCCCATACGCGCAAAGAGGTCGCGCAGTTCTTGCGGATCGGGGTGGGCAAATTCAACAAATTCAAAGCCATCTGTCCCGGCCGGATTTTCGGGCGAAATGGTCGATTTCGGAGCTTCGTGTGGGAAAGGACCCATGATGTATCACCTTTTGAAAAGCTAAGTTTTGGCAGGATCGCCGGAATACTCCGCAACATATTCGCAAAGATACACTCATTTTCCGCAAATTTGCGCTTAACACTGGTATTTTTTGCGCACTTCACGCACTATGTGGAAAATAATTGCGGAAAATACGCATCATGCTGGATGACACCGACACACGCCTGCTGGCGGCCTTGCAAAAAAACGCGCACCTCACAGCGCAAGAACTAGGAGAAATGTTGCATTTGTCGCCCAGTCAGGCCGGGCGACGACGCCAAAGGCTGGAATCCGACGGCTTGATCGAAGGCTATACTGCCCGCCTGAATGCCGCACGTCTGGGACTGCACGTGCAGGGTTTTATTCAGGTGCATCTTGGCACCCATGGGCCAGAGCATTCCAAAAGCTTTGCGCGGCTGCTAAATCTTCAGCCCGAGATCACCAGTGCATGGACAATGACCGGTGATGCAGACTATCTACTACGTGTATATTGTGCGGATTTGCCCGCCCTGAACGCGTTGATCCACAACGTCCTTTTGCCACATCCCGCGGTGGCACGGGTGCAAAGCCAGATTGTGATGGACCAATTGAAACGCGACGCACCGCTGCCGACCTAAACGCCATTTTCGCCAAGCCTTTTCGCTGAACACACAGGAATACAGATCGCCATGGAAGGTTTCTTTTACCAAGCTTCGATCTATCTTGCGGCCGCCGTAATTGCCGTTCCAATTGCGGCCCGTCTGGGATTTGGATCGGTTTTGGGCTATCTGGCCGCCGGGATTCTGATCGGCCCGGTTTTTGGTCTTGTCGGCACGGAAACGCAGGATTTGCAGCATTTTGCGGAATTTGGCGTGGTCATGATGCTGTTCCTGATCGGTTTGGAGCTGGAACCGCAGGCTCTGTGGGATATGCGGCATCGGTTGCTGGGTCTGGGCGGCTTACAAGTCGTGCTCAGCACGGTGGCGCTGATGTCGATTGCGATGGCCTATGGCCAACCATGGGGGGTAGCACTTGCCATTGGCCTGACGCTTTCGCTCAGTTCAACTGCGATTGTGCTGCAAACCCTGTCAGAAAAGGGATTGATGCAAACAAATGGAGGCCGCAGCGTCTTTTCGGTTCTGTTGACACAAGACATCGCTGTGATCCCAATCCTGGCCTTTCTGCCCTTGCTGGTAGTCACATTGCCAGCGCGAATCTCGGCGGATGGATCAATCCAGCTGAATCAGGACAAAGCGGCAGAGGCAGCCCACGCCAACTTGTCGCTGGTCGAAGGATTGCCGGGTTGGGGTGTCACGCTTGTCACCATCGGAGCCGTTGGCGCTGTGATCTTTGCAGGCGTTTTCCTGACCCGCCCGGTGTTTCGCTACATCCACTCTGCGCGCCTGCGCGAGATGTATACCGCCCTGGCCCTGCTGATTGTGGTTAGCATTTCGTTTCTGATGACGCTGGTGGGCCTGTCGCCCGCACTGGGTGCATTTCTGGCGGGAGTTGTGCTGGCAAGCAGCGAATTTCGCCATGAATTGGAAACCGACCTTGAACCGTTCAAAGGCCTGCTGTTGGGGCTGTTTTTTATTACCGTGGGCGCGGGTATCAACTTTCCCTTGTTGTTCTCAAACGCACCAGCCATCGTTTCAATGGCGTTGCTTGTCATTATTGTCAAAGGCCTGATCCTTTGGGTTCTGGGCCGCGCTTTCAAACTGAAAGGTCGCGACCAGTGGCTTTTTGCATTGGGTTTGGCGCAGGCAGGCGAATTTGGCTTTATCCTCGTATCGTTCTCGGTCCAGCAACAAATCCTTCCCAAAGATATCGCCGAGACATTGCTGCTGGTGATCGCCCTGTCGATGTTGATCACGCCGCTGCTTTTCATGCTGCACGATCTGGTCACACGGCGCATGCGTGACGGGGCCGAAACACTGGAGCATAACGAAATGGATCAGGCCGGGCCGGTCATCATTGCCGGGATCGGGCGCTTTGGGCAAATCGTCAACCGCTTGGTGCAGGCCAACGGGTTTGACACGGTTGTCCTTGACAGCAACGTCGAAACCATCGCGGTGATGCGTCGATTTGGGTTCAAAGGGTTCCTGGGCGATCCGACACGGCCCGACATTCTGCGGGCAGCAGGCATTGAGACGGCAAGCGTTCTGGTCATCGCAATGGACGATCCGGATGCCGCGATCCGCCTTGCAACATATGCCCGGCGCATTCGTCCTGATCTGCACATCGTTGCACGCGCACGTGAACGCACCGAAGTCTACAAACTGTTCCGGGCCGGTGCGAACGATATTGTGCGCGAATTGTTCGACGGCTCGCTGCGCGCAGGGCGATACGTTCTGGAAAATCTTGGCCTTAGCGATTACGAGGCTTCCGAGGCCGAGCGCCTGTTTTATGCGCATGATCGCACTTCGGTCAAACAACTGGCGGAACTGTGGGATCCGGATATCCCAGCCGGACAGAACAAAGCCTATATTACCCGCGCAAAAGAGCTGCAAAAGGAACTGGAGGCCGCAATCTCCAGCCGGGATGACGATCAAAAACGCGCTTAAGCGGATGCGGGTTCAGCCGCTGGCGACACCGGCCTCGGCAAAGGTACTCATGCCGGAATGACAGGCGATCGCCGCTTGCAGAATACCGATGGCGACCGCCGCCCCTGAACCTTCGCCCAAGCGCAACCCAAGCGACAGAACGGCGTCTTTGCCAATCGCATCCAGCAGGCGTGCATGTGCGGCTTCTGCGCTTTTGTGGCCCGCCACGCAGTGATCCAAAGCGCCGGTTTGAGTTTGGGCCAGACAGGCGGCTGCGGCACAACAGATAAACCCGTCAAGGATCACCGGAATACGCAGCGATCTTGCCCGTGCAATCGCCCCTGCCATCGCAGCAACTTCGCGCCCGCCCAAACGACCCAGAACATCCAGACCATCGCCGCAATCTTTGTGCAACGCCACAGCCTGCCCGACCACACGGGTTTTCAAGGCAAGACCTGCGTCATCGACACCTGTGCCACGCCCGGTCCAATCCTCGGCCCGCCCCCCAAACAGTGCATGGCCTATTGCCGCCGCCGACGTGGTATTGCCGATGCCCATTTCACCGGGAATCAGCAGGTCCGTTTCAGGATCAACCGCATCCCAGCCGGTTTGCAGGGCTTCGACCAGCTCTTGCTCGGTCATGGCCGGTCCTTTGGTGAAATCAGCCGTTGGGGTGTCCAACGACAAAGCGCGCACATCAAGACGCGCACCAAAGCACTTTGCCAATTGATTGATCGCCGCCCCGCCTTGTTCGAAATTCAGCACCATTTGTCCCGTGACCTCTGGCGGAAAGGCCGACACGCCCTGCGCTGTGACACCGTGATTTCCTGCAAAAACAGTGATTTGCGGCGATGTGATACTGGGCTTGTCCGTGCCGCGCCATCCGGCATACCAAATCGCCAAATCTTCCAGTTGCCCCAATGCGCCGGGGGGCTTGGTCAGTTGGCCGTTGCGTTCCACAGCCTGTTTAGTGGCGACCTCGTCCGGTGACGGCATTGCCGCCAATTGGGTCCGAAAACCCGCCAAATCAGAAAAGGAAGCTGTCATTCGAAGCACTTTCATTGCAAGAGGTTCTGTGCCTGTCTATCGACAAGATCCAGATGGGCAAGACAGGAAGGTCAAAAACGTGAATAATCCAGAATTTCTGCGCCGCTGCCTTGGCGATGTTCATGTTGCAACAAGTTTGCTGAGCAGACTTCCGGTTCCACACCTTGTACCAGCACGCTTTGACCACAGCGCCCGTGCGGTTTGGGCGTATCCTGTCGCAGGACTAATTCTAGCATTGATATCAATGGCTTTCGCAGTGATCCTGATGTGGTTTAGCCTGCCATTTGGCATTGCCGCAGGCGGCTTAATCGGCGCTATGATGATCACAACTGGTGCGATGCATGAGGATGGGCTGGCTGATACATGTGACGGTTTTTGGGGCGGCTGGGATAAGTCACGCCGTCTGGAGATCATGAAAGACAGCCACATCGGCACTTATGGCGTTTTGTCCCTGCTCGTGGTGACAGGACTGCGTTGGACAGCCTGTACCGCATTGCTGGCCACTGCGCCTCTGGCCATTGTGGTCGCCGCCATTTTGTCGCGCAGTGTGATGCCCGGAGTGATGGCTGCCCTGCCCCATGCCCGCGATACCGGCCTGTCAAAGTCGGTGGGCCGGCCAACTGCACGTGTGGCAGGCGCAGGGTTTGCGATTGCGGCGGCTATTGCCGTTGCACTGCTTGGCGGTGCAGGTTTTTTTGCTGCCGGGTTGGCCGTTTTGGCGGCGGCGGCAACCACCGCGCTGGCGAAAGCCAAGATTGATGGCCAAACCGGGGATGTTCTGGGGGCCACACAGCAATTGAGTGAAGTTGTGATATTGCTGGGACTGGTCGCTGTGGCCGCATAAAAAAACGCAGCCTTGTGTGTCACAAGGTTGCGCAATTCGGGTATAATAGCAGTGGCTTATGCCGCAACGCGGCTTTCAAGAACATCGCCAACTTGCTTGGCGGCTGCCAATTCGTCACCACCTGCCACAGCAGCAACTTCACGGGTCAGTCGTTCCAAAGCGGCCTCATAGAGCTGGCGCTCGGAATAGGATTGTTCGCGTTGATCATCGGTGCGGTGCAAATCGCGCACCACCTCGGCGATGGCAATCAGATCGCCTGAGTTGATCTTTTGCTCATATTCCTGCGCACGGCGTGACCACATGGCGCGTTTGACCTTGGCTTTGCCTTTCAGCGTCTTCATCGCATGGGTAATCACATCCGGTGAGCTAAGCGCGCGCATGCCGATATCCGTCGCTTTATGTGTCGGTACCCGCAGCGTCATTTTGTCTTTCTCAAATGAGATGACGAACAATTCCAACGAGATTCCCGCGACCTCCTGCTCTTCAACAGAAATGATCTGGCCAACACCGTGGGCCGGGTACACAACAAACTCATTCGGGCGAAAATCAAGCTTTTTAGATTTGGTCATTCAGTCTTCCTATGGCTACGGGGGGTGAACCAGTCGCGAAAATGCACAGTCAAACACACCCGTTCCGAAACGTATAACCGTCCAGAGCAGCGTGCATTATTCCGAAAATTTTGGTGCCATCCCTCAGATTAGGATAGCTTTGGTCCGTTCCGTTGTTTGCTTTACCATCGCATCATATCACAAAAACGGAGTATATAAAAGCGCGCACGTATTTTGCCCGGACACCTTGTACATCAGGCGACATCGCCGAAATGTCCGACCTCAACCGCGACACATCGAATCAGACGCGGCTTACCCGCCCTCGCCCGGTTTTTCCGAAAAGTATTTTTCCAGCTTTCCGGTTTCGCCATCGCGTTCTTCAGCATTTGGCATCTGGTCTTTTTTGGTGATGATCACCGGCCACATTTCCGAATACTTACGATTGAATTCAACCCATTTTTCCATATCCGGTTCGGTGTCAGGCTTAATCGCATCTGCCGGGCATTCCGGTTCGCAAACACCGCAATCAATGCATTCGTCCGGGTGAATGACCAACATATTTTCGCCTTCGTAAAAGCAGTCGACCGGACAGACTTCGACGCAGTCGGTGTATTTGCAGGCGATGCAGCTGTCATTCACGATATAGGTCATGCGGGTATCTTTTCAGTTAGAACTGAGGCCTAGCTAATTCAGCGGCACCGATCATTCAAGATACCGCGCTTTAGAAAGATCAAGGGTGCGGCGATCACGCTTGGTCGGGCGGCCCTTTCCTTCAAATGCTGGATTTTCGGGAATTTTTTCCGGCGTTGTGGCTTTGGGTGGGGTCAGGTCGGAATAAAGTTTTTGCGCCTCAGTGGCGGGGCCACGCCGCTGACCAATAGCGTCGATGCGAATAACCCGTACCTCGTGACCTTGTGCAAAGGTCAACACGTCACCCGCGGCAACGGAAGTGGCCCGTTTTTCGACCCGGTCCCCATTGACACGCACGTCGCCCGCCGACACGCGGGTCGCTGCCAGCGAGCGTGTTTTGAAAAACCGCGCGTGCCACAACCACTTATCCAGCCGTAGTTTTTCGACAGGCGGCGTCTGAGCCACGTCAGGTATTGTCTTTTAGGCCCATCAATGCGGCCGCAAAGGGATTGTCGGGGTCAATCGGCTTTTCCGCCCGTGGTGGCCGGGCGCTAAAGCTTTTGCCGCCCTGCCCTTTGTCACCGCCGGGTTTTCCGCCTTTACCACGCGGTTTGCCTTTGCGTGGCGTTCTGTCTGCTCCGGGCTTGCGGTTGCCTTGCGGCGCCCGGCGTGCAGGGCGTGCCCAGGTAAATGTATAAAAGACTTCCATTTCGGGCGCTGCGTCCTGCGAACCCGGCTGATCCGAGAGTTCAGTGCCTGCATCCGCAGCGTCTGGTACGTCAGCAACCGGGTCTGCCGTCTTTTCCACTGTTTGCTCGGCCTCAGCTGGCACATCATCGGGTGTTGCCTCCGCGTCAGACGCCGGTGCCTCAGGCTTTGCAGCCTCCACGGCCTTGACCTTGACGCGTTCGCCTTTTTCAGCGTTGTAGCCCAGCCCTGCCATCAGATCCGAAAACTGATCAAGCGTCATGCCGGTGATCGACAGCATATCGGCCTTGGCCTCAAACCCGCCGCGCGAATCTTGATCACGCAACATGTCCGCCAGACGTTCCAGCATGTCGATGCGAATGGCGCGGGTACCGGAATTGCGGTAGCCCGACATCGTATCGGCGCCTTGCGGCGCAGATGTATCCACCGGAATCGTTACCAATCCGGGTGGGGGTGCTTCGGGGAATTCGGCCAAACCTTTGGTTAGGGACCACAGTACCAACCGCAGCCGTGTGGGCGCCGGTTTTAACAAAAGCGGCATGAATATCGTGAACTGACCAAAGCGAATGCCATGCTTGCGCAACGCGCCGCGGGCATCTTGATCCAGTGCCTTGACGGCGTCGGCGGCAGCCGCACGCGGTAAAACACCAAAAGCTTCGACCAGTTGGAATGCAAAGCCGCGTGCCAGACCGGCAAGGGTTTCATCGCGGCTGAGGTTCAACAGCGGCTCAAACAACGCCGCGACTTTGCGATCAATGAAATGCTGCAAGCGACGCTGCACCTTTTGGGCCACTTCGGGACCGGCGATATCATCGACAAAAACCTCAACCTGCGGTTTCAGCGGATCCGAGCCCGCCACAAGTTTGCCGATCGCAGACTGACCCCACATCAAACCGCCCTGTTCGGTAAAGTCGATTTCTGTATCGGGCGCGTTGTAAAACCGGTCGGCACGCAGATGGAACTGCGGCGCAAGCGCCTGCAAGGCCGCCGTCTTTATGGTCTTGGCCTCGGCCCCGCCCGCGCCTTTGTCCTGAGAAAACCTAAATCCATCCAGCTTACCGACAAATTCGCCTTCGACTGTCACGTCGCCCGTCTGAGATACTTCCGCCACCATGGCTTCCTTCTGGCCTAGCCGGCGCAAAAGCACGGATGTGCGCCGGTCTACAAATCTTTGGGTCAGACGCTCGTGCAGCGCGTCCGACAGCCTGTCTTCTACAGAACGTGTCTGCTCACGCCAATGGCTTATCTCATCGGTCCAGCTCTTTCGCTGCGAGACATAGGTCCATGTGCGGATAAACGCCAATCGTTTTGACAGCGCATCAATGTCACCATCGGTCCGGTCAATGCGGTTGATCTGCCGGGCCAGCCAGTCATTTGGTATTTGCCCATGCTGGTGCAGGTCATTGAAAATCTGCTCCAACATACCTGCATGTTCCGCTTTGCTGATGCCGCGAAAGTCGGGGATGCGGCAGACATCCCAAAGCAGTCGCACCGACGGGCCGTCAGTGCAGCGCGCCTCAACTTCTGCAACTTGGCTAAGTGTCTTTAGGGCGTTCAGATCATCCGCCTCGCGGGCGCGCACCAGCATTTGATGATCTGGCGCTGCCTCAAGCGTCTGGATCAGCCGATCAATACTGCCAAACTGCAAAACAGGATTGCGCCAGTTCAGTTTTTGCTGGGGCGTGAATCTGTGCTCGGTGATCGCCTCGACCACACCTGCATCCAAGGGGGGCGCATCGCCCGTCACCCCGAAGGAGCCGTTTTTCATGCCTCGCCCGGCACGGCCCGCAATCTGCGCCAGTTCATTGGGGGCCAGAGGGCGCATTCGCCGACCGTCAAATTTCGACAAGGCCGAAAACGCGACGTGATCGACGTCAAGGTTCAACCCCATCCCAATGGCATCCGTCGCCACCAGAAAATCAACCTCGCCGCTTTGGTACATTTCGACCTGCGCGTTGCGCGTGCGCGGCGACAAGGCGCCCATCACCACGGCAGCACCGCCTTTTTGTCGGCGGATCAATTCAGCAATGGCATATACATTCTCGACCGAAAAACCGACTATTGCACTGCGTGGCCGCATTCTGCTTATCTTTTTCTGCCCTGAATAGCAAAGTTCCGACAGTCTTGTGCGGTTCATGAACTGCGCGTCGGGCACCAATTCCGCGATGGCCATGCGCATGGTGTCAGACCCCAGGAAAAGCGTCTCATGCAACCCGCGTGCCCGTAGCAACCTGTCGGTGAACACATGGCCGCGCTCAGGGTCCGCACAAAGCTGGATTTCATCCACCGCCAGAAAGTCACAGCCCATCCCCTCGGGCATCGCCTCGACCGTGCAGATCCAATATTGCGTCCGGGGGGGCACGATCCGTTCTTCGCCGGTGACCAGTGCAACAACAGACGGGCCGCGCGCGGCGACCACCCGGTCATAAACTTCGCGCGCCAAAAGACGCAGCGGCAGACCGATCACACCGGTCCGGTGCCCCAGCATCCGTTCGATTGCATAGGTGGTTTTGCCAGTGTTGGTCGGGCCCAAAACGGCCACAACATGCTTTGCGTCAGTCACAGCCCGCCCCTAAATTGCACATGCCGTCAGAGCGTGCGCCCGATGCCGCTGCGCTTCAGCTGCTCCAGCGCTGTTTTCGCGTTCTCATGGTGCGGATGCAAGGCCAGAACCTGACGAAAGGCAGTTTCCGCGCGGCCCAGATCCTGAAATTCCTGGAACATCACACCAAGACCGAAAATTGCGTTGAAATTGTCCGGGTTCAGCGACAGGGCACGCTGCAAATCTGCCAGCGCCGGACCATAAAGACCGGCGTTGAAATAGGCGGTGGCACGGGCATGCCAGCCTTCGGCGAAATCCGGCGCATGGTCGGTCAAGGCGGTCAAATGCTCAATCGCCGCGGCGCTGTCGTCCGCCTGCATGGCATCCCGCCCGCGCTGCAACAACAAATCCATCGCTGCCGAGCCGGACTTGGACCACGCCAATTCAATCTCGCGCTCAAGGCGGGTGGCGTCGATTTCGCTGGCTGATTGCAGCTGTTGCAACAAGGCTGACACATCTTCCGCAGCCTTTGAAGGTGCAGAATTCATCACAGTCACGACAAGTGCCGCAACGATATGTTTGAGAATTTCAGATTTAGTGGCCATAACAAGGTTGAATGTAACAGGCGCACAGGGCTTTTCCAGCCTTAGCGGACCATCTGCACGAAAAGGGCACTAAAATGAGCGATATTGTGAACGAAGCGGTCACCGCGTTGAACGAAAAACTGGGCGGAACTGATTTTGGCGGATCGGCAAAATTTGACATCGAAGGCGAAGGCAGTGTGATCATCGACGCGGCAGGTGCACGGGCATCAGATGAAGATGCGGATGTGACCTTAAGCGCGGATGCCGATACGTTTCAGTCTATCCTGTCAGGTGATACCAATCCGACCAGTGCTTTCATGTCGGGAAGCCTGAAAATCGACGGTGATATGGGCATGGCAATGAAACTGGCGGCTGTTCTGGCCTGATGGCGCTGTCGCCTGCGCCTTTTTTCACCGATGTCTGCCCCGGTCCCGATGGCGGTGCCGCCTTTTGGGCGGACACAGCAGATGGGGTACGCATTCGGCTGGGGCTATGGCCCTGTCCGAATGCGAAGGGCACGGTTTTACTGCTGCCCGGACGCACTGAATACATCGAAAAATACGGGGCATCCGCGACCGAATTGGCCAAGCGGGGGTTTTCAACCCTTTGCATCGATTGGCGTGGGCAAGGATTAGCCGACAGGTTGCTGACAGACGCCCGCATCGGCCATGTCGAAAGTTTTGAAGACTATCAACGCGATATGGCGGCAATGCTGGACGCGGCGATGACGCTGGACCTGCCAAAGCCGTTCTATCTGCTGGCCCATTCAATGGGCGGCTGCATTGGTTTGCGCGCCCTGTTGCAGGATCTGCCGGTGCAGGCCGCCGCCTTTACCGGGCCAATGTGGGGCATCCGCATTGCCCCTTTACTGGTCCCGCCCGCCTATTTGTTAAGCTGTCTCATGCCTGCGATCGGACTTGGACACGGCTTGCCGCCGCAGACCAGTTATGAGGCCTATGTTCTTGCCAATCCGTTCCAGGACAATCTGCTGACCTCGGATATGCGGATGTATGATATGATGCGCGACCAACTGCTGGCACACCCCGAACTTGCCTTGGGTGGTCCCAGCTATGTCTGGCTGGCACAGGCCTTGACTGAAACCAACGATCTTGCCCGTCACGCAGCACCAAACATCCGATGTGCCACGTATCTGGGCAGCGACGAACAGATCGTCAGCGTGCCACGTATCCATCAACGGATGGCGGGTTGGAAAAACGGCCAGCTTGATGTGATCAAAGGCGGCGCACATGAGGTGTTGATGGAAGGGCCTGACATCACCGATCCGCTGTTTGAAGATATTGCCCGGTTCTTTGTGGATGCGAAATCTGACTAAGCCCCCTATGCGGCGCCGTTTCACAGGGTAGATTGGCGCGTATGACATTTGGTCCGGTTCTGACATTCACCAAAAAGGGCATCTATTGCCCTGCAGGCGATTTCTATATCGACCCGACGCGACCTGTAGCGCGGGCGTTGATTACCCATGGACACGCTGACCACGCGCGCAGCGGCCATGACAGTTACCTTGCAACGACAGCCGCTTTGCCGGTGATCAGACATCGCCTTGGCAGGATTTCAGCGCAAAGCATTGAATTTGGACAGTCTTGCCAGATCGGAGATGCGAAGGTTTCGTTTCACCCGGCAGGGCATGTCCCCGGCTCGGCCCAAATCCGGGTTGAAGTCGCAGGCGAGGTTTGGGTCGCGTCGGGTGATTATAAAACCGAAGATGACGGCCTGTCCGAGGCGTTTGAGCCGGTCAAATGTCACAGTTTCATCACCGAAAGCACCTTTGCCTTGCCGGTGTTCCGCTGGCCCCCGCAACAAACTGTTGCCGCCCAGATCAACGCTTGGTGGGCGGCGTGCAAAGCCGCCGGAAAGGTCGCCATTCTGGGTACATATTCGCTGGGCAAGGCACAACGCGTCTTGCGCATGCTGGACCCGTCCATTGGATCAATTTTGACGCATGGCGCCGTTGAAAAGACCAATCAGGTGATGCGCGGACAGGGCATTGCCTTGCCGGACACCGTTATGGTCACGCCCGGTATGAAGCCTGCGGCCTGCAGGGGTGCTTTGGTGCTTGCCCCACCGTCGGTTTTTGGCACCGAATGGGCCGAAAATTTCGGCCCGCATGAGACCGCATTTGCCAGCGGCTGGATGCAATTGCGCAACATGCGGCGGCGGCGATCTGGCGATCAGGGATTTGTGGTTTCAGATCACGCAGACTGGCCCGGTCTGTGCCACGCGATCACCGCGACTGGTGCGGAAAACATATATGTGACGCATGGTTACACCACGACCTTTACCCGGCATCTGGCCGAGGCAGGATGGAACGCGCAGGTCGGTCGCGCAGGGTCTGATGATCCCAAAACCGCGCCATGAAAGAGTTCGCAAAGCTATATGACGCTGTCGCATACAGCATCGACGACGACAGCAAAATCACGGCCCTTGTCGACTATTTTGGTATCGCAACCAAAACCGACGCACTGTGGGCCATCGGGTTGTTTTCGGGGCGCAGGCCAAAGCGCGTTGTCGAAATGGATTGCCTGCTGGAATGGGCGACCGGGATTGCGGGTATCTCGCCCTGGCTGGCGCAGGAAAGTCAGAAAATCACCGGCGATATGGCGGAAACGCTCACGTTGATCTTGCCCGAACCTTTGGCGATCTCAGATGATACACTTTCACATTGGATCAACGTACTACATGAAATATCTCATGTGGATAAGTCATTGCAAAAGGAACGTGTCACGCAGGCCTGGGATCAGCTGGGCCGCGATGAACGCTATATCTTTAACAAACTTCTGACCGGAGGCTTCAGAACTAAGATTAGCCAAAATCTCCTGAGCCGCGCAATTGCCCGATCTGCAGATCGGAACGCATCGGACATTGCAGTCCGTCTGGCCAGAAAATGGCGCCCGGAGACGTCAACCTGGCACGGCTTGTTTGAGGAAGACGACAGTGTCGCGGCGGCCGCCCACCCTTATCCTTTTCAACACGCCAGCCCGACGGACCCGGACCTTGACCCATTGGGCGACGCCCGTGATTGGCAGGCTGAGGCAAAGCAAAACGGCTTGCGCACGCAATTGATTCTGCGGCAGGGAAATTTGTATCTTTGGTCCAGAAATCACGATCTTGTCACCGATAAATTCCCGGATCTTGCCGGGCTTTCGGCTGTGATACCCGATGGCACCGTCCTGGACGGAGAAATCCTGGCATGGCAGAATGGCCGCCCTTTGCCGGATAACATTCTGCAAAACCGTGTGGGGCGAAAAACCGTTTCCAAAGCGCTGTTACAAAAAGTGCCTGCAATTCTGAACGTCTTCGACCTGATCGAATGGCAAGGCGCAGATATCCGCCACCTGCCTCTTTCAGATCGACGCCGCCTGCTGGAAAAACTGTGCTCGCAACTGCCGCCAACATCGCCAATCCGCCTGTCGCCAAAACTAAAATTTACCTCATGGTCGGATCTTGCCACCTATCACAAAACGGCGCGGGATAATCTGGCTGACGGGGTCCTGTTGAAACACCTACACAGCCCTTACGGGGAGGATGCGAATGCCTGGCGTTGCTGGGCGTTGGAACCACTGACGATCAAGGCGGTCCTGATCTATGCCGAGACCGGGAAATCATCCCGTGGCAAGTTGTGTTCCAACTTTACCTTTGCGGTTTGGAAGGGCAACACGTTGATCCCGTTTGCAAAAACCTCTGTTGGATTAAGCGAAAACGACATCACGGAACTTTCGAACTGGGTGCAAAAAAATACCACCGACCGGTTCGGACCGGTTCGGCAAGTGCAGCCCCGGCACTGTTTCGAAATCAGTTTCGACAGCGTTCACCCCAGTCCTCGACATAAGTCCGGCGTCACCATAGACCAACCACAGGTGCTACAATGGCTGCGTGATGCGACGCCATCACAGATTGGAACGTTGAATGACCTTACCAAACTGCTGGTAAACAGCGGATAGTGCGGCACCGGGCCTATTGTATCTTGTTCGCGCGGATGCTGCATCTTAGGTATGTCGAAACATCAAAAAGGTTTCCCACATGTTCCAGCTTCCCATTCTTCTCCGTGATGCCAATTCAAATGGGGCTGCCGCACCTTTAGGGGATTTGCCGGAATGGAACCTTGATGACCTCTATACCGGCGAAGATGCGACGGAATTGAAACGCGATATGGATTGGCTGGAACAGTCCTGTGCCAGTTTTGCCAAAGACTACGAAGGCAAATTGGCCGAGCTTGACGCACCGGGCCTGCTGGATTGTGTTTTGCGCAATGAAAAGATCAATCAGGTCGCCGGGCGCATCATGTCTTATGCGGGTCTGCGCTACTACCAGATCACCACGGACGCCGGACGCGCTAAATTCATGTCCGATTGTCAGGAAAAAATAACCGACTTCACCACGCCTTTGGTGTTTTTCACGCTGGAGCTAAACCGGCTGGATGACGATCATCTGGACAAGGTGCTGGCGCAAAATGCTGATCTGGCGCGCTACAAGCCCGTGTTCGACCGTATTCGCGCGATGAAGCCGTATCAATTGTCCGATGAGATGGAAAAGTTCATGCACGATCTGGGCGTGGTCGGCGATGCGTGGGAACGCCTGTTCGATGAAACCATTGCCGGGCTGGAATTCGAAGTGGACGGCACGCCCCTGAATATCGAAGGCGTGCTGAACCTGCTGACCGACCCTGAGCGGGCAAAACGCGAGGCGGCGGCGCATGAATTGGCGCAGGTTTTTTCCAGAAATATCAAAACCTTTGCCCGTGTGCACAACACGCAAGCCAAGGAAAAGGAAATCATCGACCGGTGGCGCGGGATGGAAACAGCGCAGACAGGACGCCATCTGTCCAATCAGGTCGAACCTGAGGTGGTCGAGGCGCTGCGCAACGCGGTTGTAAACGCCTACCCCAAGCTGAGCCACCGCTATTACGAGTTGAAGCGCAAATGGCTGGGGCTGGATGTGATGCAGGTCTGGGACCGCAACGCGCCACTGCCATTGGAAGATCCTGCAATCGTCAATTGGGATCAGGCCGAAAAGCTGGTGATGGACGCCTATAACGCTTTTGATCCGCGCATGGGCGAGATCGCCGCCCCGTTTTTCACCGATGGCTGGATTGATGCAGGCGTAAAACCCGGCAAGGCACCGGGCGCGTTTGCCCACCCGACAGTCACCAATGTCCACCCTTACGTGATGCTGAACTACCTTGGAAAACCCCGCGATGTCATGACCTTAGCGCATGAATTGGGCCACGGTGTGCATCAGGTTCTGGCCGCAGGCCAGGGCGAAATGTTGTCGTCAACACCCCTGACCCTAGCCGAAACCGCATCCGTTTTCGGCGAAATGCTGACGTTTCGCAAAATGCTGGATGGCGCAAAGACCAAAGCGGAGCGCAAAATCCTGTTGGCCGGTAAGGTCGAGGATATGATCAATACGGTCGTGCGCCAGATCGCGTTTTACGACTTTGAATGCAAATTGCACGCCGCCCGGCGCGGCGGCGAATTGACCCCGGATGACATCAACGCGTTGTGGATGTCGGTGCAGGCCGAAAGCCTTGGACCTGCGTTTGAGTTCATGGATGGGTACGAGACTTTTTGGGCCTACATCCCCCATTTCGTGCATTCGCCGTTTTATGTCTATGCCTATGCTTTTGGCGACGGGTTGGTGAACGCGCTTTACGCCGTCTACGCCGAGGGCGATCCGGGCTTTGAAGAGAAATACTTCGATATGCTGAAGGCCGGTGGTTCAAAACATCACAAGGAACTGCTTGCACCCTTTGGTCTGGATGCCTCTGATCCGGCTTTTTGGGACAAGGGGCTGTCGATGATTTCCGGCTTTATTGACGAGTTGGAAGCGATGGAAGAATGATCGACGCCACCGCAAAGTGGAATTGCCCCTGACGCGATTGGTCTGACGGTTCAGCCCGCCAAATAGGCGCTAATTGCCAGTGCAGTGCCGTCTTTTTGGACGCGGGTGTGCCAATCTTCAAAACACGCGGCGAACCGCACATTTTTGCTCAGATCACCGTAAAACTGCGTTTGTGCGATCCATAGGTGGGACTCGTGTTTTGCCTTTTGCGCCGTGGTGTTCAGATCGGCCCAGAACGGATCGTTCGGCGCGATAATGCTGCCATCTTCGCGGGTGCCTTCGCACATGCGCGCCCAAAGGGCCTCAACCAGAACCAGCCCGTCGATGGGTGTGTCCGCATCCAGCGCATCGCGCAAGATTGGATGCAGGAACCCCGCATGACGTGATGAGCCGTCGAAAGCCACACGTCGCGTTGTGTCGCGGATTTCCGGGTTAGAAAAGCGGCGATCAATCAGATCGACATACTCCAGCGGCGTCATCCCCGGCACCGCGGCGACATGTGGGACGATTTCATCCACCTGTATCTTGCGAAAAAGGCCATGGATCAGTGGGTTAGCCATGGTGCCAGCGATTGTGTCCACAGACAGCAATTCGCCCGGTGTCGCAAGAATCTGGTGGCCCGCGTTAAGCTGGCGCAGTTTCATCGCCTCGAATGCATGCACGTCATCGGTAAAGGTGGCCCCTGCCTTGTCCCAATCGGGCCGCCCGGCGCAGAATCTGTCTTCGATCACCCATTGGCGGAAATTTTCGTGGGTCACGGGCACATCGTCTTCGATGCCAAATTCGCGTACCAGCGCCAGTTCTGTCGGGCCGGTGGCAGGAACGATGCAATCGACCATGGCATTGGGAAAGGTGGCGTTTTCGTCAATCCAGGTAGCGAGACGTGGATCCGAAAGCTGTGCCAGGCCGATCACTGTCTGGCGCAGAACATCGCCATTGCCTTGCAGGTTGTCGCAGCTTTGGCAGGTAAAGGGGCCGGTATCGTTGTCGCGGCGCAACTTCAGCGCGGCAATGATCGCGCCATAGGCTGATTTTGGGGTATCCGGGTGGGTGGCATCATGCACCATATCGGGGTGATCTGCATCAAAACCGCCCGCACTTGTCTGATAATAGCCCCCCTCGGTGACCGTCAGTGCCACGATGCGAATGGCGGCTTCAGCCATATGCGCAATCAAGGGGGCATTGTCGGCAGCGACGGGCACAAAGCCAATCATCGCGCCGGTGATCTCGGCAGATTTTCCCGAAGGGTCAAGTTCTATCAAAGTGGTCAGACAATCCTGAGCCAGCATCTTTTCGCGTTGGGCGGCATCCGCTGTCCGCACGCCTGCGCCAAGAATGGCCCAGTCCTGTGCCAGCCCCATGTCCATCAGACGGTGCAGATACCATGCCTGATGGCCGCGGTGAAAATTGCCAAGTCCGATGTGGACGATGCCTGCAGTCAGATCGTCACGGTTGTAGCTTGGCCTGCGGACGTGATCCGGCAGGTCGCCCAGTGTATTCAGGTTCAGTTTCATCAACTCATCCACTGACCACCGTCGACGTTATACGTCTGCGACACTATGTAATCGGATTCTGATGACGCCAGAAACACAGCCATCCCCGTGAGATCATCGGGAACCGCGAACCGGCCCGCTGGCACCGAGGCTGCCACTTCGGCCTTTTTCTGACCGGGTTTCTTGCCTTCCAGCTTGGCGAACATCGCATCGACGTGTTCCCAGTGTTCGCCGTCCACCACGCCGGGTGCGATGGCGTTGACGTTGATCCCGTGTCGGATCAGGTTCAGGCCCGCAGATTGTGTCATCGAAATAACGGCCGCTTTGGTTGAGCAATAGACCAACACCAGACTTTCACCGCGACGCCCCGCCTGACTGGCCATGTTGATGATCTTGCCCCCGTGTCCTTGGGCAATCATCTGTCTGGCCGCCGCCTGCATGGTGAACAGCGTGCCGGCCACATTGACCGCATATAGTTTTTCATAGCTAGCGCGGGTGATATCAACAGTTTCAGCCGCATCAAAAAGGGCGGCGTTGTTGATCAGGATATCCAGCTTGCCCGCATGGGACACCACCGACGACACCGCCGCATCGATGCTATTCTGATCGCTGACGTCGATATGCACGGCATAAGCGCCATCGCCCAGATCACGCGCAGTCTCTTGTGCGGCATCAAGGTTGATGTCGCCGATCGCCACTGTCGCGCCTTCGGCGATAAAGCGTTCGGCAAAGCCGCGCCCAATACCACGGGCAGCCCCCGTAATCAGGGCCGATTTTCCGTTTAGCCGCGTCATGCGATACGCAGACCTTGCGCGTCAAAGCGGTGGATCTGATCAGCCTGCGGCGTCAGATAGATCGTGTCACCGTGGCGCGCTTCGATATCGCCGGTGATGCGCACGGTCATCATGTCCATCAACCCGGTGTCATGCACGTGGATGAACGTGTCCGACCCCAGATGTTCGGCCACACCGACACGGCCTTTCCAGGTGCCTTTGGTCTTTGAGACCGACATATGTTCAGGTCGAATACCGATGGTGGTGGCATCGTGTTTCGCCGCTTCCGCGCCCTCAATCAGGTTCATTCTGGGCGAACCGATAAAGCCGGCGACAAATTTGTTGCGGGGCGCATGATAAAGCTCAAGCGGGCTGCCCACCTGCTCAATCACACCGGCCTGCAACACCACGATCTTATCGGCCATTGTCATCGCTTCGACCTGATCATGGGTCACGTAGATCATTGTTGTTTCAAGCTTTTTGTGCAGCTCCATGATCTCAAGACGCATGCCGACGCGCAGCGCCGCATCCAGGTTCGACAGCGGTTCGTCAAACAGGAATGCTGCCGGTTCACGCACAATGGCGCGGCCAATGGCCACACGCTGACGCTGACCACCCGACAATTGTCCCGGCTTACGGTCCAGATAGTCGGTGAGGTTCAGGGCCGCGGCAGCCGCGTCAATCTTGGCCTTTTGCGTTGCCTCGTCCAGTCCCGCCATCCGCATGGGAAAGGCGATGTCTTTACGCACCGACATATGCGGGTATAGCGCGTAGGATTGGAACACCATCGCCAGACCCCGTTTTGCAGGCGGCAGATCGGTGGCGTCTTTGTCATCAATATTGATGTGCCCCGATGTGGTGTCTTCCAATCCGGCAATCAGGCGCAAAAGCGTTGATTTACCGCAGCCCGAAGGGCCGACAAATACGACGAATTCACCCTCGTTGATTTCCAGATCCAGCGGCGGAATGACTTGGGTTTCGCCAAAGCTTTTGGTGACTTGGTTAAGAGATATCTGGCCCATTATTTTACTGCTCCAAATGTGAGGCCCCGAACGAGCTGTTTCTGTGAGAACCATCCCAAGATCAGGATGGGCGCGATGGCCATTGTCGATGCAGCACTTAGCTTGGCATAAAACAGGCCTTCCGGACTGGAATAGCTGGCGATAAAGGCGGTCAACGGGGCGGCTTTGGCAGCCGTCAGGTTGAGCGTCCAAAACGCCTCGTTCCAGGCCAGTATAAAATTCAGCAACAAGGTGGATGCGATGCCGGGAATGGCCATCGGTGTCAGCACGTAAAGGATTTCTTCCTTCAGGGTCGCACCATCCATCCGCGCTGCCTCAAGGATCTCACCGGGGATTTCCTTGAAGTAGGTGTAAAGCATCCAGACAATGATCGGCAGGTTGATCAGCATGATCACAATGGTCAGACCGATCCGGCTGTCGAGAATACCCAATTTGATAAAGATCAGATAGATCGGGTAAAGCACGCCCACGGCTGGCAACATCTTGGTGCTGAGCATCCAAAGCAGAATATCCTTGGTCCGATTGGAGGGGACAAAGGCCATCGACCATGCCGCAGGTACCGCGATGATCACACCCAGCAGCGTGGACCCGCCCGCGATGATGACCGAATTCCACAGGAACCGCATATAGTTAGAGCGTTCCTGCACCACGCTGTAGTTCTCTAACGTCCAGTCAAAGAACAAAAAGACCGGTGGGTCGCTAATTGCCTGCGCTTCGGTTTTAAAGCTTGTCAGGATAGTCCACAGGATCGGGAAAAAGATCAGAAACCCGATGGACCATGCCAAAGCTGTGTTAAAGGCTTTACGGTTGGTTGTGATTGCACGTGCCATTTCGCTAGCCCCCTCAAGCGTCCAGATTTTTGCCAACAATGCGCATCAGGAAGATGGCAATGATATTGGCAAGGATGATTGCATAAACACCGCCCGCAGACCCCAGACCGATGTTCTGACTTTCAAGCACCCGCTGGAAAATCAGATAGGTCAGTGTCTTGGTGCCAAAGGCACCGCCGGTGGTTACGAAGATTTCTGCGAAGATCGACAGCAAAAAGATCGTCTGGATCAACACAACGATGGTAATCGCCCGCGCCAAATGCGGCAGCACGATAAACCAGAACCGTTTGATATAGGGCGCGCCATCCATTTCGGCGGCCTCTAGCTGTTCACTGTCCAGCGACTGCACAGCCGTCAGCAGGATCAGCGTCGCAAAGGGCAGCCACTGCCACGAGACGATCATAACGATAGATTGCAACGAGGCCTGACTGAGCCATTCAATCGGCGTCGCACCAAAGAATTTCCACAGATGCGCGAACAATCCGTTCACCGGGTCCATAAAGATGTTTTTCCACACCAGCGCGGACACCGTCGGCATCACAAAGAATGGCGCGATGACCAGAATGCGGACAATACCCTGCCCCCACATCGGCTGATCCAGCAATAAAGCCAGCAAGACACCCAGGAATATGGTGATCAACAATACGCCGCCGACAATGATCAGCGTGACCTGAATACTGGGCCAGAATGCGCTGGAACTGACAAAGCGGATGTAGTTCTCAAGCCCGACCCAGCCTTGGTCGCCCCCCCGCAGCGGCAGATATTTGCGAAACGAGAACCAAAGCGTCATCGTCAACGGCACCAGCATCCAGCCAAGCAGCAGAATTACTGCGGGGGCCAACATGAAACGTGCAGCGGATCGTGATTGTTGGGTCGCCATGGCGCATCTCCTCTGTTGACGGCCAAAGTTGGCCATCCTGAGCGTAGCAGTCGAAAGGAAAAATAAGTGGGGTGGTGTCCAGAGAGCGGGCGAACCGCTCTCTGGGTTGAAATGCTGTGGCTTACTTGTAGCCGGCAGCTTCCATTGCGTCGTTGGTCAAAGCCTGGGCTTTTGCCAATGCTTCTTCGACCGTTTGCTGGCCGGCATAGGCTGCCGAGAACTCTTGGCTCACTTCTGTTGCGATGCCAGCGAACTCAGGAATTGCCGCGAACTGAATGCCAACATAAGGGGTTGGATCGACGGTCGAGTCGTTTGGATCAGCTGACAGGATTGAATCCAGGGTCATCTGCGCGAAAGGTACGGCCTGATAGTCCGGGTTTTCATACAGCGATTTGCGTGCGCCCGGAGGTACGTTTGCCCAACCTTCGTTGGCTGCAACCAGTTCGATGTAATCCTTGGATGTGGCCCACTCGATGAACTGCATCGCTGCGTCTTGCTTTTGTGTCCCGGCGGGAATGGCCAATGCCCATGCCCACAACCAGTTAGAGCGTTTGCCCAAACCTGTGTCAGGTGCCAAAGCGAAACCAACGCTGTCTGCAACGGTTGAATCGTCGGGGTTGGTTACAAAGGATGCCGCAACGG
>JBAUHN010000034.1:0-16693 GCA_049680295.1 Sulfitobacter sp.
CTTCTGAGTGGCGCGCAAACAGTTGCACCATGGCAGGCGAGAATGCGGACCCCAAAACATCCGCCACAAAGACGCCGGCGCCGGGCCGCGCCGCAAGCAGCCCATCGTCCTGCAATGCGCCAATCGCATCGCGCAAGGAGGGTCGGGAGACGCCGAACCGCTCGGCCAAATCACGTTCTGAGGGCAGGCGTTCGCCGGGGCGCAGGATGCCGCGCAGGATCAATTGCTCGATCTGACGGATTACGGCACTGGATAGTTTTTCGGGCTGTACGGGGCGAAATGGCATGGGTCCATCCTTGATTGGACAAAACATATGACCAGAGCATCGGTGCGGCAATGTCTTTTGACAGGGATGTTCCGGGATAACGATTTGTTAACCCTGAAATGGGCAAATCTGTGCGATGAAGTATTTTACCTTTGCCATTTGCGCCGTACTTGCCGCCTGTAACACAGCGGGGCCTCATTTTCGCGGATTGCCCGCGACGCAAGTGACTGTCGACGGGTCCACATTTGATGTGCGCGTGCGCGATGATCTGGCCGAGGCATTGCGGGTGAATGTCGAATATGCACCCCGGTTCGGGCCAATTGCCGGGCGCGCGAAACAAGCGATGGAACAGGTCAGCGGATGTGCTGTGACCGAAGTACGTGGCGATCAGGCGATGGCAACCGGTTTGCTGGACTGTGATGGTGCCACACCTGACCGGCTGCGTCCGGGGCAGTCGTATGACTGCGGTCCCGTCAGATCGTCGCCGGTACTGCCTGCCAGGGGGCGCGCCGCGGCATGGACCTGCGTTGTGGCGGGCTAATTTCACTGATTTTGTGCGGCAGGCAGCGCCCTGTAACGCAGCAAAAAACAGCCCACCGCATCAATATCTTGTGGATAACTTGCCTGCCCGCGCTCTTTGTTGTGTCTCGCTGTTGACTGCACCCGCCTGGGCGGTCAGGCTTGTTTGACCTTGGAATCAAAGAACGCGAGCAGCATTTGCGCTTTTCGAAACTTCGCCTGACTGGCTTTAAAAGCTTTGTGGACCCCACCGATCTGATCATTTCAGACGGGCTGACAGGTGTGGTCGGGCCAAATGGCTGCGGTAAATCCAATCTGCTGGAAGCATTGCGATGGGTGATGGGTGAAAACCGCCCCTCGGCGATGCGTGGCGGCGGTATGGAGGACGTTATCTTTGCCGGTGCGGCAACCCGTCCGGCGCGGAACTTTGCCGAAGTCGTTCTGCAGATCGACAATTCAGAACGGCTGGCGCCTGCGGGGTTCAACGACAGTGATGCGCTGGACATTGTGCGCCGGATCACCCGCGATGTGGGCAGCGCCTATAAGGCGGCGGGCAAAGATGTGCGGGCGCGCGATGTGCAGATGCTGTTTGCCGATGCGTCAACCGGCGCGCATAGCCCTGCGCTGGTGCGGCAGGGTCAGATTGCTGAATTGATCAACGCCAAACCCAAAAGCCGACGGCGTATTCTGGAAGAGGCGGCAGGGATTTCGGGTCTGTATCAGCGGCGGCATGAGGCTGAGTTAAAGCTAAAAGGTGCTGAGGCAAATCTGGCGCGCGTCGATGATGTGATTGAGCAACTGGCGGCGCAACTGGCGCAACTGGCCCGGCAGGCCCGGCATGCAGCCCGCTACCGTGAGATTGGAAATGAATTGCGGCGCAGCGAAGGCATGCTGCTTTATCGCCGCTGGCGCGAGGCGGACGATGCCCGTGCCAAAGCCGAAGAAGATTTGCGCGCGCGGGTTGTCGATGCGGCACAATCTGAAGGCGTGGTATTGAACGCGGCCAAGTTGCGGTTGGCAGCCGAAGATGCCTTGCCCGCCAAGCGTGAAGAAGAGGCGATTGCGGCGGCGGTTTTGCAGCGTTTGGCCGTGCAGCGCGACACCTTGTCCGATCAAGAGGCCCGCGCGCAACAGACGATTGAAACACTGACCAAGCGTATCGCCCAGTTGGCGCGCGATATTGAGCGTGAAGGCGGGCTGAACCGCGACGCCGGTGAGACGATTGAACGGTTGGAATGGGAAGCGCGCGAGCTTGAAAAGGCGTCCGATGGACATGACGCGCGTTTGGTAGAAGCCTCTGAGGCGGCACGCCAAGCCGCAGGCGTTTTGCAGGCTGGCGAAGCGGATATGACCCAAAAGACCGAAGACGTGGCGCGTCTTGCAGCCCGTCATGGATCGGCGCAGCGTCTTTTGGAAGACAGCCGAACAACCGAAGCGAAATCATCGTCCGAGGCGGAAAAAGCCCGCGAAGCTGTGGCCACCAGTCAGGCGGCGCTGGACAAGGCGGGGGTTGATTTTTCCACAGCACAGGTTGCGGAAAAACTGGCGGTTGCAGCTGCGGCACAAGCGGACGCAGCCCTGATCGCCGCCGAGGAAGCGCATGCCAAGACGCATGACCGCGAGGCAGAGGCCCGCGGCAACCGCTCTGAGGCCGAGGGCGAGATGAACGCATTGCGGGCCGAGGCCGGGGCGCTGGCAAAGCTGGTTGAACGCGACACCGCTGAGGGCGGGCAGATCCTGGACCGTTTGCAGGTTCAGCAAGGGTTTGAAAAAGCGTTGGGTGCCGCATTGGCCGATGATTTGCGCGCGCCCGAAGTGGATGCAGATGGCCCATCAGGCTGGGCGGTGTTGCCGGGGTATTCCAGTGATCAGGCCTTGCCCGATGGCGTAACACCCTTAACACACCATGTATCGGTGCCGGAGGTTTTGGTGCGCCGGATGAGCCAGATAGGTCTGGTTGATGCAGATGAAGGATCGCAGTTGCAAGCGGCGTTGCGCCCGGGTCAGCGGCTGGTCTCGCCCGAGGGCGATTTGTGGCGCTGGGACGGGTATCGCGCCTGGGCCGAGGATGCGCCAAGTGCGGCGGCTCTGCGCTTGCAGCAGTTGAACCGGTTGGAAGAACTTAAACAGGCGTTGGAGCAGGCCACCCAGCGTGCCGAAGGGGCGCAGGCCGCGCATGAGGCATTGCGTGCACGATTGGCAGAGCAAACCCGCGCCGATCAGGCCGCCCGCGAAGCACGCCGCGATGCAGACCGTCAGGTGGCGGATGCAGGCCGCAGTCTTAGCCGCGCCGAAGCGGATCGCAATCTGGCACAAGGGCGGCTGGAATCGCTGGGTCTGGCCGTCAAACGCCACGATGATGAGGCGATGGGTGCGCGCGCCCGCGTGCTGGAAGCTGAGCGCGCCTTGGCGGATTTGGGCGATTTGGCAGATGCGCGCGCCGAAGTCGAAGCGGTCCGAATGACGGTTGAAGCGGCGCGGATCACGATGATGTCGCGGCGTGCCGCCCATGATGAATTGCGCCGCGAAGGCGAGGCGCGATTGAAGCGTGCGCAGGAAGTGACCACAGAAATCAGCGGCTGGCGGCACCGGTTGGACACTGCTGAAAAGCGCAGTGCGGAATTGGTTGAGCGCAAGGCGACCTCTGAGGCGGAGTTGAAAGAGGCCAGCGCGGCACCTGCCGAGATTGCCGCCAAGCGGGATGAACTCAGCGGCGCTATTGCCACCGCTGAGGGGCGCAAGGCCAGTGCTACGGATGCTTTGTCGGTGTCCGAAGCAGCGCTGCGCGAGGCGAGCCTGGCTGAGCGCGAGGCAGAGCGGCTGGCGTCAGACGCACGCGAGGCGCGGGCCCGCGCCGAGGCCCGCAGCGATGCGGCGCGTGAAACCGTCACCTATGCGGCGGAACGGATTGCGGATGACCAACAGGTCACGCCGAACCAATTGCTGACATCGCTGGATGCGACGCCGGATCAAATGCCCGCAGCAGATGTGCTTGAGGCGAATGTGAACCGTCTGAAACGGCAACGCGATGCGCTGGGTGCGGTGAACCTGCGCGCCGAAGAGGACGCAAAAGCCGTACAGGAAGAGCACGATACGCTGGTCACGGAAAAGACCGATCTTGAGGATGCGATCAAGACATTGCGCAGCGGAATTGCCAGTCTGAACCGCGAAGGGCGCGAACGATTGTTGACAGCCTTTGAGCAGGTGAACAGCAATTTTTCGATGTTGTTCAAACATCTGTTTGGCGGTGGCGAGGCCAATCTGGTCATGGTGGAAAGCGACGATCCGCTGGAAGCCGGGCTTGAGATCATGTGCCAGCCGCCGGGCAAAAAACTAAGCACCTTGAGCTTGTTGTCAGGGGGCGAACAGACCCTCACGGCGATGGCGCTGATCTTTGCAGTTTTCCTGGCCAACCCGGCACCGATTTGCGTGCTCGATGAGGTCGACGCGCCGCTGGATGATGCCAACGTCAACCGGTTCTGCGATCTGCTGGACGAGATGTGCCGCCAGACAGATACTCGGTTTTTGATCATCACGCACCACGCGGTGACCATGGCGCGGATGGATCGTTTGTACGGTGTGACGATGGCCGAACAGGGTGTCAGCCAGTTGGTGTCGGTGGATCTGAAAAAGGCCGAAACACTGGTGGCCTGAGGCTGCTATAGTCGTGACAACAGTTCCGGGGTCGGCCATGCGTCTGCAGGCAAACTCAAACGCTGTTGTTCCGCCTGCACGGCGATACGGGTGCGCGCGCCCAATATACCATCTACATCGCCCACATCATGGCCAAGCGATTGCAGCTTGGTCTGCAAGGATTTCATTTGCCCGTCAGACAATCCGGCGTCGGGATTCCCTGCGTCATAGACGTCGGCGCCTTGCAGCCGGGTCGCGAAATAGGCGGCGGTCATCACATAGGTAAAGCTTTGGTTCCATTCAAAATACACCTTGAAATTGGGATAGGTCAGAAACGCGGGCCCCTTATGACCTTGTGGCAGGATCAGCGATGCCTCTGGCGATTGGAACAATGTGCCTGCGCGCGGTGAGACGCCCATCGCGGCCCATTCTGTCACCGTTTTGACGGTATCAATACCGCTTTGGGACCAGTCAAAGCCTGCGGGGACAGCCACCTCTTGTATCCAGGGTTCATTCGCCCGCCAGCCAAGGTGTTGCAGCATCTTGGCACCTGACAACAGCGCATCTGGCGCGGATTTCTTGAGAGATACCTGCCCGTCGCCATCACCATCGACGCCGTTTTCCAGTATATCGCGGGGCAGCATCTGCACCATTCCGATTTCTCCGGCCCAGGCGCCTGTCGTGGCTGCGGGGTCAAATTTGCCCTGCTCAAACAGTTCCAATGCGGCGAAGATCTGTGGGCGGAACAAGTCGGGCCTGCGGCAATCATGTGCCAGGGTCACCAGCGCATTGGCGGTATTGAAATCGCCCTGAAAGGCGCCAAAATCCGTCTCAAATGCCCAGAAAGCCAGCAGCACGCCGCGGTCGACACCGTATTCACTTTCCATGCGGTCGAACACATTAGCGTATTTTTGCGCGTTGCTGCGGCCTCGGTTAAGGCGATCCGCCGAGATCAGGCGCCGCGAAAAGTCGATAAACGGGCGTTGGAACACGCCCTGGGCTTTGTCGGCGCGCAGCACGGCGGGGTCCTGGCGGGTGGTCCTGAAAAAGCGGTCGATGGCGTCTGGTGCGTGGCCATAAGCTGCGGCTTCGGATTTTAGCCCGTCGACAAAGCTGCGAAATGAGCCACCGCAAGCCGCCTGAGACACGGCCGGTACAATAGACAGCGTCAGGGCGAAAAGGGAAGAAATCAGGCGCATGTACATCCTATCTATCGTCAAAATACTAATGCCAAAATCACGACCAAACATAACGCAAAGGTCCATGCATTCCAGAGCATTTGTACCGCGTCGTCAATATTTTGTGCGCTCAGGTAGCGCTGACCGTCCGGGTTGACCCAGCTAAACTGCTGCATGACGCCATCGTAAGCGCGAGGTCCGGCAAGCGCGACATTCAAGGCGCGGGCCATTGCGGCCTCGGGCCAGCCGGCGTTTGGCGATCGGTGCAAGGCCGCATCGGACTGAATGGACTTACGATCAAAGACACCCGCAGGAACCGCAATCAAAACAGCTGTCAGCCGGGCGGGGATCCAGTTGACCAGATCATCCAAACGCGCCGCCGCCCACCCGAAATCACTGTATTTTTCAGTACGATAACCGATCATGCTGTCGGCGGTGTTGATGAATTTATAAGCGACCATTCCCGGCAAGCCCGCGATTATAAACCAAAATGCAGGCGCAATGACCCCGTCGCTCAGGTTCTCGGCGGCGCTTTCGATTGTGGCGCGCGCAATGCGGCTTTGATCCATCTCGGCGGTGTCACGGCTGACGATACGCGCGACCATGCGTTGGCCTTGGCGCACAGACATGCGCAGCCCGGATGCGACGTCTTTCACATGGTCAACAAGCGATTTCTGCGCCAACAGAACCGCCGCGATGATGATTTCAGCCAGTGGGCCAAACAGGCTGAGGAACCAGCCGATAGCCAACCCTGCCATGACGAGAAGTGTTATCACCACAAGCCCTTTGAGGCGTCGCACGGGGCCATGGTTCAGCGTGACATCACACCAACCAACGATCCGTCCCATCAGGACGGCGGGATGTGGGACGCGCGACCAAAGCCAAATCGGCTCGCCAAAAATGCGATCCAACAGCATCGCGAAAATCAAAAGACAAGCAAAGGTCATGCCAGAGCGGCCTCAACCTTTGCCCATTGGTCAGGATGCGGAAGCCCGAGCCGGAGCCATCGGGCGTTGTAAGGAAAGACCCGCGTCCAGATGTAATGCTTTGCCAGACGTCGCTGCCATTGCGATGCCTCGGCCAGATCATAAAGCCGAAAGAGCGTGGTACCGCCCACCACCTTAGCGCCAGCAGCAATCATCAGGTCATCAAGCTTATCTGCATCGGCCCTTAGCCTGACGCGTGTGGCATCCGCCCATGACCGGTCTTGCAAGGCTGCGGCCCCGATGTGCAGTGCCGGGCCTGATGCGGCCCAGGGACCAAGCCTGTCGCGCAACCCGGCGATCAGATCAGGGTCACCGATCGCAAAGCCAAGGCGCGCGCCAGCCAGCCCCCAAAACTTGCCAAAGCTTTTCAGGATCACTGTGCCGGGGCGCGCCGATTGCGCAATCAGGCTGGCATCGGGCATCACATCACAAAAGCTTTCGTCGATGACCGTCAGGTCGCCGAATAAATCACCCGCTGTCCATATGCGCCCGTCGGGGTTGTTGGGGTGTACGACAACCTGAGCAGTGGCGCGGCCTGTCTCGGTTACCTGCCAGCCGTGCGTTGAAAACGCGGCGGCGTGTTCGTTGTATGTCGGGCCGGATATCACTGCGGTTTCAGCCTTTGCACGCAGGGTTGGAATTTGTGCAATCAGCGCTGATGCACCACCTGCGGCAACGATGTCAGCGCTGTCGGGGACGTTCCAAAACTGGCGGGCAGCCGTGAACAGTGTGGCTTGGGCAGTTACGTCTGGCAAGGCTGTCCAGATGTCTGCGGGCAAAGTGGGCAATGGATAGGCGACAGGATTTATCCCTGTAGAGAGATCGACCCAATCGCTGCGGGTGCCGCCAAATTGCGCAATGGCGCTGTCCAGTTTGCCGCCATGATCACGATTGGAATGTGCCACTGTCTTGCCTAACCTAAAGGTGTCGGCGTCTCGTTGCCGCTGTTGAGACCGCAGAAAGCGTAAACCAGCCGGTTTTTCAAGCCTGCACTGAATTGTTAAGCACAGGAAAATTTGGTTAACCTTTTGTTAAGGTTTTGAGGCGACGTACTGATCAGTGTGTTTTTAGTTAAGTTGGAGTTGTTCCAGCGGGGGATCGCAATGAATGTCCTAATTGTCCAAAGTCGACGCGAACTTGGTACTATTTGGCAAAAGCATCTTGAACGGCAAGGTATGAATGTGACCTGTGCTGCCGGACAGGTCGACGCCATACATCACTTATCCGTCAATGCGCCGCAGATTATCGTGCTTGATCTGGTTCTGGCAGATGGCAGCGCCTTGGCGGTTGCCGATTATGCAAGCTATCGCCAACCGGGGACGCAGATCATTTTCGTGACAAACACGTCGTTCTTTTCGGATGGGTCAATCTTCGCGCATTCGCCCAATGCCTGCGCCTTCCTGCCTAGCAGCACCCCGCCCGAAGATCTGGCGGCGATGGTGGAACATTACGGATCGCAAGACATCGCGTCTTAGGGTCAGGACTCTAGCCGCGCCCATGTGGGCTGTCGTAGTCAATATCCGGGTTAACCGGTATGATCCGGTGCGGGTTTATTGAATCGTGACTATAATGATAGTGACGTTTGATATGGTCGAAATTGACCGTCTCGGCGATACCCGGCATTTGATATAACTCGCGGGTATAGGCCCAGAGGTTTGGGTAATCTATCAGGCGCTTTTTGTTGCATTTGAAATGCAGGTGATAGACCGGATCAAATCTGATCAACGTGGTGAACAGGCGCCAATCCGCTTCGGTCAACCTGTCGGCCATCAGATATCGGTTGTCCCCGAGACGATATTCAAGCCAGTCGAATGTGTCAAAAAGGGGTGCCACAGCGGCATCATAGGCGTCCTGGCTGGTCGCAAACCCGGCTTTGTAAACGCCGTTGTTAACGGTGTCATAGATCCGGTCGTTCACCGGTTCGATTGCGTCGCGCAAGTTTTGCGGCCAGAAATCGTCGGTATTGCCGGTTATGCCATCGAAAGCCGAATTCAGCATGCGGATAATCTCGGAGGATTCGTTAGAAACGATGGTTTGTTGCTTCTTGTCCCAAAGAACAGGAACTGTGACGCGCCCGGAAAAACCTGGATCAGCTTTGTTATAGATATCGCGTGCAAAAGGCAGGCCGTAAAGCGTGTCGCCGGTTGCGCCGCTGGTACTTGCGTCAAATGTCCATCCGTCGCTCAGCATATCTGGATGTACGACACTTATGCTGATGTGGTCCGCCAAAGCTTTGAGGTTGCGAAAGATCAATGTGCGGTGGGCCCAGGGGCAGGCAAAACTCACGTATAGGTGGTAACGATCTGATTCGGCTGGGAATTGGGCAGTTCCGCCGGGACCTGCGTTGCCGTCTGCTGTGACCCAGTTTCGGAATTTGGCATCCGCGCGCTGGAACTTTCCGCCGGTTTTTTGGGTGTCATACCACTGGTCATGCCAGACCCCGTCCACAAGTAATCCCATGTGAAATCTCCTATTTCTTTCACTAACTTAGGCAGTGTGATCTGCGCTGACCACTGCGAAATGCGCGCAAAAGCTCTGCCGAAATGCACAAAGGGACGATGCAAAGTTGTGAAATCTTAGCTTGCGATTCATTCATTTGATGCGAGGCTTAAGATCCGGGGAGATGAGGTTTTGATATGGAAGCGATTTTTTCTAAGGAAATTCAAGCGGGTTTGAACGCGGCCAGGATCGCAGGAATGCGAAAATCTTCGCGATTGCGTCTGATGGTTGATGACAAAATTCACCCGGTTTTACGCATGTGGAAGACCGGTTTTGCACTGGACGCCGAAGATGCGCCGCATCTGCGCGGGTTGGTTGATCTATATGATGGCGCCAACCACTTGTTCGAGTGCCTGATCGTCGCGAGTGATGAGGACGACGGCGAGATGCAGTATGAATTCAAGCGGGCCACGCCAATTGCAGACCGGCCCGCCCTTGATTTTGAGCTGAGCGAAAAGGCGCCAACAGCGTTGCTGACGCATAATCGCTAGGGCGATTTTTGGGTTATTGAAGATCGCCGAAGGCGGTTTTCAACCTTTCACAGGCCTCTATGATGCGGGATCTTTGTGTCGCGAAATTGAACCTGAGAAAGGTCTCGCCCCCGGTACCAAATGCGGTTCCGTGGCTCACCGCGATGCGGGCGTCGTTCTGCACCCGCGCGATAAAGTCTTCGCGGGCCATGCCGGTTGCATCGAAATCGACCCAGGCGAGATAGGTGCTTTGTAGTGGCATCGACTTCAAACCGGGAATTGCGTTAACGGCGGCGTCGAAAATCTTCCGGTTGCCATCCAGATATGTGACCAATTCGTCGACCCAGGCCGCCCCTTCGGGCGCGTAGGCGGCGGTTGCCATAAACAGCCCAAATGAGTTGGGGGACATCCCCATTGCCGTCATGCGGGTCGCAAAACGCGCGCGCAAATCCGGGTCCTGGATGATGACATTGCCGATGTGAGCGCCTGCAATATTGAACGTCTTGGTGGTTGCGGTCATCACGACCAACCTGTCTTGGACCCCGTCGATTTTGGCCATAGGTATATGCGTGTGACCGGGCATCACCAAATCGTGGTGAATTTCGTCCGATACCAGTATCAGATCATGGCGTGTGGCAAAATCCGCCGCGGCTTGCAACTCAGCGCGGCTCCAGACCCGGCCGCCGGGGTTGTGCGGCGAACACAGGATCACCATTTTTTCGGATCCGTTCATCATGCTGTCGTAAGCATCGAAATCCATTTCGTAGTGGCCCTCAACCTGTACCAGCGGGCATTCGACGACCCGGCGACCGGCGGCTTTGATGACGCGGGAAAAGGCATGGTAGACGGGCGTGAACAGCACGATGCCATCGCCCGGTGCGGTAAACGCCTCGATACACATGCCGGTGCCATTGACCAAACCATGGGTAGAAAAAATCCACGATGAGTCAATTTTCCAACCATGGCGATTTTCCATCCACCAGCCGATGGCGGACCGATACTCGCCTTCGTCGCCGTAGTATCCGTAGATGCCGTGATCCAGCATGGTTTGCAGCGCGTCTTGCACCACCTGGGGGGGGCGAAAATCGGCGTCTGCCACCCACATGGCGATGCCGTCCTTGTTGGACACGCCATAATTTTTCTCCATCGTGTCCCATTTTGAGCTGTGCGTGCCGCGCCGGTCGATTATTTCGTCGAAACTCATTAAATCTTCTCCTGACGGTGATTTTTGCGCAAGCTACCGGGAAACGCGGTGAGGGCAAGACCCACTGATGTTGCGAAGGCGCAGATCATGGCATAAATCAACTTTATGAAACGGAATATTATTTTGCACCCCGACCCGCGCCTGAAAAAGAGCTGTGAGCCGATCTCGGATTTGACGGATGACCTGCGCGCGCTGGCCGATGACATGTTGGCGACGATGTATGATGCGCCCGGCGTTGGTTTGGCGGCCCCTCAGGTTGGGGTGTTGCAGCGGTTGATCGTCTTGGATTGCGTCAAAACCGAAGGCGATGCGCCGCGTCCGATGATTATGTTTAACCCCAAAGTGATCGCGACCTCGGATGAGACCAATGTCTATGAAGAAGGCTGTTTGTCGATCCCCGAGCAATTTGCGGACGTGACCCGTCCGGCCGAAGTGGATGTGGCCTGGATTGACCGTAACGGGGTTGAACAAAGTGAACACTTCGATGGGCTGTGGGCGACATGCGTTCAGCACGAGATAGATCATCTGGATGGCAAGCTGTTTATTGACTACCTCAAACCGCTGAGGCGGCAAATGATCACACGGAAGATGGTCAAGATGAAACGTGAGCTGGCGCGGACATGAGTGTGCTGCCGGTCCTGAAATGGCCTGATGCGCGTCTGGCGGAAACATGTACGCCGGTCGCGGCGATATCACCGCAGATCGAAGGATTGGCGGCGGATCTGCTGGAGACCATGTATGCGGCATCCGGGCGCGGGTTAGCGGCGTCTCAGGTCGGGGCCATGGTGCGATTGTTTGTGATGGATATTGGGTGGAAGGACGGGCGGTCTGATCCTTTGGTGTGCATAAACCCGATGCTGCAGGAAGTGTCCGAGGACAGTGCCGAGACCGAAGAAGGTTGTCTGTCCCTGCCCGGAATCAGTGCATTTGTTAGGCGTCCTGTGCAGGTTCAAATGGTCTGGACCGCGCTAAGTGGTGCGCGTGTTGTGCAATGCTTTGATGGGTTTGGGGCAACTTGCGTACAGCATGAGATCGACCATCTGGACGGTGTTGTGACACTTGATCACTTAAGGTCGGGTGATTGCGCGCGCGTGCTCTCAAATTACAAGGACGCGGTGACATGACGGTCAGGCGATGCATTCCATGGCCCGACGCGCGGTTGCGCACCGCCGCTGCCCCTGTGCCAGACATCACCGATGATATCAGGGCAATCTGGCAAGATATGATTGATACGATGGATGCGATGCCCGGCGTCGGGCTGGCCGCACCTCAGATCGGGATTGCGCTGCAACTGGCTGTTGTCGATGCAACATCGGATCGGTCGCGCCGGATCCGACTGGCAAACCCGACAATCCTGGACGCTTCGGCGATATTGAACGCGCATGATGAGGCCAGCCCCAATCTGCCCGGTGTTTCGGCCAGGATCAAACGCCCGCGGGGTGTGACAGTACGGTTTATGGATGAGACCGGAATGGTTGTGCGTCGCGAATTTGTCGGGCTGGAAGCCACCAGCGTTCAACATCAGATTGACCATCTGCAAGGCAAGATGTTTTTCGACAACCTAAGCAAAGTAAAGCGCGACATGTTGCTACGCAAGGCGCGCAAGCAGGCGGGTTAGGCGCCGGGCAGGACAGTGTCGACGCAAAGATCGGGAGATCGCAAGATGCGGATCATCTTTATGGGTACGCCTGCTTTTTCGGCGCCTGTTTTGCAAGCCATAATGGATGCAGGGCATGACATTGCCTGCGTTTATTGTCAGCCACCGCGTCCGGCCGGTCGGGGTAAAAAGGACCGTCCCGGCGCGGTGCAGCAATTGGCCGAAACCTTGGGGTTGCAGGTACGGTATCCGACGTCATTAAAGGCAGAGGATGCGCATGCCGATTTTGCAGCGTTGCAGGCAGATGTTGCCGTTGTCGTCGCCTACGGGTTGATCTTGCCACAACCGGTATTGGATGCGCCTGCATTTGGCTGCTTGAATATTCATGCCAGCCTGTTGCCGCGCTGGCGGGGGGCTGCACCCATTCACCGGGCGATCATGGCGGGCGATGCTGAAACCGGTGTTTGCATCATGCAGATGGAGGCCGGATTGGATACGGGGCCGGTGCTTTTGCGCGCGGCCACCAAAATCGGTTTGGATGAGACAACGCAGGACCTGCATGATCGGTTAAGCAAACGAGGTGCTGCATTGATCGTGGAGGCGTTGGACCGTCTGCCCGCTTTGTCGCCGGAGCCACAACCTGAGGCTGGCGTGACGTATGCCGCAAAGATCGACAAATCCGAGGCGCTTATCGACTGGAACAGGCCTGCGGTTGAGGTGGACCGGCTGATCCGGGGCCTATCGCCGTTTCCCGGCGCATGGTTTGAACATGGTGGTGCGCGGATCAAGGTATTGGCATCGCAGCTGGCAGAAGGGCACGGCGATCCGGGCGAGGTTCTGGACACCCCGTTGCGGGTGGCGTGTAAATCCGGCTCGGTCGCACTTGTGCGGTTGCAGCGTGCAGGAAAAGCCGCGCAAGATGCGGAAGATTTCGTAAATGGCTGGCCGCTGGTCGCTGGTACCCGGCTCTGAGGAGATAGACATGTTCGGCGTTTTGATGGGTACGGTCGTGATTGCAGGCCTTGTAGGATATCTGACCGAACGAACGGGATTTACCAAGAACGGAATTTTGCCGTCGATTATTATCTGCGTCGGTGGGGCGTTCTTGTTTTATTTCGTGCGGATCATGTTTGGGATTGGGTTTTCCAGCCCCGGCGCGAATGCGATTGTATCGTCGATTGGCGCCTTGGTGATCGTGCCAACGCATTGGCGTCGTTAAGCCACAGGCGGGATAACCGATTCAGGTTCGGGGCGGGCGGCCTTTGTAGGCGGGCAAGCTCCACCCGAACAGCAATGATCCGGCGCGCAGGGCCCATGTAATCGCGGCACATAGGGCCAATGGCACCAGGCTGTTTTCAAAGTACGGCGCTGCATTCACCGCCACAAGGGAACCGGCAAATGCGGCCGTGACATACAACTCGCCCTGACGCAGGACGATGGGCACTTCGTCGACGACGACGTCGCGCATCAGGCCGCCCATGCATCCGGTGATCACCCCCATGATTACAACAACAGTCGATGGCTGTTCTAGGGACAAGGCAACACCGGTGCCGGCTGCAACCGCGACGGCCAGGGCAAAACTGTCAAGCCAGATCAGGCTGCGCAAACGGCTTTCAAAGCGGTGTGCGGTGAAAAATACCATCAGCGCTGCCGTACAGGTGACGGCGATGTAATTCGGTTCAGCCATCCAGAAAACCGGATTGCGATCCAGCAAAACATCCCGCACCGTGCCGCCGCCAACGGCTGTCAAACTGGCGACAAAGGCAAACCCGACTATGTCGAGCTGCGCACGGCTGGCGACCAATGCGCCGGTCAGAGCAAAGATCAAAACGGATGCATAATCAAGCAGCGATAACAGGGTCATTTGGATTTATACGGCGCCATGCCAGCACGCGCCAATGCGTCTGCGCGCTCATTTTCGGGATGGCCTGCATGGCCTTTTACCCATTCCCAGGTAACATTGTGGCGGGCGTTTTCGGCATCAAGGCGTTGCCATAGCTCCACGTTTTTAACGGGCTTTTTGGCGGCATTTTTCCAGCCGTTCTTTTTCCACCCGAAAATCCAGCTGGTAATGCCGTTTTTAACGTAGTTGCTGTCAGTGACAATTGTGATCTCGGTGCCACGTGCCAGTGTTTCGAGGGCGTTGATTGCGGCCAGTAGCTCCATCCGGTTGTTGGTGGTGTCTGCCTCTCCGCCTTTAAGTTCACGTTCTTTCACAACAGTGTCACCGTCCATCGCGCGCAGCAAAGCGCCCCAGCCACCGGGGCCGGGATTGCCGCTGCAGGCACCGTCTGTGTAGGCGAATAATCTAGGCATGTGCGCGCAGGGATATCCAATCTGCGTCGACGCCGTCCAGCCCCTTTTCGCGCCCGGTTGTCCGATCTGTCACGGTCAATCCGGCGTCGTTAAGCAGTCCGGTCAGTTCGGCATCTGTGTAGTAGGTGTAGAGACGGCCCAGGGTGTCGCGTTTGCTGCCGGTACCGGTTTTCAGGCCGATATGGAAAATGCCGTTCGGTTTTAAGGCTGTCACCAGGGCGGCAAGGTGTCGCGGCATATCTTCGCGACTTGCGTGCAGGAGGCTGAAGTTGGCCCATATCCCGTCATAGATCGCCGTCCCGGTTATGTCGTCGAAACTGGCTACTTTCGCTGTGACGCCGGGGTGCTGTGCTGCCATGTTGACCATTTCAGGCACTGCGTCCGTTGCCGTCACTTTGAAACCAGCATCCGCCATGACAGCCGCTGAGGTTCCCGGCCCGCACCCAAGGTCCAGAACATGCCCGGCCTGAGGCAACGCGCTGATGAAAGCGGTCAACAATCGGTTTGCCTGACTGTCTGCGTTGGTCAGGTCGGCATAGTCCTGCGCTTTGCGGGCGTAGACTTTCAGGGTCTCATCATCGCTCATGCCGGTTCTCTCAATATGCGGGGCACTTTGAATTCGACGTTTTCCTTGGCTGTTTCCACCGGCTCGATGATCGCATCATAGCGCGCTTCAAAGGCGGCGATGACCTCGTCTATCAGCACCTCGGGCGCGGATGCCCCGGCGGTTATCCCAACTGAATTGATGCCGTCCAATGCGCGCCAGTCAATATCTGTTGCACGGCCAATAAGTTGTGAATACTTACACCCGGCCCGCGAACCAACCTCGACCAGTCGTTTTGAATTGGATGAATTGGGTGCGCCTACTACTAGGATCGCATCGCATTTCGGCGCGATGGCTTTGACCGCTTCCTGACGGTTTGTGGTGGCATAGCAGATGTCTTCCTTGTGAGGGCCGACGATGGACGGAAACCGCGTCTTCAAGGCGGCGACAACATCGGCGGTGTCATCGACGCTGAGCGTCGTTTGCGTTACATAGGCCAGTTTCGCAGGGTCGCGCACATTAAGGTCCGGCACATCGGCTGTGGTTTCAACCAGCAGCACCTCACCCGGGGGCAGCTGGCCCATTGTGCCGACGGTTTCGGGATGTCCGGCGTGGCCGATCATGATCATCTGCAGCCCGTTATCGTGGTGGCGCTGGGCCTCGATATGGACTTTGCTGACCAAAGGGCAGGTGGCGTCGACGAAAACCATTTCGCGGGCCGTGGCGGCAGCGGGAACGGTGCGCGGCACGCCATGTGCAGAAAAGATCACCGGGCGGTCATCGGGGCAGTCAGCCAGATCATCGACAAAGACGGCGCCCTTGTCGCGCAAGCCGTCGACGACGAATTTATTATGTACGATTTCGTGTCGTACAAAGACCGGCGCGCCCCATTTCTCAAGCGCCAATTCGACGATCTTGATGGCGCGATCAACCCCTGCGCAAAACCCGCGCGGTGCTGCAAGATAGACGGTCAGGGGGGATTTGGTCATTGTGGCCTCCGGGGTCTGTCCCTGAGGTAAGGGTTTGCACGGGCCAGGTCCAGCCCGGCCCGTGCAATTGTGTCAGTCCTGCTGGATCGGCTCTGTGGGATGTTCGCGCGGAGGGCGACCAATCACATCTTTGAGTTCTTCCAGCTCGATGAAGTTGTCTGCTTGACGGCGCAGATCATCCGAGATCATTGGCGGCTGGCTGCGGATCGTAGACACCACAGATACACGCACGCCCTGGCGTTGCAGACTTTCGATCAAAGGTCGAAAATCCCCATCCCCTGAAAACAACACGATATGGTCGACCCGCGGTGCCAATTCCATGGCATCGACGGCAAGCTCGATGTCCATGTTGCCCTTGACCTTACGGCGACCCATGCTGTCGGTGTATTCCTTGGCCGCCTTCGTCACCATCGTGAAGCCGTTGTAGTTCAGCCAATCCACCAAGGGGCGAATCGGAGAATATTCGTCGTTCTCCAGCAGGGCAGTGTAGTAG